>PMCE01000481.1 GCA_003154025.1 Syntrophaceae bacterium
TGGCCGTACCCGTTCCGGTCCAGTCGCCAGCAACCGGAATATCTCCCGCCTGTCCAAAGGAAGCATAGCAGCCGTCCGGCCCGCAGCCGTCCCAGGCGCCGTTGCCGTTCAGGTCCAGGAACCACTGGCCGTTCCGGANNTTGGTCAGGTCAGCAGGGGCCCCGCAGCCGTCCCAGGCGCCATTGGCGATATAATCGAGGTACCAGGCGCCGCTCCGGAAGACGCCGATCTGGGATACCAAGGGAAGGGGCGATACGATGGCGAAGCTTAAAGTCGAAGAGGCGTCCGGCGTAGCTGATGTCGTAGTGGTTCGCACGTCAACCGTCAACACGTAGTTGCCCAGAACCGTGGTGGCGGGCATGGTCCACGAAGAACCGATGCCATAGTCCTGGACCATGGTATTGGTTGCCCCGTTATTCAGCCAGAATCGGTACTGGTAAGCTACGGNNGGGGTAGCGATGGGCAACGGGCTCGGGGTGATGGTCACTCCGGTAGCCGGAACCCATGTCGGCATGGTCACTGCCGAAGCGCTTGTTGCTGTCGCATTCCCTATCGCATTAAAAGCGACAACACTATAGTTATAGGCAGCGGCCGAATTTGCCCAGGTGTCGGTAAAATTGTACCCAAACTTCGCCACCGCCGTAGCACCCGTGCCGCCGCCACCTGAGATAATTACCGTGGGAACAGCAAGGTAACCCCCACCCGAGTTCGTGACCGTGATGGCCGTAACCGCGCCACCCGATATGGTTGCCGTGGCCACAGCCGTCGCAAAGCCGGTCGAAGGGGCTGAAAGGGTAACCGTAGGAACGGTGGTATAACCCGTGCCTCCATTCGTGACCGAGATACTGCCGATTCCCTGAGCGGCCCCCGGATAGATTACGGTTACGGGCGCTCCNNTGTTTCCGGCTGTGGCGGGTGACACCGGCGGTACCACGGTGGCGGTCACAGTGGACGCCGCGGCAGGCACCGCAGTCGGGACCAGCATGACAAAGGAACGCATGAAGTCGTTCTCTTCATGGCCCAGGATGTGGCAATGCCAGACATACTCCCAGCCGAAGCTGGTCGCGGCGTTGGAGACTGTCGTTGGGTTTCCGTTCAGCGGGCTCGTAACGTTTATGCTGCTCGTCGCCGGCATGGTGACATCCGGACTGCGGGTGCTGTTGGGAACCGAGAAGGGCAGCCCCGTCTGTTTCTTCGGCTGCAGAGCGACAATCGCATCTTCCAGNNCGGTTTCTTTCCAGCCCAGCTCGTTGTCCTCGGGCGCCCTTTTCTGCCCGTCCCAGCCCACCCGGTTTATCACCTGCACATTATAGAGGTGGAAGTGGATGGGATGGGTGTCGATGCCGTTATGGGTGATCTTCCAGAGCTGGATTTGACTATCCGGCACTGACTCGGTCACTGGATCTATGTAGCCCAACGGGATCGTCGTCTGGGTGCTGTTATTGGTGAAAGGCAGTTCGACCCCCAGGGTGGCATTCATNNCGGGGCGGAAGTGTACCCTGATCCCGGGTTGGTAAGGGCGACATAATTAACTACACCTCCTGATACGGTGGCCGTCGCCGCTGCGCCGGTTCCGCCGCCTCCCACGAAGCTGACCGTAGGAGCGGATGTGTAACCCGCGCCCCCTGCCGTGAGGGTGATACTCCTAAGCGATTGACCGACTGCCACGTTGGCCGGGCTGAAGCTCAGGGAGGTATCCTGGATCCTCGAATACGTATCGGCGTAAGTTGTCCCATAGGCTGCCCCGTACGCCGCTTGCGGGACGTGGGGAGCGGGCTGGGACGCGACGAAGGCCGCCGGCAATCCGGTGGTCGTATTTTGCAGGGCGGTCAGATTGAAGGGGGTTACCGTTCCCGCCACCACCTGGAACTGCATGATGGTCCGGATGTTGGGGCCGTAGCCCACCTGGGTCGTGGGAGCGCCGCCGCTGGAGGTATAATCCGGGTTCCCCGTGTAGTAGTCGTAGCGGGGGTCGAAACCCGGCATGGGCGCGGGGGCGTCGTTATACAGAATCAGTTTGGAACCCGCCGGAACCGAGGAAAAGTCGATGATGATATCCGCTCGTTCCGCCGGCTGCAAAAAGAGCGNNGTCGTGGGATCGGGAACGCCCCCGTCCCTTCCATCAACCGGCCATGAGGTCGGCCAGCAGTTCGCCGGAAGGCCCGTTCCGTTCAGCGGACGACCCGTTGCCGGATCGATAGCGCCGATGGCCAGCCCCGCGTCTCTGGTCACTGTAGCGGCCGTGCAGAGCGGAGGGACCGAGGTCGCCGTGGGCGGGCGCGCGGGAACCATTTTGACTTCGGTAGGATTCGCAGGGTCGACATAGTAGAGCTGCAGGTTGAAAGCCCGGTCGTTGCTGCCATTAAGGATTCTGAACCGGTACGCCTGAGGCTGTACCTGAAGGTAGGGATAGGCGGTGCCGTTAACCAGGGGCGTATCCATGAAAGCTTCGGGCACCATGGACGTGGCGTACCGCTCGGGCCCGGTTTCGACGGTCGTGCCCGGCAATGTCTTGGTCAGCGGAACGATAGGCCAGAACCAGGGGCCAAAGTCCCATCTCCCGAAAGGGTTCGTATTGGTATCCGAATTCGGGTCCTGGTTAGGCTCGTAGACGTGGGGGAACCAGAGGTCGCCCGGCGCGCCCCAGTTGGTCGTGGACCACTTGGAATCCTGGATGGCCACGTCCTGGGCTGCAAAGGTTTTATCCTGAATAATTAGAGGAATGCCGTAGCGGTAGACCCCTCCCGCGTTAGGCAGGGTACCGGCATTGATCAACGCCTCTTCCTGCGGGTCCGTTAATACGTAACCAGCGGCTTCGCCCGCATAGGCGTTGAGGCGCGTAATGCCATAGGCGTGGTCATGGTACCACAACAGCCGGGCGCTCTGCTGGTTGGGATAAAAATAGGTCCCCAGTCCATCGCCCGCGGCCGGCGTCGGGATCGACTTTCCCGCGCCCACCATATCGGGCACGTTCTGGAAGCTTTGCCCTTTTTTAAAAGGGGTCAGGTCTCCCGCGGGGGTTATCCACTGGTGGGCCGTCCCATCGCTGATCCACGGGGTATTCCCGCCATGGAGATGGATGGCGGCGCGGTTCTCCGTAAAACTAGCGCATGATTGGGTATTGGGGTCACAGGGGCTACCGTTGGCGAACAATGGACCCATCCCCGCGCCCATGGCCGTGGTGTCCACGGGCAAAAAGAGGTTGCTGCCCGGCTGGCCTGAAATCGGAAGATTGTTTTGAAACAAGACGCGCACCGGCTTGTCCCTCGTGGCGAGGATCAAAGGTCCCAGGTATTTACTCGTGTTGTCTGTCGTCCCAGAAGTTCCACTATTGACCTGGTAATAACCCCTGAGTGTGGTTGCTTTGGGCAGGTCCGAATGGAGTTTTTCAGTATAGTCCCGTAATCCGATCACGTAATAGTCGGAGCCCGGATAGGTTGTGGTATCCGGATTGGCAACGGGAATATACTGCCCGAGGTTGTTGGCGTTCGTGGACCCCAACCCGGGCAGCGAGTCGACAAACTTCCGGAGGGGTGTTCCGGTCCAGTACGTCCCTCCGGGAGATGTCCTGAAACCCGCCGGGCTGTTGGCGTAATAGGTGCCGCCCCCCGGCCCTGCCTGGGCTACGTCGGCTCCCCAGGGAAGGGCAGCCACGGCCCACAGCAAAAACAGAACGACTAAAAACCTTTTTCTCGCCATCTTTTTTCCTCCTTTTCCTGAGCATTCCTATTGCCTCAAAAACAAAAATGGGTTCTCGCCTTAACGAATCCGCGAATCCCCGGCTTATCCTTTCGACTTCAGCAACCCGGCCATCCCAAGAATTTTCCTTGAAAATCNNCTTTCCGCCCTCCGGTTACCCGGAGTTTGACTTTTCGGTCCTGACTTAATCTGAATCAAAAAAGCTCATTGACTATGAATGGGAACTTTCAGTTGAGAACATACGGGAATCTTTTTTTCCTTGCCTATATCCTCAGTCCGGGTCATTCCTGGAGATGATTTTTCAGCTGCTCTTTCAGGAGGCTGATGGGAAAAGGTTTGGAGAGGCAATGAAGCGCCCCGCACTCCATGGATTCTTTTTTCTCCGCCTCACCCGCTGTTCCGGAGAAAGTGATAACCCGGACCCCTGGGCTGATCTTTTTCAGGATTCGGAGAGCATCATTCCCGTCCAGCCGCGGCATCTTAAGATCCAGGAGCACTGCCCCATAGGGCGTTTCCAGGAATTGAAGGACCGCCTGGACCCCGTCGACCACCCAATCCACGGTGTTCTTGTCCTCTTCCAGTTCGTTTTTAAGGACCTTTCCGTAGTTCTTATCATCTTCGGCAAGAAGGATCCGCACTTGGGCCCCTTTTCTTTTTTCTCGCGAAGGGCAGCAAAAACGGTGCCGAAACCTGATTCTTTGATTTTATTTGGAATTCAAAGATGAGGGATGGTTGGATGCGGGTATATTGCCCGATTCATCGGGAAAATTGCCCGAAATGCCCAGCTAAAAAGGAAGGACTATAGTAAATGAGGTTCCCTTCCCCTCGTCCGTTTCCACCGCGAACTCGCCTCCGTACTCCCGAAGGATCCGGTTGGCGATGGAAAGACCGAGGCCGGTGCCGCCTTTGTGCGCCTTGGTGGTAAAGAAGGGATCGAAAACCCGGTGGAGAGAGGCCGGCGAAATCCCCGGCCCGGTGTCGCTGATTCGGACATAGACGACTTTGTCCTTGAGACCAGCTTCCAGGTTCAGGGCCCCCTTGTCTTCCATGGCGTCCAGGGCATTCACGATGACCGCCAGGAAGATCTGGCGGAAATCGTTCTCATCTGCGGAAACGGTAAGGGGCCTGTTTTCGTAGGCGCGGGAAACCGCGATATTCTTCAGACGCCCCTGGAAGGAGATCATCTCCAGAGTGTTTTCCAGGATGGAGATAAGGTCCACATCTTTCCTTCCCGCGACGCCCCGGGGGCGGACAAAAGAAAGCATGGACCGGGTGATCTGCTTGCAGCGTTGGACCTCTTCCTCGACAATCTTCAGGTAACTCCTGAAAACTTCAGGGTCCATCTGGCCTTTTTCGAGACGGCTGAGCAGCCCTTCGGCGCAGGCCCCGATCGTGGCCATCGGGTTCAGAATTTCGTGGGAGATTCCCGAGGCCATCTGCCCCAGGGCGGCCAGGCGTTCGGTCATGACCAGGCGCATCTCCTTCTCTTTCCGCTCGGTAACATCCTCGATGATCTGCACGGAGCCGGAGTATTCTCCCGAGGAAGAAAAATAGGGGAAAAAAGAGACCCGGAGGATTTTTCCGGTGCCGGGACCATGGTATTCCTGGCTGAACGGCTTCCCATCTTGGATCTTGTCCAGAAGGGAACCGCCTTCGGGCGAAGACAGAGGAAGAAGCGCGCTGAAACGCACGGAGATCGATCCCTCTCCGGCAAGAGAGAAAAATTCGCGGAAGGCCAGGTTGGCCTTGCGGATACTCAAGTCGCGGTCCAGAACACAGACCGGATCGGCGATGGCGTCGAAGGTCTGCTGCCATTCCGATTCCTGCCGCAAGAAAAGGGCATGCTGCGCCAGCAGTTCCTGGTTCTTCCGTTCGATCTCTCCGAAAAGGGTTTGAAATTTGGAAGCCAGGGAGTTGAAGTTCTTGGTCAGCGCGCCGAGTTCGTCTCCCGAGCCTTCCGGGATCCGGTGGAAGAGGTTACCGCTCTCCATCGCCTGGGTACCTTCCTGCAGGCGCCGGATCGGGCGAATTAGAATCCGGTTGGCCGCCAGGAGGGTCGTCCCGATGATGGCCGCGGTAATGAATAGAAACAGGAGGAAGTGTTTCAGGTTCTCATCGGACAGGCTCTCCTTCATCTTATCCGCCGGAAGCGAGATGAGCAGCACCCCGAGGTATTTTTCTTCCCTGGTGTGGCACTCCCGGCATTCGGGTTTTTTCAGGATGGGCAAGATGTAGGTCTGCAATTCCTTGCCATACCTCCGTTGGTCGAAATGGAGCCTGGCCTCGCTTTGGAGAGCCTCCCTCACCCGGGGCTCCGGCGTCCTGGGGCCGGTCCCGAAGACCTCATTCCCCGCGGAATTGAAGAGCCGCACTTCCACCGCTTCCTTCCCCCGGTATTCGTCGAGGACCTCGGGCAGTTTCTGATGAACCCGGCGGATCATTCCCTCTTCCAGGTCGCTGAGGATATGTTTGGCTACCAGGAGGGCTTTCTCTTCATATTGTTCCTCGAATTGACGGGTGATGAGTCGGTAGGAAAGATAAGCGGTCACGCCCAAAAAGAAGACCCCTAGCCCCAAGGCGATGAGCATAAATTTGGAAGCCAGGTTTAATTTTTTAGCTTTCACTTACATTTCCGATTCGTCCCGCAGGCCGTAGCTCAGCATCTTCCGGTACAGGGTCTTGGGGTCCATTCCGAGAATTTCCGCCGCCTGCCCTCTCCTCCCGCCGGTCTCCTTCAGGACCCGCAGGATGTGTTCTTTTTCCACGTCTTCGAGCCGATTGCCGGCAGGCCGCTGGTCGGCCATGAGGCCGGGGGGCAGGTCCGCGGGTTCGACTACCTCTTGATCGGTCAGAAGAAGGGTCCGGTGGACGATATTCTTGAGTTCCCGCACGTTTCCCGGCCAGGGATACCTTTCCAGGATCTTCAATGCCTCCGGGCTGAACCCCTTCTTTTGGAATTCGGGATTCTCTTGGATGAAATGCTCGACCAGGAGGGCGATATCTTCTTGGCGTTCCCGCAGGGGGGGGATCGCCACCGTGAGGGCGCTCAGACGGAAAAAAAGGTCCGTGCGGAAACNNCTTCGCCTGAAGAGTGGGAATCATCTCGCTTACTTCGTCGAGGAAAAGCACCCCCTGGTCGGCGACCTCCAGAAGTCCCGGTTTACTCATATGGGCCCCGGTGAAAGCCCCCTTCTCGTGGCCGAAGAGCTCGCTCTCCAGCATGTTCTCGGGAATGGCGCTGCAGTTGATGGGAATAAAAGGACCCGAGCTTCGGGGGGAATCCGCGTGGATGGCCCGGGCGATGAGTTCTTTCCCGACCCCGCTTTCCCCGGAGATCAGAACGGGGAGGTTCGACCGGGCGATTTTCTGGACGGATTCGAGGAGCGAGAGGAACCGGGGATTCCGGGTGATGATCCGGTGCGACTCGCCCTCCCTTGCGATCCGGGCCCGGAGGAGCCAGTTTTGCCGGAGCAGCTCCTTCTTTTCATAGGCCTTCTCGACCACCACGGAGAGTTCTTCCATCCGGAAAGGCTTGGAAAGAAAATCGTAGGCCCCCAGCTTCATGGCTTCCACGGCGGTAGATATCGTGCCGTGAGCGGTGAGGATGACTACCTCCAGCGGGCTGTCCTGCTCCTTGACGATCTTTAGGAACTCCATGCCTCCCAGGCCGGGCATGGAGAGATCCAGGATCAGGACATCGAACTCCTCCCGTATGAGGCGTTCCAGAGCCTCTTTTCCGCTGGCGCCTCCTCCACGGCAAAGCCTTGGCGCTGCAGTTCTTGGACGATAACTTTGCGGAAATTTTTCTCGTCGTCTACGGTTAAAACTCGGATCATGAAAGCCTATGAAAACTTTAAAGGCCGAATCGAATCTCCAGGGGCAGGCTTGAAAGATTCTCCGCCGCCTTCCCTTTCACCTATTTATACTATTAGATATCGGCTTTTCCGAATCTAAAATGGCGTCGTCGCCTTCGGTAAAAGCACCCTACATTTTTTCAAGTGGCTAAATTGACTTTTTCTTCTCAGATAGTCTTAAAATCTGAAATCTGCTATCTGAAATCTGCAATCTCGGAATCGTACCCCCATTTCCTTCTTTATCAGTATGAGATAGATCACCGGATAGATGATCAATTCGAGGATCGCCGAAGTGATGGCCCCTCCCACCATGGGCGCGGCGATGCTTTGCAGCCTTCTCTTTCTTTGTCTTACAACAACCAAGGATGAATAAAGGCCGATTTTTCTTCCCTTCGACCGCCTTTTCGGCTATTTTATAACCTACGGGCTTGAGCCCGGCGTATCGCTAAAATGCGGAATCATGTAGGGCGCGTTCCCCGAACGCGCTGATGCGCGATGGGGCCTCAGAATGGTCCCTGGCAGGAGTTAGAAGGATGGGTTTCTGGAGCGAGCAGCGCTTTATCGTGACCGGCGGAGCCGGTTTCCTGGGATCCCATGTGACCCGGAAAATGCGGGAAAGGGGGGCTCAGCACCTCTTCGTCCCCAAGAGCTCGGAGTACAACCTCACCCGGGAAGAGGCCGTCGTCCGTCTCTGCCGGGACGCCCGGCCGGATGTGGTCATTCACCTGGCCGCCGTGGTGGGGGGCATCGGCGCCAACCGGGAAAACCCGGGGCGTTTTTTTTACGAAAACCTGATGATGGGTGCGCAACTCATGGAGCAGGCCAGGATCTTCGGGGTCAAGAAATTCGTGGCCGTGGGGACCATCTGTTCCTACCCGAAGTTCACCCCGGTCCCTTTTAAGGAAGAAAATCTGTGGAATGGCTACCCGGAGGAGACCAACGCCCCCTACGGCCTGGCCAAAAAAATGCTTCTGGTCCAGTCCCAGGCCTACCGTCAGCAATATGGCTTCAACTCCATCTTTCTCCTCCCCGTAAACCTGTACGGTCCCGGAGATAATTTCGACCCGGCCTCCTCCCACGTCATTCCGGCCCTGATCAAGAAGTGTATGGACGCCATCCGGAACCGGCAGGAGGAGATCGTAGTCTGGGGAACGGGAAAAGCCACCCGGGAATTCCTGTACGTGGAAGACTGCGCGGAGGCTATCCTGCTGGCTACCGAACGGTATGACCGGCCTGACCCCGTGAATATCGGCGCCGGGTTCGAGATNNATCGTCTGGGACCAGACCAAGCCCGACGGCCAGCCCCGCAGGATGCTGGACACCACCCGCGCTTTCCAAGAATTCGGTTTCCAGGCCGAGACCCAGTTCCGCGAAGGATTGAAAAAAACGATTGAATGTTACCGCGAGAAAATAAAATAACCATCGCCACGACGGAAAGAGACTCCAAGCCCTTCCTGCGGTACTTGCGCGCCTTTTTTGACGTGGGCGGTTTGGTTCGGAATCTCGCGCGTCACCAAGAACTCATCCAGGTCATGGCCTGGCGCGATTTCAGCGCGCGATTCCGGGGTTCCTTCGGGGGGTTGTTCTGGTCCCTCTTCCATCCGCTGGTGATGATGGTGATCTACACGGTCGTTTTCTCCCTTTTCCTCAAGATCCGCTTTTCCACGGATGCCAGTCCGTTTACCTTTTCGATTTACCTCCTCTGCGGCCTTCTGCCCTGGAGCGCATTCAGCGAGGGTCTTCAGGTATCCAAAGATGTGATCCGGTCCAACGTTAATTTCGTAAAAAGAGTCGTCTTTCCCCTGGAAATTTTGCCCATGAATGCAGCGTTGACCTCTTCCATCCAGCAGATATTCGGGTTTCTGTTGTTGATCCCCCTGGTCTGGGCGCTAACCAAGACCTTGCATTGGACCCTGTTTTTCGTACCGGTCATCATTCTTTTGCAGCTTCTGTTAGCGATCGGCCTTAATTGGATGGCTGCCAGCCTGGCTGTTTATCTCCCAGATTTCGGACAATTAATCAACCTGCTGTTGACGGTTTGGATGTTTCTCACGCCGATCTTTTACCCGGAAGACGTCGTACCCCCGCAGGCGTTATTCATCTTTAAACTAAACCCCATGGCCCACCTAGTAAAGATGTATCGGGGAGCCTTCATGACCGGGCAATTGCCGGGACTGGAGACCTTCCTGGGGACCGCTTTTTTTTGTGCCTTCGTCTTTCTACTGGGGTATTTCTGGTTCATGCATTCCAAAAAAGGGTTTGCCGACGTATTATGAGCAGTTCTCTAGCCGTCTCCGTAAAAAACACGAGCAAGCGGTATATGCTCTATGAGAAGCCCCAAGACCGTCTCAAACACTCACTTTTCCGCCATCTGGGCAAAACCTACGGCCATGAATTTTGGGCTCTCCACAACATAAGCTTCGACCTTCTTCGGGGAGAGACCCTGGGGATTATCGGCCGGAACGGCAGCGGCAAAAGCACCCTCCTGCAGATCATCGCCGGCACGCTCATGGCCACGGAGGGGGAAATCCGGGTCAACGGCCGGGTGGCAGCCCTGCTGGAGTTGGGAAGCGGCTTTAATCCTGAATATACAGGCCGCGAAAACGTATTCATGAACGGGGCCATTCTGGGTTTTTCCCGTGAGGAGATGGAACGACGTTTTGAGGCGATTGTTGCTTTCGCCGAGATCGGCGAATTCATCGACCAGCCGGTGAAAACCTACTCGAG
>PMCE01000090.1 GCA_003154025.1 Syntrophaceae bacterium
ATGGCAAACCAAACCCCGCTGAACCCCAGGCCGATCATGAGGGGATAAAGAATCGGCAGGGTTATGACCAGAATGGACACCGCTTCGAGGGGAGCGCCCATGATGATCAGGAAGATGTTGATGCAGAGGATGATCACCCAGACCGGGAGGTCCATGGATTTCACCCAGAGAAGGATATTCTGGGAGATCTGGGCCATGAGGATCACCTGTCCGGATATGTTGGCCCCGATCACAATGAGCATGATCATGGAAGAAATGCGNNCCGAGGATGATGCTGTAAATTGCCGCAATTCCCCCCGATTCCGTGGGGGTAATGATCCCGGAATAAATGCCGCCCATGATGATAACGATGGTAATCAGCCCCCCCAGCGCCTCCTTGGCACCCGTGATGATCTCGCCAAAGGAAGCCCTCTTTTCCCGATGGACATTCTTGTCCCTTCCGGCAACGAAGGCGACGTAAATGCAGAACATGCCGGAGAGAATCAGCCCGGGAATTACACCGCCCATGAAAAGGGCGCCCAGGGATTCGTTGGTCATGGAGGCATAGAGCATCATGGGAATACTGGGCGGGAATAGAATGCCCAACGTTCCCCCAGCGGCCAAGAGGCCGATGGTCAAATGCCGGCTGTATCCCCGGGCCAGCATTTCCGGAAGGGCGATCATGGAGACGGCCGCAGCCACGGCCACGCTGGACCCGGTCATGGCCGCGAAGAGGCCGCAGAAAATTATCGAAGCGATCCCCAGGCCCCCGGGCAGATGACGGACCAGCACGTTGGCAAAATGATAGATTTTGACCCCTACTCCCCCCAGCCGGAGAACGCAACTGGTCAGGATGAAAAGGGGCAGGGCCACCATGACGAAGCTGTCCAGGGTGGAGTAGGCCATCACCGGAAGCTGGACCAACATGGATGAACCGCCGAAGAGGAAGTAAAAGCCGAAGACCCCGAACAGGGCCAGGGCAACAGCCACCGGAAGTCCGCAGAGGAGAATGACGAAGAAAAGAACCAGGAGGCCGAGGTTCATGGAGACTTTAAGGAGGATAAAGCTGATTATCAGACCGGCGGCAAAAAGGACGGTGACCCAAAGCTGCAAGAAGATGGATCCCTCCCCCGGTTCTTGAGCGGCGGGCAGCTCTTTGAAGAGATGGATTAAAAGCCGGATAAACTCCAGGGTCAGAAGGATGGTTCCGAGAGGGATGAAAATTTGGGGGATGAATACCGGCACCCTGAGGACAGAGGGAGAAACCTCCCAGTTCTGGTAAGAGGTCATGGCCATTTTTGCACCTTCCCATCCCATAATCAGGCAGAAAAGAATCGCCAGGAGGGAAGTAAAAATTTCCAGGAAGATCAGCGTCCGGCCGGACAGGTAGTTGGTGATGAAATCCACTTTTACATGCGCTTTCTGCCGCAGGGCATAGGCGAGGGAAAGAAAGGTGCTGGCCAGGGTTACGTAGATGCTGATTTCCATCACCCAAACGGTGGGGGAATTAAAGAGATAGCGCATCAGGACTTCATAAGCTACAAAGAGGCCGTTCAAGACGATCAACCCGCCTCCCAGAAGGCCGCTCCCGACAATGATCCGGTCGTAAAATGAACCTGAGGTTTCAACGGATTGCATTCCGCGTCTCCTTCATTTTTATAGGGGAATCGGGTTGAAGGGTTTTCCCCGCCCTTCAACCCGCAGGCTAATAAGTTTCTACCGCGTCTTTTCCACCGCTTCCATAAGTGCTTTTCCCTTTTCTCCGGTCCGTTCCAGATAATGAGTGATAACCCCCTTGCTTGCCGCTGTCCATCTTTTCTTTTCCTGCTCGGGGAGACTATAAATTTCCATGCCTCCTTCTTTCAGTTTAGCCAGACAGTCATCGGTTCCCTTCAGGGCTATATCCAGGCCCCAGTCTTGGGCGTCTTTCGAAGCGTCCACCAGAATTTTCTGCATATCCGCGGGCAGTTGTTGATATTTTTTAAGATTTACCAAAACCGCTGGCTGGTTCTGAATTTCTCCGCACCTAATGAGGGTGAAATACTTCGCCACTTCGTAGAATTTCCTTTCATAAACCGAGCAGGTGGAGGTGAGAACGCCGTCGATGGTTCCCCTCTGAAGAGCCAGATAGACTTCCCCGATACTCATGAACACCGGGGCACCTCCCAGGGCTTTCAGGATTTCCGTGGAAATTTCCCCATACCCCCGGATCCTCTTTCCCTTAAAATCCTCCATTGTCTTGATCGGCTTTTTCCCGATGAGGCCGGTGTAACCATAATCCATCCAGAAGAGGACCTTGGCTCCTTTGGTCTCGAAATCCTTATCCAGCAGATTCCTGACGCCGGGGGAGATCATGGCCCGGAAGAAATGATCCCGGTCTTTGTAGAAGAAAGGCAATTCTTCCACCACCAGAGAAGGGATCAGTCCGGACCACATGGCCATGTTCACCTGGGCCATGTCCACGGCTCCCGAGGGAAGGGCCTTGGGAAGGTCTTTGTCGCTAAACAGTTGGTTAGCCGGATAGATTTCAATCTTCATCCGCCCTTTGCTTCTTTCGTCTATGAGTTTGGCATAGTGCTCCAGGGTTTTGGTCATGTAGTGGTCCAGGGGCATGGTCCCCGCACAACGGAAGAGAAATTCGGGCTTGACGCCCTGGGCCGCGGCTTGGGGTACAAACCCGGTCAAACCTAAGGTCAGGGCGATCAGCGCCGCTAGACCCCAAAAAAACCGATTTTTCCTGATTTTCATTCTTTCTCCTTTCGGCTAGTTTTTTCCGGGCAATCATATCTTTACCCGCGCGAATTTTTTCTACACCGGAATGTTTCCATGGCGGCGAGGGGGCTTTTCCTCCCTCTTTCCCTTCAGGGAGCGGAAAGCCTTGATAAGGCGCTGGCGGGTCTCGCCCGGCTCGATCACGTCGTCGATACACATGGTTTGGGCCAGGCGGTAGGGGTTGGCGAAAAGGCCTCGGTATTCCCGGATTTTTTCCTGGAGGAGGGCCGCCGGATCTGCGGCCGATTTCAATTCCCGGCTGTAAAGCAGCTTGGCTGCCTGCTCAGCACCCATGACTGCAAATTCGGCCGTGGGCCAGGCATAGGCGATATCCGTGCCGTGGCAATTATGGCCCCCCATGGCCCAGTGGCCTCCGCCGTAAGACTTGCGGAGGGTGAGGGCTACTTTGGGAACGGTGGATTCACAGAAAGCGTAGAGAAGTTTAGCCCCGTGGCGGATGATCCCCGTGTGTTCCTGCTGGATTCCCGGAAGATAGCCGGGAGTATCAACCAGGAAGAGGAGGGGGATGTTGAAAGCGTCGCAAAATCGGATGAACCGAGCGCTCTTGTCCGAAGAATCGACGGTCAGGGAGCCGCCCAGGAACAAAGGCTGATTGGCGACGATCCCGATGCTCTGTCCTCCCATCCGGGCAAAACAGGTGACGATATTCTTGGCAAAATCGGACTTGGCCTCCATGAAGTCGCCCTCATCCACAATCAGCTTAATGACTTTCCGGATGTCGTAGGCCCGCTGGGGATTCGAAGGGACCAGATCCTCCAATTCGGGCACCGGCCGGCCCACGGGGTCGTCATTGGGCCGATCCGGGGGCAGCTCACGGTAGTTGGGGGGGAAAAAACTCAAAAGCCTGCGGATCTGCTGGAAACATTCCTGCTCGGTGGCCACCAGAAAATCG
>PMCE01000025.1:0-5908 GCA_003154025.1 Syntrophaceae bacterium
ATCATGATGCCGTTCTTCTTCACGATCCCGATCAGCAGGATGACGCCGATCAGGGCGATGACCGAGAGTTCCGTGCGGCAGACCAGGAGCGCGAGCACCGCTCCCACGCCGGCTGAGGGGAGCGTGGTCAGGATGGTGATAGGATGCATGAAGCTCTCATACAGAACCCCGAGGACGATGTAAACCGCTATGAGCGCCGCCAGGATCAAAAGCGGCATATTGGCCAGGGAGGCTTGAAAGGCCTGGGCCACCCCCATGAAACTGCCCCGGAGGCCGGCGGGCATCCCCAGCTCGTGGACGGACGATTCCACCGCCTTGACCGCATCCCCGAGGGCCACCCCGGAGGCCAGGTTGAAGGAGATGGTCACCGCCGGAAACTGGCTCTGGTGATTCACCGCCAGCGACGTCGCCGTCCTTTCGAAGCGGGCGAAGGCGCTGAGCGGGACCAGCGTCCCGCTGGAGGAGGGCAGGTAGATATCCCGTAGCGTCTCGGGGCGCTGCCAGAAGCTCGGTTCGACCTCCATCACCACATGGTATTGGTTTAAAAGGGTGTAGGTAATCGATACCTGCCTCTGGCCGAAGGCGTCGTACAGGGTATCGTCGATTACCTGCGACGTGACTCCCAGGCGAGAAGCCGTGCTGCGGTCGATCACCACCAAGTTCTGCAGCCCTTTGTTCTGCTGATCGCTGCTTACATCCACGAGTTGGGGCAGCGTGCGCATCCGCTGGAGCATGCGCGGAGCCCAGGCATTGAGTTCCGCCAGATTGTCCCCCTGGAGGGTGTACTGGTAGAGCGCATTTCCCAGCCTTCCCCCGATACGCAGATCCTGAACGGCCTGGAGGTAAGCCGGCGCGCCCGTGACCCGGGCGAGCTTCCGGCGCAGTCTGGCGATCACCTGCGAGGCCGAGGCCTTTCGCTGCGCGAAGGGCTTCAGGGTGATGAACATGCGGGCGGTGTTCGTCGTGGTGCTGGACCCCGTGTAACCCGACACGGCCTCCACCTCGGGATCGCTCCGGATGATGTCGACCACCTCGGCCATCTTCCCGGTCATGGCCTGAAAGGATATGTCCTGTTCCGCCTGGATGGCCCCCCCGATACGTCCGGTGTCCTGCTCGGGGAAGAAACCTTTCGGGATGACGGAAAAGAGGACGACATTGGTGGCGATCGTGATCATGAACAGGGTGAGCATAAAGCGGGGGTGGCGGAGGGCCCATCGGAGGGTCCTCTCGTAGAGGCGACGCATTCCGTTGAAGAACCGTTCGCTCGCCTGGTACAGGCGCCCGTGGGACTCCGGTCGGTCCGGCCGAAGAAGGGTGGCGCACATCATCGGGGTGGCCGTCAGGGACATGAGCAGCGAAAGGGCGACAGCCACCGATAGGACCGCCGCAAACTCGCGGAACAAACGGCCGACCATCCCGCCCATGAGCAGGATGGGCGTGAAGACCGCCACCAGGGAAGCGCTCATCGACAGGACGGTGAAAGAGATCTCCCGGGCCCCCAGCATCGCGGCCTTCAGGGGGGNNTTGAGGCTGAACCCGGCCAGGTACATCACCCCGAAAGTACCGATGAGCGAGACCGAAACGGCCACGCCGGGGATCACCGTGGAGCGGATATTCCGCAGAAAGAGGAACACCACCAGGACCACCAACGTGGCCGAGATGAGGAGGTTGATCTCCACATCGCGCAGGGACCCGCGAATCGGGGGAGTCCGGTCCTGAACGACGGAAAGCTTGACCCCCCCGGGCATGATGGCCTCCAGGTGGGGGAGCNNGCCCCGGACCGGTAGCTCACGATGAGGTCCCGGTACTGCTCGGCGCCGCGGAGCTGATCGTTGGCCTGGATTTCCCAGGTTCTTGTCCCCTCGGCCAATTGCCCCTTCGGCCGGTTCACGTTGGTGCCGGCCAGAACCCCGCGAACGCCTTCCAGACTGATCCCGTATTTGTTCAGGGCCGTGGGGTTCAAGTCTACGCGGACCGCAGGGAGGGAGGCGCCGCCGACGAAAACCTGCCCGACCCCCTCCACCTGAGATAACTTTTGCTGCAGGAGGGTCGAGGCCGCGTCGTACATTTGCGCCGGACCCACCGAGTCGGAGGTGAGGGCGAGGAGGAGAACGGGCGCTTCCGCCGGGTTGACTTTGCGGTAAATCGGGTTGCTGGGGAGGTTCGCCGGCAGGTAGCCCCGGGCCGCATTGATGGCCGCCTGGACATCCCTGGCCGCCCCGTCGATGTCGCGGTTCAGGTCAAACTGCAGGACCACGTTGGTCGAGCCGCGATTACTGGTGGAGGTCATTTCGGTCACGCCGGCGATGTAACCGAACTGGCGTTCCAGGGGCGCGGCGACCGATGTGGCCATGGTTTCCGGGTCCGCTCCGGGCAGGGTCGCTGACACCTGGATCGTCGGAAAGTCCACCCGGGGCAGGGGCGACACCGGCAGAAGCGGAAAGGCGACCGCCCCGGCGAGCGCCAGTCCCAGCGTGAGGAGAGTCGTGCCTACAGGCCTGCGGATGAAAACCGCCGAGATGTTCATGGCAAGTTGGGGGAGTCTCCGGCGCCGTCGGCATTTTCAGGACGCCGGCCTCGGACCTTCCGGGCGAGACGATCGAAGCCCAGATAAATCACCGGCGTGGTGTACAGGGTGAGCATCTGGCTGAAGACCAGCCCTCCGATGATGGCGATTCCGAGAGGGTGGCGAAGCTCGGACCCCACCCCTTGGCCCACCGCCAGAGGAACCGCTCCCAGCAGCGCCGCCAGGGTGGTCATCAGGATGGGCCGGAAGCGCAGCAGGCAGGCCTCGTAGATCGCCTCGGCCGGACTCTTCCCTCCCTTGCGTTCCAACTCCAGGGCAAAATCCACCATCATGATGCCGTTCTTCTCCACGATGCCGATCAAAAGAATGATGCCGATGACGGCGATCACGCTTAGCTCCGTGCGCCAGGCCAGAAGGGAGAGGACGGCCCCCACCCCGGCTGAAGGAAGCGTGGAGAGGATGGTGATCGGGTGGATGTAGCTTTCATAAAGAACCCCGAGCACGATATAGACCGTAACCAGTGCGGCCAGGATCAAAAGGGGCTGGTTGGACAGGGATGCCTGAAAGGCCTGGGCCGTGCCCTGGAAACTGGCGCGGATGCTGGCGGGCAGCCCCAATCGCTGGGTGGCCGATCCGACCGTCTGCACCGCCTTCCCCAGGGAGACGCCGGGGGCCAGGTTGAAGGAGAGCGTCGCCGCCGGAAACTGCCCCTGGCGGTTGATCACCAGAGGCCCCGTTGTCTCCGTGACCTTGGCAACCGTCCCGAGAGGGACCTGTCCGCCGCCCACTCCCCGAAAATAGATCCCCTGCAAGCGGGTGGGGTCCTGCTGAAATTCAGGTTTGACCGCCAGGATGACTCGATACTGGTTCAACTGGGTGAAGATCGTGGATACCTGTCGCTGACCGAAGGCGTCGTACAGGGTATCCACAAAAAGCTGCGGGGTGATCCCCAGCCGCGAGGCGGTGCTCCGGTCGATCGCCACCTCCACCCGCAGCCCCTTATCCTGCTGGTCGCTGCTCACGTCGCTGAGGTCGGGTTCCTTCCGCAGCGCCTCGACCAGCCGGGGAGCGAAGCTGTTCAACTCCGTCAGGTCGGGATCTTCGAGCGTATACCGGTACTGCGTCCGGCTCACCCGGGCGTCGACGGTGAGGTCCTGCACCGGCTGCATGAACAGCGTGATCCCCTCCACGCGGGCCAGCTCGCGCTGCAGCCGGCGGGTGACCTCCGTCGCGTTCGCGTCCCTTTCCTCCAGGGGTTTCAGGTTGATCAGGATCCGCCCGCTGTTGAGGGTGGTGTTGGTCCCGTCCACCCCGATGAAGGAAGACAGGCTTTCCACGGCCGGGTCTTGCAGGATCACCCGGGTCAGTTGCTGCTGCTTCTCCGCCATTCCCGGGAAGGAGATCGACTGGGTGGCTTCCGAAATCCCCTGGATGAACCCCGTATCCTGNNGCCGCTGATGCCTCAGCACCCATCGCAGCGTCGTCCCGTAGCCTCCGATGACCCGGTCGAAAACCCGCTGCGAGGCGCGAAAGAACCTTCCCTGCTGCTCCTTGGGGGTGTGCTTCAAGATCTTCGCGCACATCATCGGCGTCAGGGTCAGCGATACCACCGCCGAGATGAGGATGGTCACCCCCAGGGTCACGGCGAACTCGCGGAAGAGCCGCCCCACCACATCCCCCATGAAGAGGAGCGGAATGAGCACGGCGATGAGCGAAACGGTCAGCGACAGGATGGTGAACCCGATCTGCTCCGAGCCTTTGAGCGCCGCCTCCAGCGGCGAATCCCCCTGCTCCACATAGCGGGCCACATTCTCGATCATGACGATGGCGTCATCCACCACGAACCCGGTGGAAATNNCCCACCAGGGAAAGGGGAACGGCCACGCTGGGAATGGCCGTGGCCCCCAGGTTGCGCAGGAAGAGAAAGATCACCATCACCACCAAGACCACCGCCAGCAGCAGCTCGAACTGCACGTCCCGCACCGAGGCCCGGATGGTTGTCGTCCGGTCGGTCAGCACCGCGACCTTTACCGAAGGCGGCAGGGAACTCTGTAGCTGGGGCAAGAGACTCTTGATCCGGTTGACCACCTCGATGACGTTGGCCCCGGGCTGCCGCTGGATGTTCAGGACCACCGCCGGGGTCTCGTTCATCCAGGCCGCCAGTTTCACGTTTTCCACATCGTCCACCGTCTCGGCGACATCGGAGAGCCGAACGGGAGCCCCGTTGCGATAAGCGACGATCAACACCCGGTACTCCGCCGCCGAGAAGAGCTGATCGTTCGCTCCGATGATGTAGGCCTGCCGCGCGCCGTCGAAGCTGCCCTTGGCCTGATTCACATTGGCCGTGCCGATCGCCGCCCGCAGGTCTTCCAGGGTCAGGCTGTAGGCCGCCAGAGCGGCCGGGTTGGCGAGAACCCGCACCGCCGGCCTCTGGCCCCCGCTGATGCTCACCAGCCCCACGCCCGGAAGCTGGGAGATCTTCTGCCCGAANNGCGTCCGCCGGGTTCACCTTGCTGTACACAGGGGGGACGGGAAGGTCTCGCGGCAGAAAGGTGAAAGCCGCATTGATGGCCGCCTGCACCTGTTGCTCGGCCACATCCAGGCTGAGGTCCAGGCTGAACTGCAGGGTGATGATCGAGGCCCCGCTGCCGCTGGTCGAGGTCATCTGAGACAGACCGGGCATCTGACCGAACTGACGCTCCAGCGGGGCCGTGACCGACGAAGCCATGACCTCGGGGCTGGCCCCGGGGAAGAAGGTGCGCACCTGGATCGTCGGGTAATCCACCGTGGGCAGGGCCGAGACCGGCAGCTCGTGGTAGGCCACAAAGCCGGCCAGAAGGATCGCCACCATCAGGAGAGTGGTGGCCACCGGCCGCAGGATAAAGGGGCGGGAGATATTCATCAGGAAGCCTTTGGCGAGGGGGGGGCTACGGGTTCTCTCAACTCCAGCCTGCTGCCCTCCCGCAGCCTTTCCGCCCCGTCCACCACCACGAGTTCGCCGGGCACCAGCCCCGTCTTGACCGAGGCTTCCTCTCCCTGGATTTCACCCACGGTGATGGGGCGCAGCGTGGCGGTCTGGTCGGGCTTCACCACATAGACAAAGGTGCCCTGGGGGCCCCGTTGAATGGCCGGCGCCGGGATGGTAGTCGCCCCGCGCCGGACTTCCACCAGCAGGCGGGCGTTGACAAATTGGTTGGGATACAGCTCATTCTGTTCGTTCTGGAAGACCGCCTTGAGACGCACCGTCCCGGTGTTCGAATCGATCTGGTTGTCGGCGGTCAGCAGGACCCCACTTGCCAGTTTCCGCTTCTGCTCCCGATCATAGGCCTCCACCGACAGGTGCTCGCCCTTGTTGAGCTTGTCGAGCACCTGCGGGAGACT
>PMCE01000025.1:5947-7997 GCA_003154025.1 Syntrophaceae bacterium
CCCTCATACTGTCGGACCAGAGCCTCCTGGGTGTCCAGTTGCTGCCGGGCGATCAAATCCCGCTGCATCAGGTCCCGGTATCGCACCAGGTCGAGCTGCGCGTTCTTCAAGAGGGCCTGATCGCGGGCCATCTGGCCTTCCGCCTGGGTCAGCTGCACTTCGAAGGGCCGCGGATCGATGGTGATCAACAGGTCTCCGCGGTGTACCATCTGGCCTTCCCGGAAGAAGACTTCCATCAGCTGCCCGTCGACCCGGCTCTTCAGGGTGACCGTCTGAAAGGGAACCACGGACCCGAGTCCGTTTAAATAAAGGCTGAAGTCGCTTCTCTTCACGGTCGCGGCCACAACCGGCACCCCTGGGGGGCGGGGCGTCGTGCGCTCCGGCTTGGCGGCCAGCAGCTGCGCCTTTTCCACCTTGGGGAAAAACGCGTAAACCCCAACTGCCAGTACGACCACTAGAAGGAGAAGCCAGATCAACCGTGAAAAGGTCAAGAAATGAGCCTTCTTCGGTACGGGGTCCGCCTTTGGTTCTACCAGGATGTTCCCGGGTCCTTTTTCGGTCCCTCCCGAACCGCTCGTCTGCTCTTCCCTATCTATTTCCTGCTCCATCACGCCTCCGGCTCATCCATCATGGGCATAATTTATATTTTTTCATTCATATCGGACATCTGTCAATGACTTTGAGGTACCTTGTCTCCAGCGGCTCGAGATTGCTCCCCAGCCTTATTCCGATACGGGATGGGGTCAGGAATTCCTGCCTCCTGAAACCCCTTTAAACGTAAAAGGCATGAATCGCATTGCCCGCAAGCCTCCCCCTTTTCAGACGGATCATAACAGCTGTGGGTTAGGCTGTAGTCAGCCCCCAAAACCAGCCCTCTTTTTATGATTTGGGCCTTGGTCATCTGTATCAGCGGGGTGTGAACCTTCAGTTTCTGTTTTCCCTCCACTCCTGCTCTGGTTGCCAGGCCGGCCAACTTTTCATAGGCGGCGATGTATTCCGGACGGCAGTCGGGATAGCCGCTGTAGTCCAGGGCATTCACCCCGATGAATATGTCCTCCGAGCCAAGAACCTCAGCCCAAGCCAGGCCAAAGGAGAGAAAAATGGTATTGCGCGCCGGAACATAGGTAACCGGTATGTCTTTCCCCATTTCCTCGACGTTCCGGCTTTTGGGGACTTCCACATCGCCGGTCAGCGCTGATCCCCCCAATAAGCGCAGGTCAAATTCCACGACCATATGTCTAACTACATGATAAAGAATAGCAATTTTTTTGGCTGCGGCCAATTCGACTTTGTGCCGCTGCCCGTACCAGAAACTCAGGGCATAGATATCGAAACCCTGGCTTTTGGCAATCAAAAGCGCGGTCGTCGAATCAATCCCGCCGCTCAGCAGAACGACAGCTTTCGGATTGGTCTGCAAGAATCGCACCCGTCTTCAATATCTTTCGGCATTTTTTCTTTAAAATGCAAGATCTTAACGTTATCCATTTTTTCAACCCCGAGGTCAGCCTGTTATCTAATGGGGCAAGGCAACCCTGTTTTCCCGGCGCCGCTAGCCTTCAATCGCAGTCGGGGCGTTGTCGGGGGGGGAAACACGCCTGCTCCATAAGTTTTCTCAAACCCTGCATTCCTTCTCTCCCTTCCCGGAAGCCTCACCAAAACAGAATCTCCGCTGGGGTTCTTCGCGTCCTTGGGGAATGGAAAATAGGGGGGAAAATTCTCTGACCTGCTGGTCTGCGGTTTTTTGAGGGGCGAAAACGGTTCAGGGTCAGGAATCCATCTCTCCCTTTTGGCGCCAATCCCAACCTGGCAACCAAACGTTCACGGTCTATCTCGACCCTCGTAAAGTCCGTTTATATTATACCAGAAAGTTCGTCGTCCTGCTCTGCCTGGCGCCTTTTCCCCATTCCTTGTGGGCTTCCATCTCGGATGGTTCGATAAGGGGTACTTCTGGTTTCCCTAGAACTACTTTATCAAACCATCGTTCAATAACCTCGATGAGACTCTGCGGCTGGATTGGCTTGGAAACATAATCATCCATTCCCGCCTCAAG
>PMCE01000318.1 GCA_003154025.1 Syntrophaceae bacterium
GCCAGGAGAAGGTCCCGGTTTTCCGGGTAGCTTTGCAGCATCCCGTCGATGAGCATCAGGTAGGAAGGGATTCCCTGGCGGACGAGGACTACATCGGATTGGCGGTTGGCGGAGAGGGCCACGTCGCGAAAGAGGGCCGGCGCCTTCTCAGCCACGATCTTCTGACTGGAGATGCAGCCGATGTTGAGGGCGAAAGCACCCAAAAATAGAAATG
The DNA here is from genome assembly GCA_003154025.1 of Syntrophaceae bacterium. The sequence goes on from PMCE01000318.1 coordinate 215, forward strand.
TTGTAAGGAGGCGAGCAGCTGGCATGTCTTATTAAAAAGTATCATTGATTAAAAGGCCGGGTCAAGGGAAAGAATAATAATGAGGAACCACCGGATGAATTGACATTTGGCTCCTTTTCTCGAATAATTGCTGTANNCTGTATAGTCATGGAGGTTAAAAAAATGAGCAAGTTTGATTCGTTCCTGCAGGACCTCACCACGTACCTGAAACTGCCCTCCCTTCCGGTGGCGGTGAAAATGCTCCGGAAGGGCGAAAAACCGCCGGTGCCGGCGAAATACCCCCTTCAGCATTTCAAGAAAAGGATGGTCCTCTGCCAGGCCTGGACCATCGCCAAACGGCACGAGGAGACCGTCTGCATGAGGTACGAGGACATGCGCTGCGCACCCAGCGTTCTGGCTATGGGCTTCAAGCCTCCCATCCCCTATTTCACCGAAGGACACCTGTGCATCGACCGGTACAGCAAAACCCTGGAGGCCGGGGCGCGCAGCGAAGCCCTGGTACCTATGTTTCCCCACGGTGTCTATGAAGCGGTCCTGTTCGCTCCCCTCACCACCTGTTCCTTCGACCCCGATGCCATCTTTCTCTCCGGNNAACTCGGCCCAGGTCATGCGCCTCATTCATGGCGCGCTCTACCGCGGCGGGGGCCGGATCAACTGCTCCACGGACGGCCGCCTATCGTGCGCCGATCTCATCGTGACCCCCATTCAGAACCCGGGATTCTACATGGTGCTCCCGGGCCATGGCTCCAGGCGCCTGGCTCAGGCGAAGGACGACGAATTGGCCTTTACCTTCACCTACACCCCCGAGAAGGTGGACCAACTTAGAGAAGGCCTGGTCAAGACTCACGAAGCCGGCCTCCGCTACCCGGTGCGGATTCACCTGGACTACGAAGTCGTTTTCCCCGGGCAGTATGACCAACTATTCACGCTTTGGGATGAGAAGAAGTGAACCCTCGGGGAGGGTCTGTCCGGGGAGAATAGGCAAGGTGAGCCGGTTTTACTCGGTCACGGGACGCGCATAAACACCGATAAACACGGTTCGAGGGATGAAGAAAGCCCGAGGCTCGGGACGGTCATTTGAGCTTTGAGCCCCGCAAAACTATTCTTATTCGTAGTCTTATTATTCTGTTTCTGCGCAATCTGCGAAATCTGCGGATAAAAGGAAGGTACTATGGACCTGGCCATTTTCTCGGCTCGCATCTTTACCGGAAACGCCAAGCAGCCCTGGGTCGAGGCCCTGGGTATTAAGGACAACAAGATTGCCATCCTGGGAAGCAACGGACAGGTGAAGAAAGGCTGCCGACGGAATACGCAGACCTTCGAACTGAAGGGAAGGTTGGTCACGCCCGGGTTGGTGGATGCCCATATTCATTTCGTCAACCTCGGCCTGAACCTGCAAAGGGTGAACCTCATGAACCTTCCCTCCATCGCCGCCTGCCGGGCACGCATCGAACAGGCGGCCGCGAAATGCCCGCCGGGTGAGTGGATCATCGGCCGGGGATGGAACGAGCATTTCTGGGAGGAAAAAAGGGAGCCCACCCGCTTCGACCTGGATGACCTGACTCCCCACAACCCGGCCATGATGATCCGGGCCTGCGGGCACAGCCTCTGGGTGAATACGGCCGCCCTGGCCGGCGCCGGAATCGACCGCCACACCCCCGACCCCCCGGGGGCCAGGATCGAGCGGGACCCGGCGAGCGGAGAACCCACGGGCCTTCTCATGGAAATGCGCCGTTACCTGGAGAAAATTATTCCCGCGGCGACCGAGGAAACGCGCAAGAAGGCCGCCCTGGCGGCACAGCAGGAGGCGTTGCGCTTTGGAATCACGGGGGTGCATTCCTGCGAAACTCTGCGGGAGTGGGATGCCCTCTCCGCGCTGGAAGAAGAGGGAAAACTGAAGATCCGGGTCCAGCAGACGATACCTTATGAAGGCTTGGAAGAGGGACGGACACGTTCCTTCAAACCCTGGCGGGGCGGGCAGGGGCTCTGGTTCGGCCAGGTCAAACTCTATGCGGATGGTTCCCTGGGCTCGGGGACCGCCCTTCTCCATGCTCCCTATGCCGATAACCCTTCGGACCGGGGCCTCGCGGTCCTGACTCCCCAGGCTTTGCGGAAGAGGGTCCTGGAAGCCTACCAAGATGGTTATAGCGTTGCCATCCACGCTATCGGGGACAAGGCGGTTACGAACTCGCTGAAAGCGATCGCCTCAGCCCGGAAAGCGCTTCCCGGGCCGCGGAGGGATCGCATCGAACATGTCCAGCTGTTTCAGACCGCCGACCTTCCCCTGTTCCGCGAACTTGGAGTGATGGCTTCCGTGCAGCCGGTGCACCTTTCCACGGACTGGTCCACGGCGGAAAAGAAGTGGGGGGTGGCCCGCTGCCGGAATGGGTACGCCTGGAGATCGCTCCTCCGCGCGGGAATCCGGGTTCAGTTCGGTTCGGATGCGCCCGTGGAGCCGATCAACCCTCTGCTGGGCCTTCAGGCCGCGGTGACCCGGAAGGATTCCCGCGGAAAGCCGCCCGAAGGATGGTTCCCCGAGGAAAGGCTCACCCTGGAAGAGTGCCTCAAAGCCTTTACCGCCCTTCCTGCCTGGTCTTCACGGAAAGAGAGATTCTTAGGGGTTCTCACCCCGGGGCGATTGGCAGACTTGACCGTATTTGCGCAGGACCTATTCCAGGTTTCTCCGGAGGAGTGGCTTTCGGTGGAGATAGAGATGACCGTGGTCGACGGAGAAATCGTTTACCGAAAGGCCAGGGATNNCCAGGGATACTCGGGTTGGCAGGGCAGGCTGCGGCCGCGCAGAGCGACCTCCGGGTAGAGGTTTTCCCCAAAGGAGTTAGGCCAGGGGATGTTTACCTCGTAAGAGCGGCCGGTCCATCCGAGCTCAAATCCATCCATGGAGAGTTTCAAGGGAAAAGATTCTCCCTGGACCCGGGAGAGAAACAAGGAACCTATGAAACCTTGATCGGGATTGACCTGAACATCAAGCCCGCCAGGTATGAAATGAAGCTCCTGGCGACAGGCGGAGATGGAAAGGCCTATTCGAAGTCCCTCCAGCTAAAGGTCGGGAAGACCGATTTTGCGGTCCAGAAACTTTCCTTGCCTCGGTCCATGGTGGAGCTGGATCCCAAAACCTTGGAAAGGGTAAATCGAGAATCGAAGCGGATTCAGGGCTTGTTTCAAGAACTCCGGGAAGAAAGGCTCTGGAAGGGTCCGTTCATCCGTCCCCTGGAAGGAGAGCTATCCGGTGCTTTTGGAGTGCGGCGGATTATTAATGGGCAGACCAGAAACCCCCATACAGGGGTTGACCTGCAGGCGGAGGCGGGAGCCCCCGTGGTGGCCTGCAACAGCGGTCTGGTAGCCTTGGTTGACGAGCTGTTCTTCTCCGGGAAAACGGTCGTTCTGGACCACGGGTGGGGCCTTTACTCCATGTATTTCCATCTCTCTGAAGCGGGGGTGGGCGTAGGAGATAAACTCCGCACGGGCGACCCACTGGGCCGCGTAGGAACCACGGGAAGATCCACCGGCCCCCACCTCCATTGGGGAATGATCCTCCGCGGGGCGAGGGTGGACCCGCTTTCTTTTCTCCGTCTAGCCGAACATCTGCGGGAATGAAAAAGAGGATATTGTTGATTCATGGATCGGCTGACTCTCTGATTGGGAAAAGAAGCCCTTAATAAAGGGGGCGGGCAGGGAACCGGGAACTCGAAACCCGCGTTCAAAACCGCAACCCAACCCCCGGAAAAATGCTTTTTCCCGATACCAAAAACTATTGTTCAAAAAGATCTCATCATCAGCACCCTCCTTATCCGACAGCCCCCCCTCCACATTCCGCCTTCGCCTTTAGTTAATAAGAGAGTTGTATTTCTAGGAAAGATTTTGGGAAAAAAGGGAAAAGTTCTTTCCCTTTTCATGCGGCGGCCAGGAGGCCTGAATTTACAAGGCTTCGAGAAGATGCCGCTTTTTTAGAAGCCCCTGGAAGGTATGGTATTTGCACATTTGAAATCCTGAAAATTTGCTTAACCTTCCTTTGAGACTCATGATCGGGGGGCTCGTCATGAAAACACGGTCTCTATTGGCGGCTGTTTCCCTTAAAGCTGCTACATCCCATGTAGACAAAGGAGCGGGCATGATCAAGGCCCATAAGAGGGGAAGGGTTTTCTTGTCCCTGATGGTCTCTTGGGTTTTCTGTTCTTTGGTGATTGGAGTCTTTTCTTCCCCCGTCTGGTCTGAATGCACTTCCTGTGAGAATTGTCCTCCGCCGCTTATTGGATTCACCTCCAAGCAGATGTCCGTAAATGGGAATCAAAGCCTGGCAGCGAATGGCGGGATGGGGCCCTATACGTGGATAAAGGCAAGCGGAGGCGGGAGTCTTTCCGGCGGCAGCGGAACTTCCGTTGCTTACACGGCTCCATCCTCAAATCAGAATTGCGCTAACAATCCGACCATTCGGTTAATGGATTCTTGTGGAAGGACCAATGATTTGAAGCTTGCCGTCAATGCTTCCAACAATCTGGATGTAGCCGAGGAGGTTAAGTGGACTTTTTCTTATCCTGAACCTTATTGTCAATGGAGGGTAACAGACGACAGGTGGAACTGTGATGGAAGTGCTTTTATTTTAAACCAAGCTTGTGGTGGTTCCAGCTGTATTCCGGGTAGCTGTGGTGAAAAAGATGGCGGGTCATGTAGTGATCATGTATTTAACTGCGAAGGTTGTTTGGTCCACTGGAATCCTGCAACGGGGGAACAAACTTGTGGCCCTCCCTGTGGTGCCGTATCTTTCTGCTGGGGAAATGTTCCATCGATTGCTGGTTGGTATGACAAAAGAACCCCAGAGCAGTTAGCCGCTGGCTGTTGTCCCGCTCTAGCCTCCGCTTGCATCAACATAAACAGCTTCAGCGCCGATAAGACACACATTAATCTTACTTCCGGTGAAACAGCAAACCTTACCGCAGCCCTTCAGGCCAATGGAGGGGGGACGGCAAGCTGGACGATAACCGTGGCCGGTCGGGTCTTCACAGGGTCCGGCACTTCCATATCCGGTTCCTGGGATGGAAAGGATGCTTCTGGCAAGCAGGTCGCGGCGGGCAATTACACGGCCCAGCTTTTCACCCGAAGCACTGGCGGCACATGCGGTGAGGACAGTGATTTCAAGAGCATTCCTATCGAAGTCAAGGCTAATGACCAGCCGGCGGCCTGTTTTGCCAGGCTGGAGCAAGACTTTGGCTCCGCGGTCAATGTGGCCAGCGGAAACTTATCCCATTCCCAGACTCTTTTCTATTTACCCCAATCCAAATTCCAGGGAAACTTCAGCCTTTTCTACAACAGCTTCAGCGGCCAAAAGACCCCCCTGGGAACCGGGTGGTCCCATACCCTTCATATTTACCTTCATTCCAACAACAACGGCTCCTATACCCTGGTGGAAGGGGATGGGGGAAGGATTACGCTTTACAAGAACGGCGACCGGTACGCCCCGGAGAATGCCAATTATCCCTTTTTGACTCTCAATGCCGACAAAACCTCCCTCCTGGAGAAGAAAGAAGGGATCTTCTACCAGTTTGATGAAAACGGGAAGATAACCCGGATCCTGGACCGAAACTCCAACGCCGTCACTTTTGCTTACGATTCCCAAGACAACCTGATTCTCATCACTGACCCCTCGGGAAGAAAAATCTCCTTAGCCTATAACCCGGCTAACCGGATAAGTCAGATCACCGACCCCATGGGCAATGTCCATTCCTTCGCCTACACCGGCGAGAATTTATCTGGCCTCTCTTCCCAAGTCCAGGGGCTTGGAACCCCGAACTGGGCTTACACCTATGACACCAATGGCTTTCTTCTAACCAAAACTGACCCCAAAGGGTATGTGACCTCCTATATTTACGATGCGGAGGCACGGGTGGTGCAGGCAACCGATCCTGAGGGAAGGGTTAGGGCCATAGCCTATAACTCTGATGGCTCGGTATCCCAGTTTACGGAGAAAAACGGCGGCACCTGGACCTACCGATACGATGCGAAACTGGGGGCCCTGACGGAAAAGACCGACCCCCTCGGCAATACCATCAAATATGCCTATGACCAATACCGGAACCTTTCCTCCATAACCGACCCCAAGGGCAACCGGACCTCCTTCACCTATGACGCCAACGGGAACCCGACCTCCACCACGGATGCCCTGAACAATACCACGGCCTACACTTACAATTTCCTCAACAAGGTCACCAGCATCGTATATCCCGGCAATGGCACGGTCACATTCACTTATGATTCCCATGGCAATCTGACATCCGCTGCGGACCCGATGAACAATTTGACCCGGTACGGTTATGATTCGAGCGGGAACCTAACCAGCATCACCGATCCTTTGAACCGGACCACCGTTTTAGCTTATAATCCGAGCAACTACCTGACCTCAATAAACGAACCAACGAATGCGGTCACTTCTCTCACCTACGATGGGGCGGGAAACCTGATCAGCCACCAAGACCCGGAAAACAACCTCACCCGGTTCGAGTTTAACGGGTTCAATAAGATCAATAAAATCATTGACCCGCTGAACAACACCATCCTTTACGGCTATGATCTCGACGGCAATATGGCCTCGGTGAGGGATGCGAATGGCAAGAGTACTCAGTACGAGCATAATGACCAGGGCCAGGTCACGAAGATCACGGATGCCCTGAAGAACGTCACTCAATTGGCCTATGGCTCGGGATGCCCTTCCTGCGGACCGGGAGTGGATAAGCTTACCTCTTTAACCGATGCCCGGGGAAAGATGACCAGCTTCCAGTATGATCCAGCGGGGAGACTCATCCGGGAGACGGACCCTGTGGGCCGTTTCAAATCCTATGCCTATGACCCTGCGGGCAATCGCCTATCCAGGACGGATGAAGATGGGATCATCAGCCGGTATTCCTATGATCCCCTAAACCGGCTGACTCAGGTCAATTACCCGGACGGTACAACGACCAACTTTGGCTATGATTCCAGGAACAACCTGACCCTGGCGGCCAACCCGGATATCGGCTACACCCTGGCCTATGATTTGAACAACCGGCTGACGAGCGTAGCGGATTCTAATGATAAAGTCATAAGTTATCAGTATAATGGGTTGAACCAGAGGATGCAGATGATCACCCCTGACGGCAGGACGATCGTGTACGGGTATGATACCGGAAACCGGTTATCCCGGATAACCTCCTCCGCGGGAGTTTTCGAAGTGGGGTACGATAAGGCGGGAAGGAGGACGGCACTGTCCTACCCGAACGGGATCACGACCATCTATTCCTATGATGCCTCCAGTTTCCTGACCAATCTCCTGGCCCGGGATAATCGGCAGACGCCCATCAATACTTTCACTTACACCCCTGACGGAATGGGAAACCGCACTTCCATGACCGACCTTGCGGGGGTCCATAAATACGCTTACGACCCTACCTACCAGCTGACCCAGGCCACGCACCCGAACATCCCTCTTGAGCTGTTTACCTATGATCCAGTGGGGAATCGGCTGAGCTCGGAGGGGCAGGGCCCGAATGTTGCCAGAGACAGAGAGTACGTCTACGATTTTGAGAACCGGCTGAAAGAGGTGATCTATCAGGGCATGGATGCCCAGTACAAGTACGACCCATTCGGAAGACGGATCGAGAAGAACGTGAATGGAGTAATCACCCGGTATCTCTACGACGGCCCCAACATCGTAACCGAGTATGACGAGAATTGGAATGTGAAGGCGAAATATACCCACAACTTGGGCATTGATGACCCTTTGACGGTAACCCAAGGGGCAAACACCTACTACTACCACAAGGACGGCCTTGGGAGCGTGGTGAATC
>PMCE01000407.1 GCA_003154025.1 Syntrophaceae bacterium
CATGCAGATTGCTATTACCGGACGGGGAGGGCAGGGGGTTCTTTTCCTGACCCGGATTCTCAGCGAATGTGCCCTGGAAATGGGGTTGGAGGTTATTGCCTCGGAAACCCACGGGATGGCCATGCGGGGGGGATCGGTCATCTCCACCTTGAAGGTGGGCTCTTACCGCGGGCCCTTGATCGGGAGCGGGCAGGCGGAGGTGATGCTGGTGCTGGATACGGGTTCTTACGACACCTTCTCCAATCTCCTCTCCCCCCGGGGCGTCGCTTTCCTGAACACCGGNNAGGTTGAAGAGTTGACCGGGAAAATCTCCCCGGCCCGGTTCAAGGAGGCCAACCTCCGGGCTTTAAAGCTGGGGTATTCGGCGAGCCAGAAAGAGGATTGATGAGTCTCTGGCTGCAGGTCTTTCAGTTCACCCTCTCCGGCCTGACTACCGGCAGCACCTATGCCCTGGTAGCCATCGGCTTCTCCCTCATCCATAACGCCACGGGGATCGTCAATTTTGCCCAGGGGGAGTTCGTCATGCTGGGGGGGATGTTCATGATCACCTTCTACAGCTTCCTGCGGCTCCCCATGGTGTTGTCCTTCTTTCTGACCCTCGTCAGCGTGGCGGCCGTCGGGTTCCTGCTGGAGCGCGGGCCCATCCACCAGGCCCGGTCCAAAGAGATCCTCATCCTGGTCATGATCACCGTAGGGGCTTCGATTTCCATCAAAGGCCTTTCCATGATGATCTGGGGGAAGAACCCCATGACCCTTCCCGCCTTCTCCGGGGAGAACCCCCTGATCTTTCTGGGGGCGGCCATCATGCCCCAGAGCATCTGGATCTTCGGCATCACTCTCCTCGCGGTGATCGCCCTCAACTACTTTTTCCGGGGAACCATGGCCGGGAAAGCCATGCGGGCGGTGGCGGCCAGCCGGAAAACGGCTCTACTGACCGGCATCCCGGTGGACCGGATGATTCTTCTTTCTTTCACCTTCAGCGGGGCGCTGGGAGCCGTGGCCGGCATCATCCTGACTCCCATCACCACCACCTCTTACGACGTGGGGGCCATGATAAGCCTGAAGGGCTTTTCCGCAGCCATCCTGGGGGGCTACGGGTCCATGCCGGGGGCAGTCGTCGGAGGCCTTCTTCTGGGCGTTCTGGAGTCATTGGGGGCCGGGCTGATCTCTTCGGAGTACAAAGACGCTCTGGCTTTTCTGATCCTGCTCATCGTCCTTTTCTGCAAGCCCACGGGGATCCTGGGCAAAGGAAGTTTTCGGAGGGTGTGAGGGGTCCAACTTGGGAAAAGAGAATAAGATAACCCTCCTCCTTTTTGCCCTGGTGGTATATGCCCTTCCCCTATTCCTGCGGAACAACTATCACCTGATGGTCCTGAATATTTCCGCGCTGAATATCCTGGTGGTCATCGGCCTCAACCTTCTCATGGGCTTTGCGGGGCAGATCTCGCTCGGCCATGCGGCGTTCTTCGGGCTGGGGGCCTATCTTTCGGCCGTTCTGACCACGGCCTTCGGCTTTCCCATCTGGCCTACCATCCTGCTGGCCATGGCGCTGACGGCGGGAATGGCCTGGGTGATCGGCATCCCTACTCTCAAGCTCGAAGGGCATTATCTGGTCATGGCCACCCTGGGATTCAACGTCATCGTCTATATCGTCATGCTCCAGCTTGAGCCGGTGACCGGCGGACCTTCGGGCTTTGCCGGGATTCCCCGCCTGGAAATCGGCGGCGTGAGGTTCGATTCCGACCGGAAGTTCTACTATCTCGCCTGGTCCGTCGCCATGGGAATCCTCCTCCTTTCTCTCAACCTGATCCGCTCCCGGGTTGGCCGGGCCATGGCAGCCCTGAGCCAGAATGAAACCGCCGCCCGCTGCGCCGGAATCGACACGGAAGCATACAAAGTAAAGATCTTCATCCTCAGCGCTGCCCTGGCTTCTCTGGCCGGAAGCCTCTACGCCCACTACCTTACCTTCGTCAGTCCGGGTACTTTCAGCTTCTTCTATTCCCTTCAGGTCGTAACCATGGTTCTGGTGGGAGGGATGGGCTCGTTGTGGGGTTCGGTTTTTGGGTCGCTCTTGCTGACCATTCTGCCGGAGACGCTCCATGCGGTCAAGGAATACAATGTTCTGGTGTACGGCCTCATCCTGATGGGGGTCCTGGTGTTCTTTCCCCACGGATTGCTTACGGGGATCGCCGAGATAGTGCGAAAGAAGGAGAAAGGCGTTTCTTCGAGGGCGGAGAAATCAAGAGTCTAGAAAATAATGAAGCACCAAAATCCAAGCATCAAATCCCAAATAAATACCAATGACCAAAAATCAAAAATTCAAACGAGGTTGTTTCAGTCATTGCAGTTTGGAATTTATTTGGGATTTGGAATTTGAGATTTGGAATTTCAGATCTTCTCTACTGGCAGTTGGGTAGCGGAAAAATGGGGCAGAAGATATTAGAGGCAAGAGAAATTACCCTTCGCTTCGGCGGGCTGGAAGCGCTGAACGGCCTTTCCTTCTCCGTCGATCCCTGCCAGATCGTTTCCATCATCGGGCCTAACGGTGCGGGAAAGACCACCCTGTTGAACACCATCACCGGAGTTTATCCCCTGGATTCCGGGGAGATTCTCTTCCGGGGAAGCTCTATCTCCCGACTCAAGACTCACCAGATCGCGGCCCTGGGGGTTCACCGGACTTTCCAGCAGTCGCAACTTTTCCAGGATCTGACGGTTTTGGAGAACGTCATGGTCGGAATGCACCCCAAAACCCAATCCGGCTTCTGGGGCGGGGTCCTCCACTTTCCGCGGGAGAGGAGAGAAGAGAAGGAAACCAGAGAAAAGGCGGAGTCCTGGCTCGATTTTCTGGGTCTCGGGCCCAAAGCTTCCCAGCCGGCCAGCCAAATACCCATAGCGGATCAGCGGCGGCTGGAAATCGCCCGGGCCATAGCCGGAGATCCTGAAATCATTCTTCTTGATGAGCCGGTGGCGGGCCTGAACATCCGGGAAACAGAGGCCATGGGGGATTTGATCCTGCGCCTGAAGCGAGAGGGCCAAACCATTGTTTTAGTGGAACATAACATGCATCTGGTGATGGGAATCTCGGACCGCCTGGTTGTCCTCCACCACGGTTCCAAGATCGGGGAGGGGCGGCCGGAGGAAATCCAGAAAGACGCCCGGGTAATCGAGGCGTATTTGGGAAAATGATTGCCGATTGCGGATTTCGGATTACGGAATGTGGAATAAAATAAGAGAGCTTTCGAGTGGGCTATCCTGACACTATTTATGCTCAAGCTTAAGAATATTGATGCTTTCTTTGGAAAGATCCAGGTCCTGCGGAGGGTGACCCTTCACGTGGAAGCGGGGGAGATCGTTTCGCTCATCGGCGCCAACGGGGCGGGGAAGACCACGCTGCTGAATGTGATCTCCGGAATGCATCCCGCCTGGGAGGGAAGCCGGGTGGTCAAAGATGTGGAGACGCGGGGATGGAGGCCGGAGAAGCTTGTGGCCCAGGGGATCATTCAGATCCCGGAGGCGGAAAAAGTCTTCACTCCGCTCTCGGTCCTGGAAAATCTGGAGCTGGGCGCCTACCTCCGGAGCCTGGGGCGGGCCGCCCTGCAGCAAGAGCTGGAAAAGGTTTTCGGAATATTTCCGCTTCTCCGGGAAAGGAAGAGCCAGGCGGCCGGGACTCTGTCCGGAGGGGAGCGACAGATGCTGGCTCTCGGAAAAGCCTTGATGGCCCGGCCCGGGATGATCATGCCCGATGAACCTTCCTTAGGCCTAGCCCCGACAGTGGTGGCCGAAATCTTCCGCACCCTCCGCACCCTAAACGAACAGGGGACCACCATCCTGCTCGTGGAACAGAATGCCAGGGAGGCGCTGAGGATCTCCCACCGGGCCTATGTCCTGGATACGGGAAGAATCATCCTCACCGGCACCGGCGCAGACCTGTTGAGCAACGATGAAGTCAAGAGGGCGTTTCTGGGCAGGGATTATCAGGGAAAATGGGAAAGGTAGGGGAGGGGAAAATGCCCATATTCAACCCAGGGGTTGAGGCCATGGACCGGAAGGCGATTCTGGAGCTGCAGAACGAAAGACTCCAGATCGTGGTCAACCAGGCCTACTCGAACGTCGATTTCTACCGCCGGAAATTCGACGAGGCCGGTCTGAGCCCGGATGACATCAAGACGCTGGAAGACCTGAAAAGGGTCCCTTTCACCAGCCGGAAAGATCTGATGGAAAACTACCCCTACGGAATGTTTGCCGTTCCCCTGAGGGATGTGGTCCGGCTGCAATTTCCGCTGGGCCTCTACGGGAATCCCATCGTGATCGGGTATACCCAGAGGGACTTGGAGATCTGGCGGGAGCTGGTGGCCCGGATCATGGCCGGGATCGGGATCACCGAGCATGACATCATCCAGGTGGCTTTCAACTACGGCCTCTTTCTGGGGGCGATCCGGTTCAATCAGAGCGCGGAGCTGATCGGAGCGGCCGTCGTTCCCTCCTCCATCGCCTCGGCCGAGGTGCAGCTGCGGATCATGAAAGACTTCCGGAGCACGGTTCTGGCCTCCGCCCCTTCTTTTGCCCTGCACATCCTGGAGACCCTGCAGAAAAAGGGGATTGACCCGAGAACCCTCTCCTTGAAGATCGGGCTCTTCGGGGCCGAGCCCTGGCCCGAGGAAGTGCGCCGATTCATAGAAGACAGCTGGGGGATCAAGGCCTACGACATTTATGGGGTCACGGAACTGGTGGAACCGGGCGTGGCCGGTGAATGCATGGCCCAGGCCGGATTGCATATCTTCGAGGATCATTTCCTCCCGGAGGTCATCGACCCGGCCACGGGAAAACCTCTTAGGCCCGGGCTGGAAGGAGAATTGGTGCTCACCACCCTGACCACCAACGCCTATCCTCTCCTACGTTACCGGACCAGCGATATAACCGCCCTTCACCTGGAGCCCTGCTCCTGCGGCCGGACCCTGGTCCGGATGGATAGGGTTTTGAAGCGGGCGGACAGGATGGTTTCCATCCGGGGGATCAACGTTTTCCCCGAGAAGATCCAGGAAGTGCTGGCTGCTTTCCCGGGCATGGGCCCCGAGTATCGTGCCTCGGTGTCCAAGAAGAAGGGGATGAACGATCAGTTGAAGGTTGAAATCGAGGCTTCTCCGGCGATTATGGGCGCTGAAGAAGAAAAAAGAGAGGCCCTCCGGGACGCCATCCACCTGGCCCTGAGAAGGGCGATCGGCCTTAGAGTAGAGATAGAGCTGCAAAGCAAATCAAGCTCATAGCATGATAGCTCATGGCTCATAGCAAAAGATCCTAGCTCTTGACTATCAGCTATGAGCTACGAGCTATGAGCCATGGGCTCCTTAGGAGAAAACGAAGGATATGAAAACATTTATGCCTGGCTTCAAGTCAGAGGAAGAGCTAAAAGCGTTTCAGCTGGCGGGTTTGAAGTGGACGGTGAAACATGCCTATG
>PMCE01000456.1 GCA_003154025.1 Syntrophaceae bacterium
ATGCTCAAGAGCCGGGGGGAGGCGAAATCCCTCCGGGAGCTCCTCTCCTACACGAAGAAAAAGGAAGCGGATCCGCTCCTGGACGACCTGCTCGCCTTCAAGAACCGGATGGGGAAGGCGGCGGAGCTCCTCAAGGACGATGCGTTGACGGCCTTCTTTTTCGTCACCCTGCCCGAGAGCCTCCCCATCGCCGTCATCACTCGGTTCATCAACTGGTTTCATGAATTCGGGATCCCCGTGGGGGGCGTCATCGTCAACGGCTTGATCCAAAAGGAGCAGACCGGGACGGACACCATCGAGTTCGTCAAGAACCGGATCAAGATGCAGGAAGAGCACATGAAGGAGATCTGGGAGATCTTCGGCGACCGGGTCCGGGCGATCCTGCCGCTCCTCGAAACGGAGATCAAGGGGGCCAAGATGCTCAACCGGACGATCGACTACCTCTTCGTCCCCGAACGATAAGCGCGCCTTGCCACCCTACAAAAAGGCCGGACGCATCGTCCGGCCTTTTTCATTGGTGCGCCACCTTTCCCGCAATCACGGGTTCCTGACCCTACTTTAGCGTAAACGACGTATCTCCGGCCGGGATGAAGAGGAACTGGGCCAGGCCGGTCCAGAACCGGTAGTACTGTCCGTCGCCGCCCATTCCCACTGCGATGCCCCAGTCGGGGTAAGTGTTCTGGAAGGCTTCGATCCGCAGCCAATAAGGGGTCCCCGCAACCGCCAAAAAGGGTGTCGGCAGGACAAACTTGTAATCGTACATCGTCGTTCCGCCAACCACCCCCGCGAGGGTCTCGCCGGCATTGCCCCCGACTACGTATTTTGCCAGATAGACCGGATTGGTCTCTTCCTGACGCGGGTCGGTGACGAGCGGTCGCGCCCCCACTGCAACATTTGCAAAAATAGTTACCGTAAAATTGGTGACTGGCCCTCCGAGGGTATGAATGTAGCCGCCGCGCCAGTCCACTTCGGTAATCAACTGCGTCGATGGGAGCGTGAAAACGTCGTATGCGTACATATCCTGATCGCTGCCGTTGGGATAAACCAGCGAAGACTGGATAAGTCCGCCCGAGGCGCTCGGCGGGTAACTGAAGAGCGCAGATGGCGCGGTGATTATGTATGTTGCAGTGGCAACGGGGGAGTCGGGCAACCCTGCCTTCGCCGCCATCGCCTTGATCGTGACGGGTCTGTTGCCTGAGACGAGAATGGCGCTGCCGTAAACACGGGATGCGGTCGTGGGAGCGGTTCCATCGGTCGTGTAGTAGATTACCGCACCGCCGGTTACGCAATTGATCGTTACCGATTGATCGCTGCCATAGGTTCCCGAAGCGGGAGTGAATGTCGGTGTGGCGACGGCCTGCGGGTAAGCAATCGTGTAGGTAGCCGATGCAACAGAGGAATCGGTAAGACCCGCTTTCGTCGCCATCGCCTTGATCGTCATGGTCGTTCCATTCCCCGCGACAGGGATCGGGCCGGTGTAAACGGCGGATGCTGCCGTGGGGAGACTCCCGTCCGTCGTGTAGTACATCGTCGCACCGGGCGTTGCGCATGTGACAGCAATCGATTGATCGGTGGTGTATGTGCCATCGGGTAGGGTGAACACCGGCCCAGCCACGGCAGATACTTGCGACGCAGAAGAAGGGTCAGCGGAGCCGGAACTCGAACAAGCGCATAACAAACAGACGGTGATCAGCACCGAAAAAACGGCCAAAGCGATTTTCATTTTGATTAATTGGCGCATCATATTGCCTCCTTACCTTTCCTTTTTTAATGTATCATTCATCGCTATCGGCCTTATACTGCCCCGTGTACGGACCGGAGTAAATGAGAGTATTTTAATAAAGTAGTGGTAGTTTATTACCCCGTTGCCTCATAATAAAATGTAACCGGAGGGGAGTCAGAGGGGGGTAACGTTGCCTCATAAAGAATGTTACCCAGAGAAGAGCAAAGAGAAGACCTTTTTGAGTTTCTCTTCGATGGTCTTTTTTAGCAAGAATGGGTTGAGTTTTTCAAGATATTTCGACATAGCGGTTTTGGTTTGCTGAGAGATATGCGGAGATTCGATGATTCTCTGATAAGGTGTTTTCGGTGAGTCATAGCGTTTGATGGTTTTAGAGCCGGTGCGTTGCTTGTCGAGAAGTTTTACGGAAGGGCAGAAGAAGTTATGGAAGGATCTCCACTGGCGGCGGTAGAGGTCATTGAGCATAGGTACGATCAGGGGGTTGTCTAGTCGTTGATATCCGAGCCATTGCCGGACGTGGGTCCAGTTTTTCTGTTCGATGTGGGCGTTGTCGTCTTTGTGATAGGCTCGGGAGCGGGTAAATTGGACGGGTTGTTTTCTTTGGGTGAAGTGCCTCAGGAGGTGGTGGTTGAGGAACTCGGAGCCGTTGTCGGCATCAAAGCCCAAGAGGGGGAACGGGAGGGCTTGTTCGATATCCTTGAGTTGTTCCAAGACACCGGTTTCTCCTTTTCCCCAGACAGCTCGTTGTTCGGTCCAGCCCGTAGCGATATCGACAGCGTCGATGGTATAGACGAACATGCCGGACAGGGATTCACCGCAATGGGCGACGGTATCGGCTTCGAGGAACCCCGGTCGGGATTCATTCCATTGATTGGTTTGGATGGGGATCTGGTTTCTCAGCAAGGTTCCCGGTTTGGTAGAGCTGCGGCCTCGTTTTTGATACGAGCTGCGGACGGAGTTCAAGAGTCTGTCTATCGTGGCCGGAGAGATCTTCAGCAGGGCATTGGTGACCTCGGCAGAGACTTCACCACAGCATTGCGCATATCCTGGCAGCCAAAGCGGGAGGATCGCCCGTAAGCGTTTTGAGCAGGGGAGATTGGCTTCCAACCAGATCTGCTTGAGAGGGATGAGAATCTCTTCTCGTTGATAGAAAGAAGGTTTACCTCTCTTCCGGGGTTTTGGTTTGGTAAACCGCTTGAATCCCCGCAGTAACCGGATGGCGTATTTGCGATTATAGCCGCAAGTCGCACAAAGCTCATTTAAAATGATCGTTCGTTCGCCGCGGGAGGCATGTTTATACCGCTGATGCACTGCCTCGACATACTCACGCTTCGATCGTGGACTCATTTATTCCTCCTTTCGGAAGTCGATGTCTGGTTACATCGAATTATGAGTCAACGATCCCTACTCCTTCACCTCCCCGGTTACTTTTTATTTGAGGCAATTCGTTACAACGAGACAGATTGCATTTTTTTTTCAGCGGGATTATGATTCCACTCACGGCTGCCCCGGATTCGAGAGCATAGCGATCATCTCCGGTCGTGACGCGGTGTGTCTGCAGAAGAAGCATCGCCTCGCCGGGTCACGCGCATCGTCGATAACACATGGAGGAGCTGACATCATGCCCACAGGGATAAAAGTCACCGCCGGGAAGATCACCGTTGACGCGGAGTTGGCCGACACGCCCCTCGCCAAGGCCGTCGCCGCAAAACTCCCCATCGAGACGCGACCCAACGAATGGGGCGACGAGTTCTACTTCGGGATCCCCGTACGGTCGGAGCTCGACGAGACCGCGACTCAGAAGGTCAAGGTCGGCGACATCGGATTCTGGCCCCCGGGTAATGCGATGGCCATCTTCTTCGGCCCGACGCCCATGAGCAGCGGCGCCGATCCCGTCCCGGCGAGCGCCGTCTGTCTGATCGGCCGAATCATCGGCGACGCAACTCTCCTGCGAATGGCGAGCGGCGCCCGGATGATCCGCATCGAACGGGCGTAACCCGAAGAGGCCGAACAAATCACCCGAAAAAAACTCCTCAAGAGTCGGCGAAGAGCGCCGTCCCGGTCAGTCGGTCCTCAGGAACCGCGTCTTGCTATTTCGCTCCGCGGAAGATGGACCCCCGGATCATGGCCTCCAGGGCAGCAAGGATCTCCTCCCGGAGAGAGGAGCGGCTCCCGGGGAGGAATGCATCGAGAGCCTGTTTGGCCTCCGGGGAGCCGATCCGGCCGAGGGCCCAGGCGATCATCGCACGGGTCCGCTCGTCACTGCTCTCGCCGAAGGCCCGCACCAGATCGGGAACATACGCCTCATCCCGCATGTTTCCCATGACCCGGGCGACGTTCGCCTTCCACCGCCAGAGATCGGCATCGGACATGTAGAACATGTGCGG
>PMCE01000491.1 GCA_003154025.1 Syntrophaceae bacterium
CCCCCTTACCCTCCCCAGGGAATCTTGGAGTACATCTCGGCGAATTGATCGTGGAATTCCCGGAACAGCTTTTCGTGCGCTTGCTCCCATCGGGAAAGATACATCAAGGCCTCCTTGGCTTTCCCTTCCGTCTGGCCGGCCATCTTCTCGTAGAATTCGCTCAGGTCTTTCTCGATGAGCCAGGCGGTGTTGAAGATCGTAACCTCGGGGACCATGGAACCCTCCAGGCACCGGGCGAGAAACTCCTTCTTGGCCCTTTCCTCAAAGCGATTGATCACTTCCTCTTCCGGGTCTTTTTGGGGGGGGAGGTCGACGGGGGATCCTTTCTTGAGGTCGGAAAGGATCTTCTCGATCATTTCAATGTGTTTCTCCTCTTCTTGGATGAGACGTTGAAAAGCGGTCACCGCGGATCCCCACCCCATCCTTTGAATGGCGCTCTTAAAGAAGGCTCTCCCCGTAAACTCCTGTTGAAGGGCATGCTCGAAGATCCTGATCAGTCTTTCGTTGGCGGCCATCGTTTGATCTCCTTTCCTTGCCCGGATTGCCGTTCCTACCCGCTTTTGTACCGAGTTACCGCGGCGAAGGTCAACATGGAGGCATTCTTGATAATGTAAAAGGGGACATCGTTCAAAGACAACCTTTCAGCAAGGGATAAGGCGGATGCATCCAGAGCTAATTCTCATTGATTCTTCTTTGAACCCATGCCCCCTTTTTCAGGGTGAAAACTATTTTATCGGCCATTCGCCCCGTTCCTTCAGGACGTCCCGGTACACCTCCAGGGCGTCGTTCACGGCCGGCATTCCGGCATAGGGGGCGGCCTGGAAAATGACTTCGGCAAGTTTCCGGGGATCGCAGCCCACATTCAGCGCGCCATTCACGTGGAGCTTGAATTCCCCGGTGGCCCGTAGGGCGACCAGGATGGCGCAGGCCACCATCTGTCGCTCTGGCAGGGTCAAGACGGTCCGGGAATAGAGGTTGCCGGTGATGAACTTCGAAAAATCGTTGGCCAAATCCCGGTCGAATTCTTTCCACAGAAAATAAGGCGGGGTGAGCTTGGCCCCTTTCGCGAACAATTTAGCCGCGGTTTCCTGCGTTCTCTTTCTGGTTTCTTCTTCAGTCATGATGATCTTCTCCTCCAGTTTTTTTTGTTGGTTAAGAAATCATAAAAGCTTTTCTTTACAGCATCAAAATGGCTGGTATGGTTGGGTGCATATCTCGCTGGCTTGGCGATAGGCCAAGGCTTTTCGCTCGCCCGCTTCGAGGCCGCAGAGAACGTAGAGAAAGAAAAAGCTGTCTTGGGTATTTTTAGTAATTTTAACTCTGCGCCCCCTGCGGGCTCTGCGAGAGAAAGTAATTGTTTGGGAAAAAACTTTGTAGTCCTCCAGAATCGCCACGGCCCGGACCCACCCCGCGCTGGCTCCTTCGATTTTGATCGGGAAGGCGGCCACCTTGAAGCCGAAAGGTTGGGGGATTTTATCGAGATTGGCCAATCGTTCGATGTGGCAATATTCCTTTTCTTTGCCGAAATAATGGGATTCCCAGAGTTGCTCCTTTTTCCCGGCTTTGAAATCCGCCACCATGGTATCGAAAGGCCGGTCCCAGCCCCAGGCGTCGGTTCCCATGACCTTGATGCCCTGTTCGGTCAGCCATCGGGTGGCCTCCCGGGTCATTCCCGGATGCATGTATTCGTAGCCGGGTTCATGGTACCGCTTGTAGGTATCGGTCCGGATCAGCACTATGTCCCACGGCTTAAGTGTATAACCGATCTTTTTAAGGGCTTGCTGGACTTCGTGGGCCGAGATCCCCTCTCCCTTTTTCTTATGATGAAAGTCCAGCACCACGCCGTCTCCATAGCACCATTCCAGGGGGATCTGGTCGATGGTCTTCGCCGGTTTCCCTTCGGAAGTGGGGTAAAAATGGTAAGGGGCGTCCAAATGGGTCGTATTGTGGGTCCCCAGGGTGACGACTTCGGCCGCGCAGTATTTCCCCTCGGGAAACTCCTCGGGCTGAATGCCGATCGATTCACCAAAAAACCGGGGGGTCTCCTCATGCTTTCGGTAGATAATCTGGGGCATGACTTTCAGGTTTCCCTTCAAACTCACGGATACGCTCAAATCGATGATCTTGGGCATTTTCGATTCNNCGCCTGGAGTTCCTTCTCTTCTTCCCAGCATCATCTACGGAATGTAGGGGGAGGGCCCCCCGTGGCCGCCCTACAATTTAAAAACACCTTTGTGAAGAGTTGTTTTTGTATTGATTACGGCTTTGCCACACGGTGGTTGTTTATAATCATATTCACTTTTTTTTGGAACAGCCTCTAATAGGGCCGGGGTGCGGGAAACGGAGTCAGCCATTTTGGGGGGGCCTATCCGATTACATCATCCGAAATAACTATTTCGTACCGCAAAATATTGCAGAACCCGGTTTTTGTCAACAAGATTATTATAGCGCCTGGCAACGCCTGAAATTCAATCCATCTTACGCCTATTTGGTGAAAAATGAAGGGGCGCAGGCGGCCCGGAGATCTTGCTTCTCCTTTTTCCCCTCTGCTAGAATCAACCTTGGGTTGAAAGCCGCCATCAGCCGTACCGACGGGAAAGCTCTGAAGGATTCAGGAAAAGGATGGGAAGCGCATGAAGAAGGTATTTCTGGACGGAGAAAGCCTAAGCCTGGAGGATGTCCAGGAGGTGGCCGAAGGGAGAGCCGGGGTCAAGATTCACCCTTCGGTTGGCGAGAAGGTCAAAAGGTCCAGGGATTTTGTGGAGGAGGCTTTGCGCCGGGGGGAGAAGATTTACGGGGTGACCACGGGCTTCGGCCTCCTGTGCGACCAATTGATCAGCCTCCCGCAGATCGAGGAGCTGCGGCGCAATCTCATCCGCAGCCATTCGGTGGGCGTGGGCCCTTTCTTCGATGAACCGATGACCCGGGCGATCATGGTCCTCCGGGATGAACGGATTGGCCAAGCCTCTTACCGGTTTCCCCGAAGGCGAAACTGAGAAGGAAGCCTGGAAAGCACCTTGCATTCGGGCCCGGAGAGTCCTCGACAGGGGGAAAATAACAATTTGCCAAAGAGAAGGCCAATGCCGTAAAATAGCAACCGATGACGAGGTTTTTAATGGAGGACCCCGGGGTGGGTAAGGTGAGGAGATGAAAATTCGACGTTTCATTGCTTTCATCACCCTGATGGCTATGATTCTTTCTCCATTCTTTGACAGCATGGCCTGCGATGATTTCGCCCGAAGCTCGCCCTCCCCGGGCAGCGGAATAACCATCAGGTGCAGAGATATATACGGGGGTTCCCGTTTCTTCGTTGAAACCGGCAGGAATTCGGGCGACCAGCCCCTTCCGGAGAATGACGTTCACGTCTTATGCCCCATTTGTCTGGCCGTTGCCGACGGGCTGAGTTCTTATGATCCTGACCTTTTCGAGGCCACCTTCTTTAAGCTGCCACCCCGTCCGGTTCTTCTGATCCAGCCGTCTATTCCCATCTACAAGCCTCCGCAGAATCAAAGCAGCTGATCTCCCGCCTTTTTGGTTTAGCAGGTTGCTGAAAAACTCTTTTGAGCGTCATTGCGAACGAAGTGAAGCAATCTAATTCATAATAAAATCAAAGAAAATTAGATTGCCGCGTCGCTTTCGCTCCTCGCAATGACTGGGGGAATCGAGTTTTTCGGCAACCTGTTAGGGCCATCCCTTTCAGTGGATGAGATCGTAAGGATCGAAACCATGCGGAGGCCGAAAACCTTCCCAAGCCGATGGAATTCAGCAGGCCTGCATTGCGGGGCCGGACCTCTTCGGGGCGATCCAAATCGTCCCTGCCCGGGTCCTTGCGGATCAGTCCGCCCCCGCTGACCTTGCAGCTCGGCCTGCTTTCATCTCGGGCAAGGTCGCCTCATTTCTCACTGCGAGGAGTCCAATGAAAAAATTGTTTCTTTCAATCGCCCTTTTTTCCCTGTGTTGGGGATGGGATGGGACANNGCGGGGCAATCCAAGAGGCCCTGGCGCGCAATCGTGATTTGGCGGTGGCCCGGACCGAACTCGAAATCAGCCGGGGCAGACTCCGGCAGGCCCGGATTTATCCGCATAATCCGGAACTGATCCTGGAAGGGGACGCAGGCCGGGGCAGGGGGCGGGAAGACAGCGCCGACCGCAGGGGCCTTTGGGGTACCCGAATCGGATTGGGGCAGGTCCTGGAGATTCGGGGCCAGCGGGGTTTGAGGTCCCGGGTGGCCGAATCCGACGCGGCCCGGGCCGAATGGGAGGTGCAGGAAACGGAAAGGGATGTGGTCTCGGCGACCATGCGGGCTTTCAGCGAAGTGCTCATCGCCCAGGAGCGCTTGGCTCTGGCCCGGGAGATGCTGGACCTCTTCTCGCGACTCAAGAGCACTGCCGAAGATCTTGCCCGTGCCGGTGCCGTTCCGGAACTGGATGCGCTCAGGGCGGAAGTGGAACGGCGCCGTGTGGCCACCCGGCTTACCCTCGAGGAAGGCGCTCTCGCTGCGGCCAAGGGGAACCTCAGCCTGTTGATCGGCGTGCCCCAGGGATCTCCGTTTCGCGTAACCGGCCTGCTCCTGTTTGAACCCATTAAAGGAGGGCCGCAGGAACTGGTTGCCACCGCCCGGAGCCGGCGGCCGGACCTGAAGGCGGAGGAAGCCGCCCTGCAAAGCGCGGCTGCTGCTCTGCGGCTGATTCAGGCGGAGCGGGTTGTGCCTTCGGTCACCTTCTCCGCTTCCTACAGCCGGTCGGCCGATTATGACGCCTATAATCAGCGGGGGATCCTGGGGGTTTCCGTTCCCTTACCCTTTTTCAATCGGCGAGAGGGCGATCTCGCTGCGGCCGAGGCGGCGGTTCGCAAAGGGGAGGCCCAGCGCGAGAGGATCCTGGCCCGAATTGAGAAGGAGGTCTCCATTGCCTACGAGGCCCATTCAGCCGGGCAAAAGGTGGTGAAAGAATTTGCCGCCCGGATCGTTCCGGCTCATGAAGAAAACGTGCGGCTGATCGAACAGGGATACCGCCTTGGCGAGTTCCGGCTGACGGAAGCCCTGCTGGCCCAGCGGGACTTGTTCGAGACCCGGAGCGGCTACCTCGACGCAATTGCCGCCCATAACCGGGCTTTGGCGGAACTCTACTGGGCCACGGGGGTGAGGCCATGAATGGGAGCCCAAGAAGGCGGAATCGGTTTTTCATCCTGATGCTGGTCTGCGTCCTGGGGATCGGGTTTGGTTACTGGCTGGGATCGTCCCGGACGGCTTCCCGGAAATCGGCTGACCCATCGACACCCGCTAAAGAGGGGGCTTCAAAAAAAGAGGGAGGAGACGGCGGACCGATCGTCCTCTCGGCCGAGCAGAAAGACCTGCTCAAGTTGAAGATTGAACCGGCCAAGCTGGGCCTTCCGGAAGAGACCCTGGGGGCGACCGGAAGGATTTCGGTCAATCCCGACCGCACGGTGATCATCGCACCCCGGAGCGCGGGGCGCGTGGTCAAGATCACGGCCANNGACAAGGAGAAGCAGTTATATGAAGCCAAACTGCGGGTGCTCGAGACGGTGGGGCGGCAGGAAAGCGCCGAGGCGGCGGGACGGACGCTGGCTCAGGTCGAGCTGGGCCGCCTGAAGCAGGAGTACATCGCCGCTCTGGCGCGGCTGGAACTTGCCCATGCCAATCATGATCGACAGCAGCTCCTGGTGGAAAAGAAGATCGGGGCGCGCAAGGACCTGATCGAGGCTGAAAAGGGACTCATCGCCGCCCGGGGGGAGGTGGATGCCGTGGCCGAGACGATCCGGATCAACGCGCGTCAGGATCTCCTGACGGCCGAAACAGCCCTGCAGCAGGCCCGTTCCCAACGGGATAAAACGCGGGATAAGCTGCGGCTTCTTGGTTTCAACGGCCCCCTTCCAGTGGAAGGCGGAAAATCGGCTGCTGAAAGCCGTCCCCTGCTGCCGCTGGTCGCCCCGTTTAACGGCACCCTGGTCGACCGGCAGATTACCGAGGGCCAGCTGGTCGAGCAGGGGTTTGCCGCCTTTCGTCTGGCGGATCTGAGCACAGTCTGGGCGTTGCTCGACGTCCCGGAGACGGAGGCGGGCCGGATCCGGGCGGGCCAGCAGGTCACCCTGGAGGCGGTCGGTGAAAGCGGCAGGACGCAGAAAGGCCGGGTAGCCTACGTTGGGGATGTGATCGATGACCCGACGCGGACCGTGAAGGTCAGGGTGGAGCTGGCCGATTCCGATCGTCTCTTCAGGCCCGGGATGTTCGTGAACGCCCGGATCACCGTCCGCCAGGAGGGCTCTCCGGTGATCCAGCTTCCTTCCGGAGCCGTCTTTCTGCTCGAGGATGCATCCGTCGTGTTTGTGGAAGGGGGCGATGGAATCCGCCCCCGGCCGGTGAAGGCGGAACACCGGGCGGGCGGCCAAGCCATCATTCGCCAAGGCCTGAGTCCCGGGGAAAGAGTAGTCACCGAGGGGGGCTTCGCGCTGAAGGCCCATATCCTCAAAACCAAAATGGGGGAGGAGTAGGCCGATGCTCAACCGAATCGTCTCCGCCTCCCTCTCCTACAGATACCTCGTCCTCCTGGCCACCCTGGGTCTGGCCATTCTCGGCGCCCGGGCGATCACCCGCATCCCGATCGATGCCTTTCCGGACGTTTCGCCGGTCCAGGTGACGGTCCTGACCGAATCTCCGGGACTCTCCCCCGAGGAGATTGAAAAGCTGATCACCTTTCCCGTGGAGTCGGCGATGGCCGGGCTTCCCAAGGTCGAACTGATCCGCTCGATGACCATGTTCGGACTCTCCACGGTGGTCCTTTACTTTGAAGACGGGACCGACATCTTCTTCGCCCGGCGTCTCGTCCTGGAGCGCCTGGGGGAGGCCAGAGAACGCATCCCCCGGGGTCTCGGCGACCCCGAGATGGGGCCCAACACAACCGGCCTGGGGGAGGTATTCCAGTACTACCTGAAGTCGCAGGACCGGCAGCTCTCGACGATGGACCTCCGGTCGATCCAGGACTGGTCGATCCGCCTGCTCATGCGGACGGCACCGGGCGTGGACGATGTCCTTTCCTATGGGGGGGAAGAGCGACAGTTCCAGATTCTGGTCAAACCGGAGAAACTGGTCAAATACGGCCTGGCCCTTTCGGAAGTCATTGCCCGGGTGGCCGGGAGCAACCGGAGCGTCGGCGGTCAGTTCCTGGTCCGGAACCAGGAAGAATACCTGGTCCGGGGACGCGGCTGGGCTCAGTCCGCGGAGGACCTCAAGAAAACCGTCTTGAAGGCGGAAAAAGGGACGCCGGTTTATCTTCGCGACGTGGCCGAGGTGGTCGAGGGGCCGGCGCCAAGGCGCGGCGCCGTAACCCGCAACGGGGATGAGGTGGTCATCGGGATCGTTCTCAAGCGGACCGGCGAGAACACGCGGGAGGTGATCGGGAACATCAAGAGCCGCGCCGGAACCGTCCGGCAGGCCCTCCCGGCCGGGGTCCAGATCGAGCCCTTCTACGACCAGACCGAGCTCGTGGAAAAAGCGGTGAGCACCGTCGGCTGGGCTCTTCTCGAGGGGGGGCTGCTGGTGATGCTGGTGGTTTTCCTCTTCCTCGGGGAGGTCCGCTCGGCCCTCGTGGTGGTCTCGGCCGTTCCCCTTTCGATGCTGATCGCTTTTCTGCTGATGGAAATCACCGGCCTTTCGGCCAATCTGATGTCCCTGGGCGGGCTGACAATCGCCATCGGGATGATCGTCGACGGGGCCGTGGTGATGGTGGAGAACAGCTTTCGTTTCCTGTCCTGCCGCCGGTGCGACGGACCGGAGCGCGAAGCGGCCATCCTGGAATCCTCCCGGGAGGTGGCCAACCCGGTCGCCTTCGCCCTGTTGATCAACATCATCTCCCTCCTGCCGATCTTTGCCCTCAGCGGCCTCGAGGGGAAGCTCTTTCGCCCCCTGGTGCTCACCAAGAGCTACGGAATGGTGGCAGCGCTCATCCTGTCGCTGACCGCCATCCCGGCCCTCTCCAGTTTCCTGCTGCGGAGCCGGGATGAACAGGAAAGCTTTCTCTTCCGAAGGATTCGGGCCGCATATCAGCTTGCCCTCGAATGGGCGCTGGGACATAAAGGGAGCCTGGTCGCCGGGGCGGTGGGCCTCCTGCTGGCCAGTCTGACTTCGTTCTTCTTCCTGGGCACGGAATTCGTGCCGACTCTGGAAGAGGGCTCCGTGCAGATTCGAATCACGAGTATCGCCAGCGCCTCTCTGGAGGAAAGCGTGCGGGTGGCCAAGAAGGCCGAACAGGTCCTCCTCCGCATCCCGGAAGTGAACTTTGCCCTTTCCAAGAGCGGCCGGGCGGAAAAAAGCTGCGCGGAGGACGTCAATAACATTGAGACTTATGTGAACCTCAAGCCTGTTTCGGCCTGGCGGAAAGGATGGACCAAGCAGACCCTGGTCGACGAAATGCGCCGGGAATTGGAAGCGGCCGTGCCCACCGCGCTGTTCAGCTTCGGCCAGCCGATCCAAATGAGGGTGGATGAGCTGATCTCCGGAACGCGAGCCACGCTGGCGGTCAAGGTTCACGGGGAAGACCTGGCGACCCTCTCTCGCCTGGGCGAGGAGGTCAAAAACATCCTGGCCGGCATGAGGGGGGCCAAGGATGTTCAAGCGGAGATGCTGCTGGGGAAACCGACCGTCACCATCCAGGTGGACCGTGAAGCCGCCGCCCGCTTCGGGCTGAATGTGGACGACGTGCTGGAAATTATCCATGCGGGAGTAGGGGGGGAAGCGGTGAGCACCTTCATCGAGGGAAACCGCAGGGCCCCGATTGTCGTCCGGTTTGAGGAGAGCTCCCGAAAAGATGTGGCCGAGATCATGCGGATCCCCCTGCGCACGGCGGGCGGAACCCTGATCCCCCTCTCGCGGGTGGCCGAAGCCGCAACCACTTCGGGCGCGGCCCAGATCCGCCGGGAAAACCTCTCCCGCTTGATCGTGGTGCATGCCAACGTGGAGGAACGGGATATCGGCAGCTTTGTCGCCGAAGCCCAGAGCAAAACCAAAAATATGAAACTCCCGCCCGGCTACTTCGTCACCTGGGGAGGGCAGTTTGAAAATCAGGAAAAGGCCATGCGGACCCTGTCGCTGATCATTCCCCTGACTGTGCTCCTGATCCTGGTCCTCCTCTACACCGAGTTCAAATCCCTCCGTCATGCTCTTCTGATTCTGACGGGTGTGCCCCTTTCGATCATCGGGGGCTTTTTCTCCCTCTTCTTCACCGGGCAAAATCTTTCCGTCCCGGCCGCGGTGGGCTTCCTCGCCGTCTTCGGGGTGGCCATGTTGAACGGAGTCGTCCTCGTCTCCTACTTCCGAAAATTAGAGAGCGAGGGAAAACCCCTGCAGGAGGCGGTAAGGGAAGGATGTCTCCTTCGTCTGAGGCCGATTCTCATTACCGCTACCGTCGCCATTCTGGGCCTGTTCCCCCTCCTGCTGGCCCGGGGGGTGGGGGCGGAGGTGCAGAGGCCCCTGGCCACCGTAGTGGTTGGAGGTCTGTTCACCTCCACCCTCTTAACGCTTTTTATCCTTCCCGCGATGTACTTGATGAGCGAAGGGCGGAAGAGATAGATCCGATTTTGACTTTGCTTGCCGGTGGGGACAAGCGCACGCAGGCCACCGACATCAAGACGGCGTTGGGCCTCGCGCGTAATCTGTAGGGGGAATGATGAGCAAGACCAAAACAACCCGCTACGATGTTGCCGAGCATCTCCGGACCCCGGAGGAAATGGCTGCATATCTGGAGGCCTGTCTTGAGGAGGCGAACGGCGATGCTGCGTTCATTGCCAAGGCGCTGGGCGATATCGCCCGTGCCAAGGGTATGGCGCAGGTCGCGCGTGATGCCGGTCTGTCCCGCGAAAGTCTTTATAAGGCACTCTCCGGCGAGCGTAGTCCCGGTTTCGACACGATCCTCAAGGTGATGGCGGCACTCGGATTAAAATTGCATGCATTCAAGGCGCGTACTGGTTACGGTGTCTTGTGCAATACCTCGCTGAACTTCAAGGGAAAAGGATTTATAAACAAGATAGATGATCTTTCATCATATGCCGTAAAGCATAATTTGGATGGCTTTGTGATTGAAGGGCGAAGCTATATTTTGAAGTCGTCGAGGCGTTATCAGACATACTTGAGGATGCCACAACCTATAGCTGGCGTAAATGTGACGTCCCCTCGAGCAATGAGGGAAGTCTAACCATTGGATAGAGCGGTCGGCGGCCTCATCATGGGATGGATGGTGGTAGCCGCCGCCGCTCATCCCCGGCGTTCGCCCCTCAACCACCCACCAACCCAAAAGGAGGACACCATGGATGTCTTGCAGTTCAAAACCCATCCATCGAAAATAAACAAATCCGCGAGTCCATTATTGGCCTCCGAGGTTTTTTTTAAAATCAGGAAAAGAGGGTTCGATTTGTGGAAAACATGAACCCTTTAGAGAAAGAGAAGAATTGGGGTCTTCCAGCCCGCTTCCGGAGATAACCACCAGGACCCGGTCGCTCTTACTAACCTTTCTTTCCTTCACCAGCTTCTTTAAACCCGCCAAAGCAGCCACTCCCGCGGGCTCGGCGTAGATTCCGCCTTTCTGCGCCAGGAGGGAAATCGAGCCCGGCATCTCCTCGTCGGTGACCGTGAAGGCCGTTCCCTTCGAGGTCCGGATGGCTTTCAGCGCGAGGATGGAATTCGGGGTGACCACCTGGGAGATCCCTCCGACGATGGTCTTCTTCGGACCCGGGTCCCCCTCATCCAGCCCCAATTCAAAGGCCCGGACCAGGGAAGGGCGACCCTTCGGCTTGAACGGCCGCTAGCCGGGGGAGTCGAGAGATCAGCCCCAACCGGAGGAGATCTTCAAAACCCTTCCAGTTTCCCACGAAGTTGCAGCCGAAGCCTACCGGCGAGGTGACCCAGTCAAAATTACTCGCTCCAGGCTGGGCAAACACCTCGTTAGAAGTCGACTTGGCCCCATGAGGGCCGTAGGGATTGTGGGGGGAGTTGGCATCGTGCCACCCGGAATG
The DNA here is from genome assembly GCA_003154025.1 of Syntrophaceae bacterium. Next base: position 11,024 of record PMCE01000491.1, read on the forward strand.
CTCCGCCGCCAGGAAGCGCAGGCTTAATCCTTTCCAGGCCCATCCAGAGACCCATTCCCACAATTTCACATGTATCGGTTCGCTCCGCAAAGAGACGTGCTGCCGTGCTCACGTTGCGAAAAACCAATGCAGATGGTATGATAACTTTAATTCTGAAAGTCCTGCCCAAATTCTCCCGCCCCAGGTTAGCGTAATCCTGACCATAATGGCGGTTTCCGAGCAGTGGAGGAGAATGGAGATCCCCGGCAAATATTTGGAGGTCGATTTATCCTCCCGAAAAATCAAAATTGAACCCTATCCCCCTGATTGGATGCGGAATTACCTGGCTGGCAGAGGGGCTAATTCCTTCATCATTTTCCGGGATATAAAAAAAGGGGATGACCCTCTCGGCCCGGAAAACGTCCTCGTTTTCAGCGGGGGGCTCCTGACCGGGACCGATGCTCCGGCTTCTTCCCGGCTTCATGTGAGCGCCAGATCTCCATTAACGGGAGGTCTCGGGTCTTCCAACGTGGGAGGGATGTTCGGGGCGCAACTGGCCAACGCAGGATTTCGAACGGTTGTGGTTCGAGGGCGAGCGGAACAGCCCTGTTATTTATTGGTGCAAGGGGGAAAATGTGAAATCCTGAAAGCAGACTTCCTGTGGGGGAAGGATACCTGGGAAGCCCAGAATATCCTGAAGCGCCACTTGGAGGATGAAGGCCTCGAGATTATGACCATCGGGCCGGCGGGGGAAGGCCTGGTCCGCTATGCTTGCATTCTCACCGGGCGCGGACACGCCGCGGGAAGGACCGGGATGGGGGCGGTGATGGGCTCCAAGAACCTCAAGGCCATCGCGGTCAGGAAGGGCGAGAGAGAGGACCGGACCAGCGAAGCCGCGCGGGAAGCGATCAAACGCTATCATCAAAAAATCCTGGCCGCTCCCCGCTATCCCCTCTTCTCCAAACTGAGCAATACGTTCCTGATTTCCTGGGCCAACGAAATGGGCATTCTGGCCACCCGCAACTACCAGCAAGCCACTTTCGAGGCCGCGGAGCGGATCGACGGCCGGAAGATGATCGATTTCGTGGTGAAGCATAAAAGCTGCTCCCGGTGCCCGGTCCACTGCAAGGCGGAATTTCGTATTCCCGAAGGGCGCTTTGCGGGAATGGT
>PMCE01000276.1 GCA_003154025.1 Syntrophaceae bacterium
GCCATGGCCAGCATCTGCTGTTCCCCGCCGGAGAGGGTTCCGCCCGGCTGCTTGCGCCTCTCATACAAAACCGGGAACAACTCGTAGTTTTTTTCGACATTCTTCTGGATTCCCTCCCGGTCGTCGCGGGTGTATGCGCCCATGAGGAGGTTTTCATACACGGTCATCTCCGGGAAGATTCTCCGGGACTCGAGGACCGGGGCGATGCCCGCCCGGACGACCTCCGCGGGGGAGCAATGGTGGATGGGGTTNNGTGGACTTGCCCGAGGCGTTCCCGCCGAGGAGGCTGACCAATTCCCCCGGATGAACTTCCAGGGAAACGTCCCAGAGGACTTGGGCCGGGCCATACCGGGTACAGACCTTGCGCAGCTCAAGCACCGTGCTTCCTCCCCAGGTAGGCTTCGATGACTTCGTGGTTGTGGCGAATCTCCTCGGGGAGACCCTCGGCGATCTTCTCCCCGTGGTCCAGGACGATGATGCGGTCCGAGGCCCCCATGATGACCTTCATATCGTGCTCGATGAGGAAGACCGTGGTCCCCAGCTCGTCGCGGATCTTCTTGATGAGACGGGCGATGCCCGCGCTCTCGTGGGGGTTCATCCCCGCCGTGGGCTCGTCCAGAAGGAGCAGTTTCGGCTCTGACACCAGAGCACGGGCGATTTCCAGGCGTCTCCGGTTGGCATAGGAGAGGCTTTCGGCGAAATCATGAATCCTCGGCAGCAGCCTTTCTTCAAAGAAGGACAATATCTTGAGTCCTTTTTCCCGGGATCTCTCTTCTTCCTGGATCACCCAGGCCGGTCTGGCAATCGCTCCCCACAATCCGGCCCGCTGATGGGAATGCTGGCCGAGGAGAACGTGGTCCAGGACGGTCATCCGTTTGAAGATACGGCTGGTCTGGAAGGTGCGGGCCAGCCCCAGGGCGGCAATCGCGTGGGGGGCCAGGGTATGAATGGGGTGATTTTGGAAGGTCATCCCTCCTTCATCTACGGGTTGAAACCCGCAGACACAGTTGAAGAGGGTGGTCTTTCCGGCTCCGTTGGGACCGATCAGGCCCACAATCTCTCCCTTCCGGATGGTGAGGTTTACTTTTTTCACCGCCACCAACCCGCCGAAGACTACGCTGACCGATTGAACTTCCAGAAGGCTCATGGGGCGGGCTCCTCGGCGGCGGGCAATTTCTCCGTGCGGGACAGGATTCCTCGAGCGGGGATGATCCCCGGAACCCCCGCGATTCCTTCCGGGCGGAAGAGAATGGCGGCGATCATGATCAATCCGTATACGACCCCCCGGTATTCGGCGAGGAAGCGAAAGACCTCGGGCAGGATGACCAGGGAGACAGCCCCGATCACCGGGCCCAGGATGCTTCCCATTCCTCCGACGATCAACATGGTCAGGATAAGAAAGGTCTCCTCCAGCCGGAAGGAGTCGGCGCTCACGAAACGGGCGTGGTGGGCGAAGAAGGCGCCGGCGAGGCCGGCGAAGAACGTAGCCAGGACGAAAGAGAGGACCTTGGCCCGGAAGGTGTTGACGCTGATGGACTGGGCCGCCAGCTCGTCTTCCCGGATGGCCACGAAGGTGCGTCCCACCCTGGAGTCGACAATCCGGGAGATGAGGAAGATAACCACGATATCCAGGAAAAGGATCAGNNCCCCGGGATTCCCATGGGGCCCCGGGTGAGCCCGATCCAGTTCATGATCACCAGGAAAGTAATCTGCTGAAACCCGATGGTGACCAGGGCAAGAAAGATTCCTTTGAGGCGCAGGGTGGGCAGGGCAATGGCGGCGCCGAAGATTCCGGCCACGATCCCCGCCAGGGGGAGGGTCAGCAGGAAAGGAAAATGAAAACGAGTGGCCAGGATGGCCGCCGTGTAAGCGCCGATGCCGTAAAAAGCGGCATGTCCAAAGGAGAACAATCCCGTGTAGCCATTGGTGATATTCAGGCTGGAGGCCAGGATTACATAAATCCCGGCAAAGACCGCCGTGTTTAAAATATACTCGTCCCGGACGAACAGGGGGAAGACTGCCAAAGCCCCGAGAACCGGGAGCCAGACCTGCAGATTGTTTCGGCGGGGGATAAAGTCGTAAAGGGCCATGGTCACACCGCCCGGATGGTCTTCCCCAGGATCCCTTGAGGACGAAAGACGAGCACGATCACCAGCACGATGAAGGCCACGATATCCCGGTATCCGGAGGCGATGAACTGGACGGTGAGATTTTCCACCACTCCGATGATCAAGCCGCCGAGGATGGCCCCGGGAATGCTGGTCAGCCCGCCAAAGATACAGGCCGCAAATCCCTTGAGGCCCGCCGTATCCCCCATCACCGGATAAACGGCGTTGTAATAGATTCCGACCAAGACTCCCGCGGCCCCTCCCAGGCAGGAGGCCAGGGAGAAGGAGATGCTGAAGACCCGATTGATATTGACCCCCATGGCATAAGCCGCCTCATGGTCCTGGGCCGTGGCCCGCATGGCCCGTCCAATCTTGGTTCCCTGAATGAGAAGCCGGAGCACGATGATCAGACCTCCGGCAATGGCCAGGATCAGGAGCTGGAGCAGAGAGACCTGAAACCCGGCAATCCGGATGGTCTCACCGTAGACGGAGGGGACCGGCCGGTTCTCGGCGCCGAAAAAGATGTTGGCCAGGTCCTTCAGGATAATGGCCAGCCCGATGGTGATGAGCAATGGCGGCATGTGCCCGGCACCCCGAAGGGGGCGGAAGGCGATCTTTTCGATGAAGAACCCCAGGATCCAGGCGGCTCCCATGCCCATGGCCAGGGCTACGATCCAGGGCAGATGAAGGACGCTCAAGGCGAAGTACCCCATGAAGGCCCCGATCATGTAAACCTCGCCGTGGGCGAAGGTGACCAGGTTCATGGTCCCGAAGATGATGACGAACCCGATGGCGATGAGCGCGTAAATACTCCCCTGGGTCAAACCATTAATTAACTGGGTGAGAAGCAGCGATAGATTCATGGGTGTGGGTTTTTATCCATGGATTGGAAGGGGACCATCCACTCAAGCATCGTCCTCCCCCCGGAAACGCGGGGGGAGGATGAAGAAGACACTTCCCGGGGCGCGTCGAGTCTACTTCCCTTCGTACAGAACAAATTCTCCGTTCTTGACCACCAGGTGCCGGTATTCCTTGACCACATCCCGCTGTTCGGTGAAGGTGATCTTGCCGGTCACGCCCGGAAAGTTTTTCGTCTTGGCCAGTTCGTCCCGGATGGCCTTCCGGTCGGTTCCCGCCTTGCGGATGACGTCCGTCAGGAGATAGATCCCGTCGTAGGCGATGCCGGCGAACATGTTGGGGGTGCCCTTGTATTTCTCCTCGAACCCCTTCACGAACTTCTGGACTTCCGGACGGGGGTCCTTGGGGAAGAAGGCGCAACTCGTGTACAGACCATTCACCGAGGATCCTCCGATCTCCAGAAGCTTGGGAGAATAGAGAGACCCCGGGCCCGAGAGAATGACATCCATCCAGCCCAGCTTTTCCCGTTGTTTGGCTATGAGAGCCATTTCGTTGTACATGGAAGGAATGTAGAGCAACTCCGGTTTGTACCCGTGCAGCTTGGTCAGCACCCCGGTAAAGTCCTTGTCGGCCTCGAAGAAGGCTTCGATGGCCAGGATTTCCGCACCCATCTCCTTAGCCGGATTGACGAAGTAGTCTTTGGTGGCGATTCCCCAGTCGTTGTTGATGTAGAGAACCGCGATCTTCTTTTTGCCCAGCATCTTGACCGCATAGTTCGCCATGAAGGGGCCTTCTCCGGCCTGAGTGCCGATAATTCCAAAGGACCAGATGCTTCCCGGGGCGAACTTGGGATGGGAGGCGGTGGGTGAAAGCTGAACCAGGCCGGCCTGGTCGTAGATGGGCTGGGCGGCCATGCAGGCGGTGCTGGTGAAGTCCCCGATGGTGGCCACAATCCGCTTGTCGCTGGCGTATTTTTGGGCCACCGCCGCCGACTCCTTGGGATCGCTCTTGCTGTCCGTGTAGATCAATTCGACGGATCGGCCGTTCACTCCCCCGGCGGCATTGATCCATCCCAGACCCAGGTCCATGGCCTTCTTCCAGTTCTGCCCATACTCGGCATAATTTCCCGTCAGCGGCGCGCTGACCCCGATGTAAATGGGGTCCGCGGCCCAGGCCGCCGCCCCGGCGGTCAATAGCAAGGCGAAGACGGCTAGAATCATACTCCCTGACTTGCTTTTCATTTCGAACCCCTCCTTTTTTGGGTCGTTTTCTTCTTGGGAACTTTCTTCCCCTTACCCGGGCGGATGTGAAGGTAGCAGCAGTTCCCCTGCTCCGCCTTCCAGGTGTCGGCGGAAAATTCGAAACCGGCTCCTTCGAAAGTGCCGTTGTCCACCCGGGCGGCGATGGCGCAGATTTTGGCCGTTTCTTTATCGCTGAGTCCGGCTTCCTGCCAGGCCTCTCTCAGGGGGCAGCGGTGAAACCGGAGGTCGATCCCTTCGGCATCGCTCCGCAGAACCTCTGCCGAGAACATCCTTCCTCCATCCGGATCCAAGCCCAGAAAGGCTTTCTTCAGACCTTCCAGGTCATCGGGTCCATATTGGGCCAGCAGCTGTTTTCCGATTTCCACCCCCCGGTTATAAATGCCCCGCTTCAGGATCTCGGCGGCTTTCTTTTCTCCGACCTCTTTCCTCAGCTCGTCGAAGATGTGGTAATACATCATGGCCCGGTTCTTGAACGCCGCATAAACCGCCCCCCGCAGTTCTTTTTCTCCCATAAACCCCCCTGGAAAATGATTTAAGCATAAATTCTCATGCATATTTGCGGGAAATGCAAGGGCTTTTGCCATATTCTTTGTGTTCGGTGCGAAAGGCGCAGAAGTTTGCGCCTTCCATGATGGTGTTAGTTCGGGTGAGCCTCAATCCCGGGGTGAAGCCTTCGAGGAAGGCGAAATCCCGGCGGCAGGATAGGAGAAGGCCAGGGTGCTGACCTGGGAAAGATCCGCACCCATCTGAAAAACCTCCTAGATCCCGGTTTCAACCCGGAAGGTACATTTCCTAGTTTTTTCCCAACCCCAGCTTCTCCACGACCCTCTTCATCCGGTCAAAATCCTCGCGGTTCGATTTGAGGAGTTCTTCCCCCGCGAGATAGAGCTGGGGCATGCCCAATTTTTTGAGAATGGCATCGAATGCCGGGTCGTCCATACCCTTACGGAAAGCGTCATGCAGCTTGCCGACGATGGGAGCGGGCAATCCCTTGGGGGCGAAGAGCTCCAGGGGGGAGTTATAAACCACGGGGTAACCCGTCTCTTTGACCGTGGGTACGGAAGGGTACATCCGGCTCCGTTCCGAGGAGTAGACCGCCAGGAGCCGAAACTTCCCGGCATCGACCATGGGAGCCCAAGACGAGGCGTCGGACAGCACCTCCACATGCCCTCCCAGCAAGGCGGGAATGGACTCTCCCCCGCCCTTGTAGGGGATGTGGGTCAATTGGAGGTCGCCGGCCTCCTGGGCCAGGGTCGCCATGGCCAGATGCCCGGTCGAACCCACCCCCGAGGTTCCGAAGGAAACCTTTCCCGGGTTTGCCTTGGCGTATTTTACGACATCCTGAAGGGTCTTGAACGGCGAATCCTCCCGAACCGCGATCCCGAACAGAAGCCCCGCATAGCGCATAATGTGGGTAAAATCATCCAGCTGGTTATAGGTGGTCGTGCCCATGTGCCAGGCAACGGCGGCGGCCAGGCTGCCGATGACCCCGACGGTGTAGCCGTCGGGCGGTTTCACGCCCACCTGGGCAAGCCCGACCATTCCCCCGGCGCCGCTCTTGTTTTCCACGATGACCGGGTGGGGGAAGTTTTTCCTGACCCCGTTCACCAGGGCCCGGGCCGTCAGGTCAATGGCTCCTCCGGCTGGGAAGCCGACCACCAGGGTAACGGGTTTGGAGGGATAGGAGGGGTCCGCAGCCCGGGCCATCCATGGGTTGAAAAAGAGGAGGCTAACAAGAACCGCTAATACAGCGAGCCGCCTTCGGGACGATAGCATAGGTCCTCCGCTTTTTACTGCTTAGGGAATTATAAAAATCTGAAAACGTTTATCCGCAGATTACGCAGAGAGAACGGAGATATAAATACCACGAATAAGCTAAGTTCTGCGGCACTCAAAGCTCAAATAAGCTTCCCCAGACATTTGTATTTGTTCTTTAACGATTCATCCGTGTTTATCCGTGTTCATCCGCGTCCCCTTAAGCTTTTTGTTCTTCTTTATGCACGGACACTTCGATCTCCGGGCCAGCCTTCAGGGTATTATGAATTTTGCAGCCCCGCGCGGACCGCAACAGGCGGAGGAGCTCATCTTCGCTCACCTCACCAGAGATATAGACCTGGGCTTTCACCCTGACGATGCGGTTCGGGGAGGACCGCTGTTCGTCGGAAAGATCCACCCGGATCTCCCGGACTTTCATCCGGTGCGTGGCGGCATACTCCAGGAGATTAAAACTCATGCACGCGCCCAGGGAAAAGAGGAAGAGCTCACTGGCATTGATCCCCAGGCCGGTGCCACCCCCCTCGACCGTCTTGTCGAAGATCAGGGCGTGGTCACGGGCGACCCCCATCAACTGGGAACCCCGAAGGTTCCGCACTTCCACTTTGGACATACCGTTTCCTTCCCTCCCGCCTCAGGCGGGTTTCCTTACCGGAAACTCCTCAATCGGCCCATGGCCTCGGCCAGCCGTTCCGCCGGATGGGTCAGGGCGATGCGTAGATAGCCTTCCCCGTATTTTCCGTACATCGAACCCGGGATCATCCAGACGTTGGCCTCATCCAGCACCTTATAACAAAACTCCTGGGAGGCAAACCCCCGCGGGATGGTGGACCAGATGTAAAAAGTGGCCTTCGGACTCTCCACCTCCAGGCCGATATCCCGCAATCCCTTGACCACCACATCGCGGCGTTCCTGAAAGGCCTTATTCCGTTTTTCCATGAAGTCAATGGGCCCGTTCAGGGCCTTCGTCGCCGCTACCTGCATGGGATAATACATGCCCCGGTCGGAATGGGATTTGATCTTGGCCATACCGGCGACGATATCCTTGTTGCCCACGAGCATCCCCGTGCGCCAGCCGCAGGCGTTGTAGGATTTGGACAGGGAATGGAGCTCCACCCCCACTTCTTTGGCTCCCGGCACTTCCAGGAAGCTCGGGGGCCGGCAGTCGAAGCAGACCTCGGAGTAAGGATTGTCCGATACGACCACTACATCATACGATCTCGCCCACTCGACCAGGTTCCGGTAGAATTTCAGGTCGGCGCTGGCCCCGGTCGGGTTGTTGGGGTAATTGACCCAGATCATTTTGGCTTTCTTGGCCACCTCCGAAGGGATGGAAGCCAGGTCGGGCAGGAATCCGTTCTTCTTCAGGAGGGGGAAGAATTCGACTTCCCCGCTGGCGAGCTTGACTCCCGCCTCGTAGGAAGGGTAGGCGGGATTCGGGACCAGGGCCGTATCGCCGCAGTCCAGGAGGCAAAGGTGAATGAGGAAGAGCCCCTCGCTCGACCCCAGGAGAGGAAGGACTTCGGTATTGGGATCAAG
>PMCE01000113.1 GCA_003154025.1 Syntrophaceae bacterium
ACAGGGATTACATTTTGTCCCAGGTACTCGTAAGACATGATTTCCTCCTTTTGAGATTAAGAACGCAAGGGGCATGGATCATAGGGCATAGCGCAAAAGCAATTCAGCTCATAGCGATCTAGCTCATAGCAATTTGGCTCATAGCTCATGGGCAAAACCGAGTTTTTTAGGCTATGAGCTATGAGCCATGAGCTATGAGCTGTTCTATGGATTGAGGTAGAATTTTTCCATCGCCGGCCGGTATTTCCCCATCAGCTCGGTGTAAAACCCCAGGGGGGGCTCGGCGCCTTCGGGGAGAAAGGACTTGTAAGGCCGTTTGGCCGTCAGAGCGNNCCGGCCGTGATCCCCTTGTGGGCGATCGACGTCTTGGAGGCCGCAACCACGGTCCAATGATGGGAAGGAGAGCCGGGGACGCGCACCGGGAAACGCAGGCTTACGGTGGGAGCGACCAGGGTGACATCCCCCACATCGCTGGACCCGCCCCTCAGGGGCTCGGATTCGGGGGATACGATTTTCAAGGGGTATTCCATCCCCACGACCGGATACCCGGCCTCAGTCTGGAGCGCCCGGGCGAAGGTCTCTTCTTCTTTGGTGTAGGAAGGCCTGCCAACGGCTTTGATATGTTCAAAGACGAGCTCGGCCAGAAGTTTATTGGGAAACCGCTGGTGAATGGCCCCGAGGGTCTTTACTTCGTAAGTCGTCTGGGTCATGAGCGCGGCCCCCTTGGCGCAGTCCAGGGCCCACTGGAAATTTTTCTCCACATTCTCATCCAAGTCGCGGATGAAGTACCAGGTGGAAGCGCGGTCCGGAACCACGTTGGGCGCCTCTCCCCCCTCCAGGGTGACCCAGTGGGTCCTCTGGGTGGTGGGCAGATGCTCGCGCATCCGCTCTGTCCCGGCATGCATGAGCTCGACCGCGTCGGTAGCACTCCTACCCATCCAGGGTAAGGCACCGGCGTGGGCAGTCTTCCCTTTGAAGGTCACGATGAAGGAGACCATGCCCGTGCCTTCCATCCCGTAAGCCACCTGGAAGGCGCTTTCCCCGTGATTGTCCAGGACCACGTCCACCCCTTCGAACAGGCCCGCCCTCACCATGAAGGGACGGCTGGTCAGAATTTCTTCCGCGGGGGAGCCATAGATTTTCAGCGTGCCGCTCAACCCCTTCTTCTCCATGATCTCTTTGAGGGTGATGGCAGTCAGGGCCTGGGTGACGAACATGGTATTGTGGCTGCACCCGTGGCCGGGCGCACCCGGGACCAGGGGATCTTTTTTCGGAACCCCGGCCTTCTGGGAAAGCATGGGGAGGGCATCGTATTCCCCCAGAAACCCGATGACGGGTTTTCCGTTCCCGTTACTCCAGGTGGCTACAAAAGCCGTGGGCATCCCGGCGACCCCGCGCTCCACTTTGAAGCCGGCACCCTCCATCAGGTCAGCCAGAAGCTTCGCCGATCGGAATTCTTCCAGCCCCAATTCCGCATAGCTCCAGATGGCATCGGAGATTTTCCAGAATTTTTCCTGCCGTGACTCCACGGCTTTGGCGATGGCCAATTGTTCAGAATTCATCTTCATCCTCCCGGGTTCTTAAAAATCGCATAGAGCAGAGAGCATAGCGTAAGAGCAATTTAGCTCATGGCTCATAGGCGATAGCCAAAGTCAGCCGTTTTGGCTATGAGCAATGAGCTGTGAGCTAAATTGCTATTTAAAATAGGATAATTTTTCGGAAATGTAAACCCATATTCTCCTCAAAATTATCTCTTCGAGCTTTTTGCGCAGGATGCCATGCGGGTTTAAGGCGGAGATTTATTCACTGTATTTCCTGATCAGGGATGAGCCGTACAGGAAAAAAGCGATGGCATACCCTACCAGAATCAGGAGGGAGATCATCGCTTCCTGGTCGAGCACTTCTTTGCGGATGGCGATGTTGGCGTGCGTCAGGGGGAGGATGTAGATGATCCATTGGAGCACGGCCGGGATTCGATCCAGGGGGAAGAAGGTTCCGCTGAAGAAGGCCATGGGCATGATGAAGAAATTGGAGTAGGTGGCGGTATCCTCGTGGGATTTTGCCCGCATGCCCGTAATCACGCCCAGGCTGGCGAACAGGAGACAATTCAAAAGGAGGGTGACGAAAAAAAGAGGGGTGAGGAAGAAGCGGGGGGAGGCGAGGAGTCCCACGACGATGATCAGGACCGAAGCGAAAAGCCCCTTGACCATGCCGGCGAGGACTTCTCCGATCATAATCGAGGAGGGGCGGATGGGGGCCTGGACGAAGACCTGGAAGGTTTTGAAGTAAACCCGGTTCAGGTTGATGTTGCTCGCCACCCAGGTGTAGGAGTTATTCATGGAGCTCATGGCCACCAGCCCGGGAAGGAGAAAGCTGAGATAATCCAGGTTGCCGATCTGGACGCGGTTCCCGAGGCCCAGCCCGAAAGCGATCAGGTAGATGATCGGGGACATCATGGCGGAGAAGAGGTATCCCANNGCGTGCGCCTCCTCCGGGTTGCGGCATATTTGCTGGAGGAGCTTCCCTTCCGGGTTGATGAATTCCACCACGTATTCTCCCACGATGGCCTTCAGGCTCTGCGGGCTGTCCAGGGCGATCAGCTTTCCCTTGGCGAGAATTCCCACCCGGTCACACAGAGCTTCGGCTTCTTCGATATAGTGGGTGGTGAGGACGATCGTTCTCCCTTCGATCTTCGTCTTGCGGATCATGTCCCACATCTGCCTCCGGATCTGCGGGTCCAGGCCGATCGAGGGCTCGTCCAGGAAGAGAACGAGCGGCTTGGGCAGGAGGGCCCTGGCCAGCAAAAGCCTCCTCTGCATGCCCCCCGAGAATTGGTTGACCACCGAGTCTTTCCGCTCCCACAGGTCCACGGCCTGCAGCATGGACTGAATTTCCTCCCGGGCATGTTTTACCCGGTGCAGCCAGGCATAGATCTGCAGGTTCTCGTAGGCGGTGAGGTCCCGGTCCAGGTTATTTTCCTGCGGGACGACGCCGATGCGCACCTTGACCGACAGAGGGTCCTTGTTCACCTCGACGCCGTCGATCCAACACCGGCCCGCATCGGGGACGCTCAAGGTGGTTAACATTTTAATGGTGGTGGTCTTTCCCGCCCCGTTGGGCCCCAGCAGGCCGAATACCCGGCCGGACGGGATCTTAAAAGACACGTGGTCGACTGCGCGGACCGCGCCGTAGTTCTTGGTCAGGCCTTCCACTTCGATCATGGCTCTCCCCTGATCGTCGCCCGAGTCCTTGGAGGGTTTATTCTCTTGCCCGAATTGTTCTTTTCCCGCCATGTTTCCGCAGTCCAGTGAATGTACCTCCATTATACCCAGTTTTAGGAAAAACGGCTGGGCGCGTCAGCGTTGTGTCCCGGAAATGGGCTGACGAAGGCGGCCCGGGTGCCAGGATGTTTTTCCCTTTGGAAGATCTTTAAAAATGCTTTAAACTTAAAAAATAGTTTCAATTGCCTGCATCGAGCACCGTCCCAAGAGGAGGTCTGCGATGCCAGGGCCTTTTTCGAGCCCCTGATCTTTCTTAGACATAGGTTTTTATTCCCGCATTCCGCATTTCTGTAATGCCGAAGACCCTGCCAAGAAGGAGAGAGACGGTGACCCACAAAGAAAGAATTTTGAAAGCCGCCCGGGGGGAGATGCCGGACCTTCTTCCCTACNNCTCTTTTGGTTTTCCCCGGATCGATCTGTGGTACGCCGCCAATGCCCGGGCCGGGACCCTGCCTGCGCAACACCGGGGAAGGACGGCCTACGAGATTTCGCGGGCTGAAAGGTGGGGGCTGATGACCGCCTCGGTCGATTTCACCTACCAGTTTGCGCCGGACGCGCTTCTCCACCGGGCCCTCGGGACTTACGCCCTGAAGGAGCATGTTTTCAAATTCGTCTTCTCGCCCAGAATCGATATCCGGGTAAAGGAGGAAGGGGAGCGGATCTCCGTCGAATACCACACCCCCAAAGGGATGGTGCGGACCTGCAAGGTTTACAGCGAAGAGATGAGGAGGGGGGGAGTCTCCATCCACTGGATCGAAGACCACCTCATCAAGAAGCCGGAGGATTACCGGGTCGCCGCCTGTCTCTTTGAAAACATCGACCTGGTTCCTCATTATGATTCGTTCCTCCGATGGGAAAAGGAGGTGGGGGAAGACGGTCTCTGCGCCGCCTGGCTGGCCGGGGCGGCGTCCCCCATGCATCACATCCAGAAATATTTTCTGGACGCCACGGAGTTTTTCTTCCACTACCACGACCACCAGAGAGAGATGCGGGCCCTGGCTGAAGCCATGACGCCCCTCTACGAGAAGGCCCTGAAGATCATCGCCGAATCCCCCGCCCTGGCGGTCAACTGGGGGGGCAACTATGATGAGGTGATCACCTATCCCCCTTATTTTGAAAAAGAGCTGCTCCCCTGGATTCAGAAGGCCTCCGCCGCGATGGAGGCGAAGGGGAAGCTCGTCTTCTGCCATTGCGACGGGGAAAATCAGGGGCTTCTGGACCTCATACGGGATTCGGGGATGCACGTGGCCGAGTCCGTCTGCCCCTTTCCCATGACCAAGGTGAGGGTCGAAGACTACTACCGTCACTGGGCTGACCGGTTGACCATCATGGGCGGGGTCCCCTCCAACATGCTCCTGCCCTCCTCGGCCGGCGGAGAAGAATTCCTGGCGTACCTTGACAACCTCTTTCGGGGGATCGCGCCGGGAAAGCGCTTCATCCTGGGTGTGGCCGACACGACCCCGCGGGACGCCGACTTCAACCGCCTGGTGCGCATCGGGGAGATCGTCCAGGCCCGGGGACGCCTGCCCCTGGAAGGAGGGGCGGCCCGACCCCTTACCGAAGCCGCGCTCCGGCGGGCAGCGGCGAGGGTGGCTCCCCAGGCGGCGACGGATGAGCTTTTCAAGGCCGTCCAGGACGCTGTTCTCAACGGAGACGAAAAAGAAATCCAAGCCCACATCGGGGAACTGATCCGCAAGGGCGTGGAGGCGAAGAGCATCCTGCAAAAAGGCCTGATCGGCGCCATGGAGATCATCGGGCCCAAGTTCAAAG
>PMCE01000298.1 GCA_003154025.1 Syntrophaceae bacterium
GACCCAGAGGTCCACGGAGACCGAAGTCGTCCCGGGGTTGGCGATCAGAACCGTGCGTAGGCCGTTGGGCAGGGTTTCCTGAAACATCGCTCCCCGGGAGAAGCCAGGCAGGAGAAAAAAAGAGACCAAGAAAGGGAGAAAGAATCGACGGCTCACACGCATATATCAAACCCTTCACCCCGGCGCAGCGGGAGAGTTTAGGGAAGTGGTCACGCCCGGGGCGTGATGGCCCCCCCTTTCGGGCGGCGGCGCCTGATGAGTTCGCAAAAAGCCGAAATTAAATAAGATTGGTCATCCCGGCGAAAGTCGGAATCCAGTTATTTCAACCCCGCCCCTGGCGGGATTGGACCCCGGCTTTCGCCGGGGTGACACCTATTGAGACTTTTTACGAGTCCATCAATTTTTTGTATTATACTATTCGGAAGGGCGCAATGGAACTTCAGGGATAAAAAGGCCCGCCTTATGATCTTATTCCTGTTGATCCGCCCTTCCATGTGCTATAAAATGATACCCTAATTCAGATAGGATGGGGCGGTGAAAGAAAGCATAACCCAGCATTATGACCGCCTGTGTCGGTTTCTCCGAGTCCTAGCCCTCCGTCTGCAAATCCTTTTTGTCCTCGAATTCCTTCTTCTCTTCTTAGCCGCCTTTCTCCTGGCTCTGCTGGGGAGTTTCTTCCCCCTGGCCCTGGGGGAGGCCTTCTGGTATGTCGCTTTCATCTATTCCCTGGGGGCGGTTTCCTTCCTTGTCTTTCTCCTGGTAAGAGGATTCCGCAAGACATTCCTCCGGCTTCCTCCGGGCCGGGTGGCGAAAGAGCTGGAGGCTAAATTCCCGCACCTGCGGGATGATGTGACCAACTCTCTCCTCCTCTTTCCCCAGCTGGAGGCAGAATCCGGGCCGGGGCAGATGTCCTCCGGTTTGATCGCCGCCCAGATCAGGAAGACGGCGGAGAAAATTTCCTCCCTTCACCCTTCGGAGGTCATACGTTTGAAAAGAGCCGGCCGGCATCTGCGCCTGCTCGCCCCCATCCTTCTGGCCTTCCTGGCGGTGGTCATCCTGGATCCCTCTTTCCTGGCACGATCGCTCGCCCTGGTCACCAACCCTCTCTCCGCCCTGCCGGCGCGGGAAACCCTGATCTCCCTGGACCCCAAAGGATCGGTTATTCTGCGGGGCACGCCTCTACGGATTCAAGCGCGGGCCACGGGAACGATCCCCGAAAAGCTCAACCTGGCTATCCGGCCGGAGGCGGGCCAGGAGATGCGCGTCGCCATGAACGCTCAGGGGGAGGGGAGATTTTCCTACCAGGTCGTCAACCCCCAGGTCTCCTTCCGCTACCAGGCTTACAACGGCCGCTCCGCCTCTCCCGTCTACGCCCTTCGGGTGGTGGACCCTCCCGACGTGAAGAACGTCCGGCTCACGCTGATCCCGCCGGAATATGCCCGCCTGCCGCGGGAGACCAAAGAGGGGGGACACGTCGAGGCCCTGAAGGGGACGGTGGTGAACCTGGAAGGGGATTTGACGAAAGAAGTGGCCGAGGCGGAAATGGTCTTGAACCAGGAGTCGGCCCTGCCCCTGGAGGTTCAAGGGGAGAATTTCCGGGGGAACTGGCTGGTTCTTTATCCCGGTCACTATTCTTTCAAGGTGAAAGACGAATTCGGTTTTGAGAATCCCGACCCGGTCCGATACTCCATCCAGATCAAACCCGATAAACCCCCGGAGGGGGAAATTCTCCTGCCCGCCCAGGACCTGGAGATTTCGGGCGAAGAAGAGATCCCGGTGATGTACACCGCGAGGGATGATTTCGGGATCACCGCCGTGAAGCTGCTTTACCGGAAGGGGGAGAGAGAATACTCCGTCAGCCTAAAGAGCCCCAGCGGAGAGCGGCTCCTTCCGCCCCAGACCTTCAAGTGGGAGATGAGCAGCCTGGCCCTCACCCCCGGGGAGAAGGTCATCTACCGGTTGGGGGTCTGGGACAACGACACCGTTTCCGGGCCCAAAGTGGGCTATTCCAAATCCTTCACCGTCTCCATCCGGGATGAGAAGGCCCGGGCGGCCCGCGAAGGAGAAGAGGCCCAGCAGATCGCCGATGCGCTCCTGGGCCTTCTGGCGGACCACCTTGAGGAAGCCAAAGACCGGCAGGCTCTGATGGGAAGGATGGAAGAAATCCTGAAACGGCTGGAACGAAGCGTGGAGAAAATGGGAGGACAGCGGGATCAGTCGGATTTTGAGGCGTTGAGAAAGAATCTCTCTTCCCTGAAGGAGAGAATGCCCTTCGAGGGGAGAGAGACCGTCACCCGGGAGATGGAACGGCTGGCCCTTTTGGCGGAGGAGATCGCCAAGCAGGCGCGCATGAATGAACTGGAAGCCCTGGCCCGGGAACTGAGAAACCGACAGCAACGGCTCATGGATTATCTGAAAGACTTGAAGGCCCCGCTTAACAAGGAGGGTCTGGAGGAAGCCCTGAAGGAGCTGAAGAAACTGACCGAGCTCCTCCGTTCGATCATGGACGCCCTGACGCGGATGGCTCCCCAGCTGCCCGACGAGTTCGTCAACAGCCCGGAACTTGGGGCCCTTGACTTTCAGGACCTTTTCCAGGACCTGGAGGAGATCCAGAAAAAGCTCATGGCCGGGGACCTGGCGGGAGCCATGGAGGCGGCCCAGAGGCTCCTCCAGTCCCTTTCGGAAATGATGGCGGCCCTGGGCCGGGCAGGATCCCAGGCAGCGCGGTCCCAAATGGACCGCATGCAGGGGGAAATGTCCCGCCAGGCTGGGGAAATGGACAAGATCCTTTCCGAACAGAGAGAGATCCTGCGGGAGACCGAGAGGATCGACCGGGAGCTCCGGGAGCGAATGGAGGAAGAAGCGGAGAAGAGGTTGAAGGCTTCACAACCCATCCTGCGTGAGTATCTGGAGCGCCTCCGCCAGTCTCTACCCCCCGAGGCAAGAGAAGGAGTTCAGGGGGGCGAGAAACTCCTCCAGGACGGAAGGGCCGGGAGGCTTGCGGAGCAGATCGAAGAGTGGATGAAGGAGTTTGAGGGGAACCCCGAGGCGCAGAAGCTCCTGGAAGAGATGAAAAAGATGATGGAGGGCTTGCGTCCCGATTCACAGGAGGTCATGGAGCAGACCCAGAAGGAAAAGTTTCCCTCGCTCTCTTCGCGTCAGGGAGACCTGAAGGAGAGGACTCGCGAGCTGAAAGAAAAGCTGGAGATGCTGGCCCAGCTTTTCCCGGGCATGGACAGCGAGGTCCTGAAGAACCTCGGAGGCGCGGCGGATTCCATGGGCGAAGCCTCGGGCAAGCTGAAGGGCGAAGATGCCCCCGGCGCCATCCCTCCGGAGCAGGAGGTCCTGCGCCGCCTGAACCAGTCCCAGCAGGCCATGAGGCAGATGTCCCAGCAGATGGCCATGCGCGGCCAGTTCAACCGGTGGGGCCGCCCCTGGGGGTACGATCCCCGGCCCGGCTGGTATTACGGCCCATGGGCCCCCCTGCCGACCCTTCCCCAGCCGGAGGTCAAGAGGCCCATCGAGAGAGGGTATACGGGAATCGACCGGGAGGAGTTCGACCCTCCTTCGAAAGAGGCCTACCAGGTTCCGAAGGCCTTTCGGGAGAAGGTCATGGATGCCTTGAAGGAGAACGGCCCTTCCCCCTATAAGCGCGAGGTGGAACAGTATTTTCGCGGGTTGAGCGAATAAAGGATTCAATTGGACACAGATGAACTTAGATTTCATAAGCGCCAAACAAGCGGCCAGATCGGGGAACGGGCCCTACAATTTAAGAAACGAATGTAGGGCGCGTTCCCCGAACGCGCCGATTAATGGGACGCGGACGAACGCGGATGAGGCGTTAACAAAAAATAAATGATGGACCGCAGAGAGCGACGAGTGCGTAGAAAAAGAAATGTATTTATTTCCTAAGCTGGTATAGCCAAAGCCAAACATAATATTGTAGGGNNGATGGGCAACCACGCAGGGTTGCCCCTACAATCCGTTACCGCATTGGTCGGGGACTAAGCAATGAAAAAAATGGGTCCCATCCTGATCTTATTATCTCTGCTGGTTCTGCCTTCCGCCGGGCAGGCCGTCGCTCCCCAGGCGCTCCACTCGGTCGAGGAAAAGCTGGAACGGTGGGATGTGGAGGCGGCCTGGAAGGAGGCGGAAGGCCTCTTGAAGACCGACGGCCGCGACCCGCAGGTCCTGGAGATTGCCGCCCGGGCTGCCTTCTACCGGGGGGATTATTCCGAGGCCAAGAGGCTGATCCAATCGGCCCTGGATACCGGCGGGGAAGAAGAGAAGCGGAGAGCCTTTTCCCTCTTCATCGAGTCGACCCTGGAGGTGATTTCCTCCTTCCGCAAGTATGAGAGCGCCCATTTCCTCATCTACCTCGACGAGCGGCAGGATGAGATCCTGGTGGATTACCTCCGGGATACCCTGGAGAGGACCTACCAGGTCATGGCCCGGAGGTACGGGTTTCAGCCGCAAGAGAAAATCCGTGTGGAAGTCTTCCCCGACACGAAAGCCTTCTACCTCTGCTCCACCCTTTCGGCGCGGGACATCGAAGTGGCGGGGGCGGTGGGCCTGGCCCAGTTCAACAAATTACTGATCCTCTCCCCCCGGTCCCTGGTCTACGGGTACCGCTGGCTGGATTCCATCAGTCATGAGTATCTCCATTACCTGATCATGAAAGTCACGGCCAACAAGGCCCCCATCTGGTTCCATGAAGGGCTGGCCAAGTACGAGGAGACCCGGTGGCGCAGCGGGCCGTCTTATCTGAGCCCGCTATACCAGACCCTTCTTTCTCAGGCCGTGGCCCAGGGGAAACTCATTGACTGGGAGAGGATGGAGAACTCCTTCATCAAGCTGGAGACCCCGGAGGAGGTGCAGCTGGCCTACGCCCAGGCCGCCTCGGTCATCGATTTCATCCTCTCGCGGTCCGGGGACCCGGGACTCCGGGAGGTCATGGGCCGCATGGCAACGGGCGGCGACTCTCCGGGAGGGGCCAGGGATGCCATTCAGCAGGTCCTGGGATGGCCTTTCCCCGAGTTCAGCGACAAGTGGAGGGAGTCTCTGGCGAAAAAGGGCCTGAAGGAGATGGAGGGGGTCCGGGCGCGGCGCTACAAGATCAAAGGGGGGAAGGCCGACGAAGAACGGATGGACATGGACGAGATCAAATCGCTGATCGCCCGGAACCGGGCCCATCTGGGGGACCGGCTCAAGGAGAGGGGCCGGATGGAGGCGGCGGTCCTCGAGTACCGCCGGGCCCTGGCCGAAAGCGGGGAGTCGGTTCCGGTCTTGAACCGCCTCTCGGATGCGCTCATCCGCCTGGGCCGGGGGCCCGAGGCGCTGAAGGTCCTGGGGGAAGCAGGGGCGGTCGCTCCGGATCATCCCACCATCTATTCCTACCGGGGTAAGGCCTATCTCCAGCTCCAGGATTTTTCCTCGGCCCGGGAGTCTTTGGAAGAAGCGATTCAGATCAACCCCTTCAACCCGGAGGTTCACCAGGATCTGGCCCTGGTTTATGAAAGGCTGGGGAATCCGGAGCCCGCCCTGCGGGAAAGAGAGACGGCGCGCAAACTCATTCGGTGAGGAAGAGAATGGAAACGGCGATGGAAGCACAGGTAACCGACGAAGACCTCGCTCACGTGGAAGAGATGGGCCGCAAGAGAGCCGAGATCGTTCAGGAGATCCACAAGGTGATCATCGGGCAGGAGAAGGTGATCGAAGAGACCCTGATCGCCCTCTTCTGCCGGGGGCACTGCCTCCTGGTGGGGGTGCCCGGCCTGGCCAAGACCCTGCTCATCTCCACCCTGGCCGGAATCATGGAGCTGAGGTTCAACCGCATCCAGTTCACTCCGGACCTCATGCCCTCGGACATCACCGGGACGGATGTCCTGGAGGAGGAGACGGGCAGCAAGCGCCGCAGTTTCCGCTTCCTCAAGGGGCCCATCTTTACCAACATTCTCCTGGCCGATGAGATCAACCGCACTCCTCCCAAGACCCAGGCGGCNNCCGGAGGCGCAGCTCGACCGGTTCATGTTCAACATCTCCATCGACTACCCTCCCCTGGAGCAGGAGATGGAGATCGTGGCCGCGACCACTTCCGCCTACCAGCCGGTCCTGCAGAAGGTGATCACCGGGCAGAAGATCAAGGAGATGCAGGAGCTGGTGCGCAAGGTCCCGGCTTCCTCCCACGTGATCGGCTACGCCGTCAGGCTGCTCCGGGCGTCGCGCCCCCGCGAGCCGGAGGCCCTGCCCTTCATCAAGGATTGGGTGGAGTGGGGCGCGGGGCCACGGGCATCGCAGCACCTGATTCTGGCGGCCAAAGCCAAGGCGATCATGGACGGACGGTACGTCGCCTCGGTGGAGGATGTCAAAGCGGTGATCCGTCCCATTCTCAAGCACCGGATCATCACCAACTTCAAGGCCCAGGCGGAGAGCATCACCTCGCTCGAGGTCATCGACCA
>PMCE01000459.1 GCA_003154025.1 Syntrophaceae bacterium
CCAGCAAAAGGAATTAGCGGAGATGCTTACGAAATGGGCTCAAAGCCGGAGGGAATCCCCCCCCGCCCAAGAATCTCGGGCTGACGAAACGGGCCGGCTTGTCTTTGATCACCAAGCCCTGCTCCAGCAGATCGATAACAACGAGGAACTCCTGGAACAGATCGTGACTACGTTCCTTGAAGACACCCCCAAGCGGATTGATTCCCTCGGCAAGGCCATCTCCAAGAAAGACGCCCCCGCCATCCGTTACCAGGGCCATGCTCTCAAAGGAACTTCCGGGACCATGCGGGCTCGGCCCTTGCAAGAAGCCTCTTATCAAATGGAGCTGGCAGGCGAGAAAGGCGACTATTCCAAGGCGAAGAAACTCCTGACGATGGTCAAGCGGAATTTCGCAAAATTTGAAGAAGTAGCCGCCCGAAAAGTCCCCCGCCATTAAACAAGGGGCGAATCCTCTCCCCGCCATTTTACCTTCTTTGCCTCTAAGGCATGCTCTCGGACTCTTTCTCCTTGAAGGATTGGCAAAATAACTCACCACCCGCTAAATTGAAGGATTTCCTTCGTCATGGGCCTGACATTAGCGTGAAGACATGGAATTCTTCCCCCGAGGAAAAGATGGGGGTAGGCGAGATCGAAACAGTGATTGACAGGGTCTGTCAGAGGGCGTAAATTTCGATACATAATTGTTTGGGATATAGGGTCGAGTTTGGGGAGTCTGGGGGGGAACGATTCCTGGAGGAAAGTGAAAATGAAAAGCCGCAGGCTTGGAAAGTCCGGATTAGAAGTGAGTCCGCTGGCGTTCGGTGGAAACGTCTTTGGATGGACGGTGGATGAGAAAAAGTCATTTGCCCTGTTGGATGCCTTTGTGGATGCAGGATTCAATTTTATCGATACGGCGGACGTCTATTCCAAGTGGTTTCCCGGGAACAAGGGGGGAGAATCCGAGACCATTCTCGGTAGATGGATCCAGCGGAGCGGGAAGCGGGAAAAGGTGATCATCGCCACGAAGGTCGGAATGGAGATGGGCCCGGGAAAGAAAGGGCTCTCCAAAGCTTATATTTTTCAGGCCGCGGAAGATTCCCTCCAACGCCTGCAGACGGACTACATCGATCTGTATCAGTCGCATACCGACGATGCCGAGACGCCCATGGAGGAAACGTTCGAAGCCTATGCGCTCCTGATCCAGCAAGGAAAGGTGAGGGCCATCGGGGCATCGAACTACAGCGCCGAACGGCTTCGGCTGGCATTGCAGATCAGTGAACAAAAGGGGTATCCAAGCTACCAGAGCCTGCAACCTTTTTATAATCTCTATGACCGCGCCGAATATGAGGGCAAGCTCGAGTCTCTTTGCCTGGAAAAGGGGCTAAGCGTCATCAGTTACTTCTCCCTGGCCAGCGGGTTTCTCACCGGGAAGTATCGCTCGGAAAAAAATTTAACCGGGAGCGCCCGGGCACAGCGAGTCGGGAAATACTTAAATGAACGCGGGTTTCGCATCCTCGAAGCCCTTGACCGGGTGGCTAAACAGCGCGGATCAACTCCGGCAACGGTCTCTCTTGCGTGGCTGATGGCGCGCCACAGTATCACGGCTCCCATCGCCAGCGCCACGAGCATCGAACAACTGCATGATTTGATCAAAGCGCCGGAGCTCGGATTGGATCATTCGGAAATCAAGCTGTTGAATCAAGCGAGCGCGTATTGAACCTGGAGCCTGCCCCTGAAATCACAACCCCGTTTGAACGTTATGGCACGGCCGTGCGGGCAGTGTCCGGGAAGAATGAAGGAAATGTATTGCCATGAGGGAGTGTGAGAGAATGGCCGAGCATCCTTTGAAGATCTTCGAAAAAATCGATCCGGAGCTCCTGAAACTCGTCCAGAATACCAATGCTCTGGCTCTTGCCGACGGAGCCTTACCCAGGAAGGTTAAACTTCTCATGGCCATGGCTTTGGATGCATCCGTCGGGGCGGTGGAGGGGGTAAGATCATTGGCTGAGCAGGCGATGAAAGCCGGGGCCACGAAGGAAGAGATCGCCGAGACCCTGAGGGTCGCCCAGTACATCTGCGGGGTGGGTAGTATCTACACCGCAGCCCGTGCCTTTAAGGACCTGTTTTAGGATAATCCTTCCAGGGGGCCGAACCGCTCCTGCCTCCCAGCGCAGGATGACCATCCGTTCCCCATGTTTTGCCACCCGCGGAGGTTCATTCCCCCACTCCTCTCTTCCTTGCTGGAGAAAAAGGGCTGGGGAATTTTTTGACAAAATTCCCGGAAGCTGGGCACTCGGCGAAATATCGAAAAGGCGGGGATCCCTGATCAAAAGCGGCGCCCTAGGATCGTTTTGATGATGAGGCGGTCCGTGCTTTCCGTCAGCCCCCACCCCACCCCAAAATTTACCTCCCATTCAGGACCGAGGTTCAGGTCGATGGCGGCATAAAGGGAATGTTGCTGCTGCTGGAAAGAGTCGAGGCGGTTGAGGGTCCCCAGGGAGGTGTAATACTCTATCCCGCCGCTGATACGCGGGTGGAAGGCATAACTGATCTTTAAACTGGGCTGCAACTCGACTCCTTGGCTCTCTCCCCGCAGGGATGCGCCCAGAGAAGGGTTGAAGGCCAGGTACCAGGGCCCCCTGCGGAAGTCAATAATCGGCCGGATTTCCAGCGTCCACGTGTCCGTCGAGAAACGGCGCTGCTGATAACCGAATTCGAGAGACAGACCGGCGCCTACGGGCCACCCCCAGCTCTCGGGAGCCCGAACCCGGGGGCGAATGTGATTCCCGACCCAATCCCAATCGCCCCCTGACTGAACGCTGGTGAAGGTATAGAAGCCCACTTCTAACCATGGGGTGAAGCCATGGGTAACCTCGACAGTCTCATGCAAAGCATGCTCGGTGGGCAGTACCCCACCGACCATCTGGGTCGAGCCTCTGAGGGCCATATTGCTATGGAACTCCACCCAGGTTTCTCCGGGCAAAGCCGTTTCCGATGGGTATACCTGGATCTCATAATTTCCCTGGGCAAAGGAGACAGAAGGAAAAACCAATCCAACCGCAAGTATACCCGCCAGGAGATGCCATACCAATTTGATGTCGGAGAAGCAACGATCCATACCTTTTTACATTACCTGTTTTTTATGAGCAAAAAAAGAGGGGAAATGGGGGGCATTTTGGGTTTGGTTTGAACTTTGATACAGCCCCTATTGGGAAGCAAGCTCTATACCGAAATTTTCCGCGCTGACTCTCGGGTTTCCTTTTCGGCCGGATTCCGGGGCTAGAAAATCCTCTCGACCCTTTCCATCCTATGGGGACCTTGTCTCGAAGAGAAGCATTCAGGCCATAGAAGGGCGCATAAGTTGATGCTCGACGGGTTACCTGAAATCCTGCACGGTCCACACATGGCCGTCGGGAGTCACATAGAAACCACAAGCAACCCGGGTGTATTGCGTGCTCGACATGTTGATATAGTGCCCGTGGGTGGAGAAGTCCGAGCCCGGTCCTTCGGCCCACATAGCCTGCAGGCAGGACCCGATCATGCTCTCGGGAGTTCCGGACCAGCCGGGGCAGGTGTTCTGGGCCCACTCGCCGCATGACCCGAAAGAACCGTGCGGTCTGTTCGCCTCCGCGTCCCTCTTGGCTTCACTGTCCGCGCATGCTTCCTCATCATTCCACCGCTGATACAGGGGCAGGCCGATGGATGCTCTATACTGGTTGATGAGGTCGAAGCAATCCTCCGCGGCCGCCGGATAGCTCGAGCCAGTGGTTGCTCCCCCGCCACCTCCCGTACCGCCTCCTCCCGTACCGCCTCCTCCCGTGCCTCCCCCTCCCGTGCCTCCCCCTCCCGAAGGACTGTTTCCGGAACTATTCCCTCCTGAACCCCCTCCGCATCCGCCCAAAGCGACCAGCATCAGCACAAAGAGCAAAAACATGAGTGGCTTTCTATCCGTCTTTCCCATGGGAATCAAATTTCTCCCGAACTCTTTCCGTGATTATTATCAAACGAGTGCAAGATGAATGCCGCTTGCAGGATCCGTCATCTCTTCGAGGCGGTTACTGGAATCTCTCCAAGTGCGGGGGTTTATCGCCCGCAGAAATGGAATCTTTCCAAGTACCACGTTGGTCTCAGGAGAGATTTTGGATCCCCCTTCCCTTACAGGGTTGATCGATCTATTCCTATTATTTGTTGTCATGATGGAACAATTCTGCACATCGATTCCTTCCAACCCCAATGCTCGGGAATCTCATCTATTTTGACCTGCATCCTGGGGTCTACCCCCTGAAACTGTCTTTTATTCCGCTGCCAGTTTGATTCTTTTCCCGTCGATCTCCAGGACCGTTTTGCAGTAGGTACTCTTACGGATGATCTTCCCGTCCTGAAAATGCATGACGTCCAATCCCCTTCTTCTTTCCCTCTTCCCCTGGTATCCTTTCTCGCTGGACTGCCAATCCAGGGTCCACTCGTATAGGACCTTCTGGACAGCCTCGTCGACGAAGGTGTCTTCCCCGATGAAGTGGAACCCGCCATGGTTTTTGAACCAGGGCTCCCAGGCTTTGCGCAGCGCTTCTATCCCTTCGGCCTTCCCCCCGGTCCAATTCTCAAAGACGATCTGGGGATGGAAAAGGGCCATGACCTCGTCGAGGTCATGATCATCCCAGGCCTGGTTCCATTTTGCCAGGGCTTTCAAAATCTCTTTCTTAGAGAGCACCATAAAACCCTCCTTTCCCTGCGAAGGTGACATGAATTGCGGAATTTATTATAATCAAATTAGAGAAGATAGGAAACGGAATCCAGGTCCGCAAAGGAAAAATCATGCCTGCCGCCGAGATAACCCTAAAAACGTTGAAAAAGCTTGTGGAGCGGTCTCCTGCCGACCAGACCGAAGCCCTGCTGCTGACCGAAGACTCTTCCCTGACCCGGTTCACCCCGGTGTCGGTCCATCAGAACGTGGCAGAGCGCAATCAAACCCTGATTCTGCGGGCCGCATTGGGGAAGCAGGTCGCCGGGGTGACCACCAATGTCCTTCACCGGGCGTCCTTGGGAAACACCCTGGAGAAAGCTATTTCCCTGGCCCGGTCCTTGCCCCCCAACCCGGACTTCCTTTCTTTTCCCCGGCCCAAGCCGATTTCTGAGGTCCGAACCTATTTCGAGGATATCCGTTCCCTCACCGCCGGGAGAAAGGTCGAGATCGTCCGGCAGGCCATGGCCTTGGCCGGGGAAAAAGGGGCTCGGGTCTCCGGGGCCTTCTCCCACGGAGTGGTGAAGGTAGCCGTCGTCAATTCCTTGGGCGTCGAGGCCCGTCAAAAATATTCCGACCTGTTTTTTCACGTGATCGCCCAAAACGACCAGGGGTCGGGGTATGCCGGCTTTGTCTCCCGGGATCCATCTCAACTACAGATCGAAGCTCTTACCCAGGCGGCGGTCTCCAAGATCTCCGGAACAACCCCGATCGAGGTTCCGCCGGGGGAGTACGAAGTGATTTTGGAGCCCGAGGCGGTCAACGAGCTTCTCGCTTTCATGGGATATCTGGGGCTCCACGCCCTGGCGGTCCAGGAAGGCCGGTCCTTTCTGTGCAACCAGTTTGGCAAACAACTGGTAAACGAGAAAGTAACCATCTATGACGACGGCCTGGACCCTGAAGGTCTCCAGGTCCCATTCGACTTCGAAGGAGTGCCCAAGCAGAAAGTGATATTCTTCGATCATGGAGTGGCCCGGGATATCACCTACGATTCCCTGACCGCAGGCCGCGAAAATAAGAATTCCACCGGACATGCCCTGATGCCCCCCAACACGGAGGGGCCCATTCCTGTAAATCTCTTCCTGAAGAAAGGCGACTCTTCCGTGGAAGAAATGGTCCGGGGCGTCCGGAAGGGAATCTATATAACCCGTTTCCATTACACCAACGTGGCGGAACCCATGAAGGCGGTGATCACCGGGATGACCCGGGACGGGACCTTTCTGATCGAAGAGGGAGAGATCAAGAATCCCATCAAGAACCTCCGTTTCACCGAATCGATCTTGAAGGCCCTGTCCAGGGTTAAGGCGATCTCCCGGGAGAGGAAGATATGTTCTTCCGGCTCGGTTTACGGGCGGAGGTTCGTGACCGGAACCGTTGCGCCGGCCGTGCAGATTGACGGCTTCAATTTCTCGGGAGTTTCCGCGTTATGAAATAATCCATTTTCTCTCGCAGAGCCCCCAGAGGACGAAGAGGAGACTTTTGAGGTATTTTATTTTAGGCATTTTAGGCATTTCCGATTTTAGACATTTAACTCTAGGCATTTCGAATTTTAGGCATTCTTTAAGGAGTCTTTCATGAGGGACCTCATCAATCAAGTCCTCGACCTAGCCGAAATAAAAAAGGTCACCTACGCCGACATCCGCGTCGTCCACCGCCAGTTTGAAGAAATCTCCGTGAAAAACGGGAAAGTCGATACCCTGACCCGGGATGAAGACCTGGGCTTCGGAATCAGAGTTCTCTTCCAAGGGGCCTGGGGGTTTGCCTCCAGCTCAAAGGTAAATAAGACCGAAATGGAAAAGACCCTGGACCGGGCCTGGAAGATCGCCCGAGAGAGTTCTAAGATAAAAGAAAAAGAAATCATCTTCCCCCGCGGCCCGGCAGTCGTCGCCCGGTATGAGACGCCCTTCGCCGTCGATCCCCTGGGCGTCCCCATCGACCAGAAAATCCGACTCTTGCTGGAAACGGATGCCATCCTTCGCCGCAACCGGAAAGTGAAGATCTCCGAGGCTTTCCTGGGGGCCTACTCGAATGAAAAGACTTTCGCTTCCACCGAGGGGTCTTTCATCGCGCAGAAAATCGTGGAATGCGGGGCGGGAATATCGGCCACGGCGATTGAGGGAGCGGAGGTGCAGGTCCGCTCCTACCCCAATTCGTTCCGCGGAAATTTTGCCACCCGGGGCTATGAATGGGTCGAGGGGATGAAAATCCAGGAACAGGCGGAGAGAGTTTCCGAAGAAGCCGCCCAACTTCTTTCCGCCAAGCCCTGCCCCTCCGGGGTCACGACCGTGATTCTGGACAGCTCCCAGCTCGCCCTCCAGGTCCATGAATCCATCGGGCATCCCATCGAACTGGATCGGATCCTGGGTACCGAGGCGAGCTATGCAGGAACGAGTTTTCTGAGCCTGGAGAAAGTGGGGAGCTTCCCGTATGGCTCCAGGTTAGTGAACATCGTAGCCGACGCCACGGTCCTTGGCGGGTTGGGAACATTCGGTTACGATGACGAGGGGATCAAAGCCGAGAGAACCCCGATCATCTCCGAGGGAAGGCTGATCAATCTTCTCACCTCGCGCGAGACCGCTCCCCTCTTGGGAAAGGAAAGCAACGGCACCATGCGCGCCGACGGATGGAACCGGATCCCGCTGATCCGGATGACGAACATAAACCTAGAACCCGGAGAGTGGACCCTGGGGGGGATGATCGCCGATACGGACGAAGGCCTCTTCCTGAGCACCAACCGCAGTTGGTCCATCGATGACAAGCGGGTCAATTTTCAATTCGGGACCGAAATCGGGTGGGAGATTAGAAAGGGAAAGCTGGGGGCCATGGTGAAAAACCCCACCTACACCGGGATCACTCCCGTATTCTGGAATTCCTGTGACGCAGTGGCCGACCGGGACCACTGGCAGATGTGGGGCACCCCCAACTGCGGGA
Organism: Syntrophaceae bacterium; assembly: GCA_003154025.1. The sequence continues at coordinate 7,652 of PMCE01000459.1, forward strand.
AGGGCGAGCCCGGGCAGGTGGCCCACGTGGGCCATGGGACGGCGCCAGCCAGGTTTCGGAATGTCCAGGTGGGGGTATTATGACCTGGACATGCCTATCCTTTGAAACGGGTGAAGGAAGGGGGCACGCTCTTTCTGGGAATTCTCCTTTAAGATTCCTTCGGAAACCCTTTCGGCGATCAAGGGTGCGTTCCCCCCGGCGCGGTTGTTGATCAAAAGGTTCATCTGGAACCCTCGTCGAACCCCCGCCCGCAGGATCCCATTTTTTATCCCATTTTTTATTTGACAACCGGTGATTTTCTGCTATTCATGAAAACGGAAGACAGAATGAATTCCCACCTCCTAATTATATCTCAGGGAATTCTCCCATTAAAGGAGTTGCCAATGAGACTTCCCCCCAAAGTGACGGTGGTAGAGGTCGGTCCGAGGGACGGATTCCAGAATGAAAAACAGTTCATCCCGACCGAAAAAAAGATCCAGATTATCAATGCACTTTCCCAGACCGGCCTGACGGATATCCAGGCTACCTCCTTTGTCCATCCCAAGGCCATCCCCCAACTGGCCGATGCGGAAGAGGTGATGACGAAAATCAACCGGCCGCCGGGGGTGTCCTACCGAGTCCTGGCCCCCAACCTGCGGGGCGTCCAACGGGCCATATCCTTCAAACCCCAAAAGATCAACCTCATGATGTCGGTCACCGAATCGCACAACCGGGCCAACGCCAACCGCTCGGTCGAGGAATCGCTGAAGGATTTCGAGAATCTCGTTTCCTTGATCATCGACGCGGGCATAGAACCCTCGGGCGGGATGGCCTGTTCCCTGGGTTGCCCCTTTGAAGGGAAAGTCACCATCCCGCAGTTGCGGCGGGTCATCGATCGGTACATCGCCATGGGAATTCGCAGCATCGGTATCTCCGACACCATCGGGACCGCCAATCCCAGGCTGGTGTACGATGTTTGCGCGGCTCTGAAGGACCGCTACCCGCAAATCCACTGGACCCTCCACCTCCACAATACCCGCGACTTGGCCCTGGCCAATACGCTGGCGGGGCTGGAAGCAGGCATGACCGATTTTGACTCGGCCATCGGCGGGCTCGGGGGATGCCCTTACGCCCCCAAGGCCACCGGCAATGTATCCACGGAAGATCTGGTCAATATGTTGAACGAGATGGGGATTGAGACCGGCATCGACCTGGATGCCCTCTTGAAGGTGACGGAGATGGTCCGGGAGGCCATCCCCCACCCGCTGGACAGCGCCGTGTCAAAAGCGGGCAAGCCGTGGATCCTGCGGCCCCCCCTTGCTCAGCAGGTCAAAATCGCCTGACGGAGAAATCATCAGGGGAATAGACCGCCAATCCCTTCAATAAATGGAAAGGAGAATGCCGTGAGGAAAAAGAGGCCGAACCGAAAAAATCTCGGGGAGCGATGCTTTATTCCGGAATTCCTGCTCCTCTATTCCATCGCCGGAGGCCGGGATTCGAGCCAAGCCGCGGTCGTGGATATCGTGAACCTTCTGGGCATGGGAAAGAAGAAATAAGGCGATGAATCCCGAGCTTTTGCTTTCCGACATCCGCGTTTTAGAACTGGGGCATATCGTCTCCGGACCTTCCGCAGGATTAATCCTGGCCGACCTTGGGGCCGACGTGATCAAGATCGANNCGCAACAAGCGGTCCATGGTGCTGGATTTGAAGAGCCCCAAAGGAAAGGAGATCTTCTGCGCCCTCCTCAAGACCGCCGACATCGTGGTCGATAACTATGCCCCCGGGGTTATGGAAAAACTGGGGCTGGGGTATGACATCATGAGCGGCATCAACCCCGGGGTCCTTCATTGCTCGATCAAGGGGTTTTTGCCCGGCCCGTATGGGGACCGTCCCCTCCTGGATGAGCCGGCCCAGATGATGGGGGGATTGGCCTACATGACCGGGCCTCCCGGCCAGCCCCTTCGGGCAGGCACTTCGATCATCGACATCGGCGCGGCCATGTTCGGGATCATCGGCCTTCTGGCCGCCCTTTATAAAAGGAAGGAAACCGGCCGGGGGCAGCAGCTTCAGGTGGGGCTCTTCGAGACCACGGTTTTTTTCGTTGCCCAGCATATGGCCACGGCCGGGGTAACCGGGCAGTGCCCTGCCCCGGTGCCGGAGCGCCTGCAGGGGAAGGGCGTGGGATGGTCCATCTACCGGATCTTCACCACCCAGGACCAGCGCCAGGTGTTTATCGGCATCACCGGCGATGCCCACTGGGAAAGGTTCTGCCGGGAATTTCACCTGGACGACCTCTGGGAAGATCTTTCCCTGCGCACCAACCTGGGGCGGGTGCAGAAGCACGGGATGCTCAATGAACGGGTGCGAAAGATGGTCAGCGAAATCCCCGTCGGTCCGCTGCTCGAACGTCTGGAGAAAAGCCAGGTTCCCCATTCGCTGATCAACACGCCCATGGATCTTTTTCAGGATCCTCATTTGCGGGCCCGGAATCATCTCGTGAAAGTGGTGGACCCGAGCGGGCCTGCGGCGGAGCTGCCCGTGTTGCCCATGATCTTTGATTCGCACCCCAGCAGCCTTCGCCGACAGCCTCCGAAGCTGGGCCAGCACACCGCCGAGATCATGCAGGAGCTGGGGTTTTCTCCGGATGAGATCGCGGCACTGAATTCGGCGGGAGTGATCCGTTCCGGCGATTGATCCTCCCCCTCCAGCACGCTCATCTAATGCCAACAAAATGAAACCCGCAAGTCGCGAGAGGGCAAGGCGTAAGCGGAAGGGAAATGGAAGGTTTTTCCCATCGCGCCTTGCGACTTGCGCCTCACCGTCTTTAAGGGAAAGTGGGGATAATAATATGAAACTTCCACTCAGCGGAATCCGGGTCTTGGAGATGGGGCATACGGTCATGGGACCGACCTGCGGCCTGGTCCTGGCTGACATGGGCGCCGAGGTAATCAAGATTGAACGGGCCCCCAAAGGAGACGACACCCGCCGCCTCATAGGCTTCGGGCAGGGTTTCTTCATCTATTTCAACCGGAATAAGAAAAGCCTGGTCGTTGACCTGAAGGCGGAGAAGGGAGCGGCGCTGGTAAAGAAGCTCGTCGCCTCCTCGGATGTATTCATCGAAAATTTCGGGCCGGGTGCGGTCGACCGGCTGGGGCTGGGGTATAAAGACCTGTCCCGGGTGAACCCCCGCCTGATCTATTGTTCGCTGAAAGGGTTTCTGCCCGGGCCCTACGAGCATCGCCCGGCCCTGGACGAAGTGGTCCAGATGATGGCCGGGCTCGCTTACATGACCGGACCTCTCGGGCGACCCCTCCGCGCCGGCTCTTCGGTGGTGGACATTTTGGGTGGAACCTTCGGGGTCATCGGGATCTTAACCGCCCTTTACGAGCGGGAGAAGACCGGCCAAGGCCAGTTTGTGATCGCCTCGCTTTATGAATCGACGGCCTTCCTGATGGGCCAGCACATGGCTCTCTCGGCCGTTTCCGGGAAACCGGTCCCGCCCATGCCCAACCGCGTGGCCACCTGGGGCATCTACGATATTTTCAAGACCAAAGGCCAGGGGGAGATCTTCATCGGCATCACCAGCGACAAGCAGTGGAAAGCCTTCGGCGAGGCCTTCAGCCGTCCCGATCTGGGGAACGATCCCCGGATCCAGACGAACAACGACCGCATCCTGCAGCGGGACTGGCTGATTCCGGAATTGCAGAGGGTCTTTGGAAGCATATCCAAAGAAGAGATCATCCGCATCTGCGAGAAGGCGGGGATTCCCTTCGCCCCCATCGCCCACCCGGAAGACCTCTTCGAAGACCGCCAGTTGAACGAAGGGGGCGGTCTCGTCGAAGTGCCCCTTCCCGGCGGGGGGAAGACCAAGCTTCCCCGGATCCCGTTGCGGGTGGGCACTTACGACTTTGGCCTGCGGTCCAATCCTCCCGCCATGGGAGAAGGAACCCGGGAGCTCCTGAAATTAGCGAAGTTGACCGACGAAGAGATCGAACAGCTGAGAAAAGAAGGCATTCTTGCTTTCTGATCATGTAGGGGCGATTCATGAATCGCCCCTACCCTCGCCGTTAATCTACCAGGCAGGAAAAGGTGAAATCCCAAGGAGGAGGGAATAGATGATTACAGGAAAAGAATTCCGCGAAAGGCTGGCCAAACTTAAACCCAACGTCTACATGGGAGGAAAGCTGGTGGACCGTTTCGACCCCCGGCTCGTGGGGGGCATCAACGTCATGGCTTCGACCTACGATTTTGCCCGGGATCCCGAATTCGAAGGGGTGGGAGTGGCCACCTCCCACCTGAGCGGCGAGAAAATCAGCCGATATTGTCACATCCACCAGGGCATGGAAGACCTGCTCAACAAGCAGAAGATGACCCGCCTGTACAGCCAGGAAGTGGGGGGCTGCATCCAGCGCTGCATGGGCATAGACTCCCTCAACGGCATCTCCATCGTTTCCTACGAAGCGGACCAGAAATACGGGACCCGCTACTACCAGAATTTTATCGAATTCATGAAGAAGGTGCAGAAGGAAGACCTTGCCCTTAACTGCGCCCAGACCGATGTGAAAGGCAACCGTCCCTGGAGACCCCACGAGCAGAAAGACCCCGACCTCTACCTGCGGGTGGTGGAGAAGAAATCCGACGGTATCATCGTGAGCGGCGCCAAGGCCCATAATTCCTGCTCCGTGTACGTCGACGAAATCGTGGCCATCCCCACCCGGTCCCTGACCCCGGAGGAGAAGGATTGGGCCGTGGCTTTCTCGGTTCCTGCGGATTGGGAGGGAGTGACAATCATCAATGCCTCCTATGCGCCGAGCAAGCGCAAGAAACTCGACTGCCCGTACGTGAATTTCGGGGCCAGTCACTCCATCACCGTCTTTGACCGTGTCTTTGTTCCCTGGGAGCGGGTCTTCCTCTGCGGGGAGACGGAGCTGGCCGGGAAACTGGCTTTGCTCTTCGCCCTGTATCACCGCCACAGCTACACGGGGTGCAAGGCGGCCCTATCGGAAATATTCACCGGGGCCACGGCTCTGGCGGCGGAGTATAACGGGATCGACAAGGCTCAGCACGTCCGGCACAAGCTGGCCGAAATGATCCAGATCGTGGATTTAGTTTATGCCGCGGGACTGGCCGCCGCGGTTCACTCCACCAAGACCCCCTCCGGGACCTATGTCCCCGACTCGAACTTCTGCAACGCCGGGCGGATGCTCGCCGGAGAGAACATCTATGAGGAATACGAAGCCCTGGCGTCGATCGCCGGGGGGTTGGTCGCCACCCTGCCTTCCGAGGAAGATTTCTACAACGAGAAGACCGGCCCCTACATGGAAAAGTACATCATGCGCGACCCCAAAGTCTCCGCCGAGCACCAGCACCGCGCTTTCCGTCTGTTCCAGGACATGATGGCCTCAGCCTGGGGCGGGCACAAACTGATCGACGCCCTCCACGGAGGCGGCTCCCCGGTCATCGAGAAAGTGGCCATCTATCGGGATCACGACATCGAGCGTTCGAAGAACATCGCCAAAAAACTCGCCGGCATTCCCTACCACGGATCTACCAAAACCTACCGCCGCAAGTACCCATGGCTTGGGTAGAGAATCGCCAAGCGATTGGGACCCCCGACCCCATTTCCTGTTTCCCTCCCGCTTTGACGGGGGGAGGGATGGGCGGGGGAATTCCTTGTAGGTACAAGATCTGACGAGGAGGGGCTTCTTGGTCCCGTCCATCAAGATATCCGCCTTTCCCCTTTCCGTCTAATTCCTTTTTGAAAATGAGCAGGTTAAAACCGACCCCGTCTTTTCGACTCACTCATTCAAGTCCGTCGAAGAAACTGCCTGTCCCATGGCAGACTCCGCCAAACTGTTAGAATTTCCCCAAAGCTCTTTTAAAGTCTACTCTAAATATTGACTGTTTATTGACTCTTTTCCCTAATCTTTTGAGGCCCAATTGATTTGCTAATGATTATACTTAGAATTTGAAAATAGGATCGACATGGGAAGAGATGGAAGCTTTCGAGAAAATATAGAAGATGAGCCGATACCAATGATGATCCACCTGACAGCAGCTATAGTGGCTTCTTTTGTTGGTTTACCTGGCGGCGGCCCTGATCCGACCGGAATGGTTCTGATCCAGGACAGCAGCGGATACTGAAGTCCTGAAAGGAGATAAAAAAATGTTCATTCAATTCTGGCAATTTTGGTTTCTTCGCTTCGCGTTTCTTGTGGCAGTGATCCTTATTGCCTTCCCCTTAATTCGCTGCCTGGCGTGGATTATGGACGGAAAGTACCGGACTTTGCCGGTCCTGGGCTGGCTTGTGCAGAGAGGGACGCCCTTGAATTATTCGGTTCACAGGAAAGGAGGTCGAACGATAAGGAAGGGGCTATGCGGAAATCAGCCGGCCTTAACGCTCGCGAGAATCGGGGGATTCCCTGGCGGCTCTGGCCACCGGTCCAGGAATAAGCCTGGCTGGCATCGGCTAGG
>PMCE01000180.1 GCA_003154025.1 Syntrophaceae bacterium
GGTTTTAGCAGCGTGAATTCGACCCTCCCCCCGGCAACAAGAGAGGCTTTTCCCCTCTCAATTATAATTTTTTCAGAGCTCCCCTCCCGCCAGGGGAGGGGAAAGTGTTAAAATGATCCAGACTCATGAAATTGGCCCGCTGAAGATCCTTTTCGGCCGACTCGCCTCCTACCCCTACTGCAACACCCTTTTGCTCAAAGGGCGCCGGACCCTGCTGGTGGACCCGGCCTGCGAAGAAAAGGCTCTACAGGCGCTTGCCGGGGAAGAAGAAATCCACTATCTTTTCAACACCCACTATCACCCCGACCACATCCGCTTTAATTCCCTTTTTGGGGCGGCTGAATTCTGGGCGCCCCGGGACGACGCCCCCTGCTTCCGCTCTCTCGATTCCATGGCTGAATGGGTAGGAGTGAAGGGAACCCCCTACGAGACGGCCTGGAGCGACTCCATGACCAAAGTCTTCGGATTTCGAGAGAGGCAGGAGGTTCACGAGGTGGAGGAAGGGATGACCTTGGACCTGGGCGGGGTGGCGCTCCAATTCCTCCACTTTCCCGGGCACACTCCCGGCCTCACCGGTTTCCGGATTCCCGAACTCCAGGCTCTTTTTCTGGCCGATATGGAACTGTCCCCGGCCGGTCCCTGGTATCACAACAAGCGGGCCAGCATTCAGGGGATCATCGACTCGGTGGAAAAAATCCGCGCGATCCAAGCGGAATACTACATCCCCTCCCACGGTCAGGAAATCTTCCGGGGGGACATCGGACCCCGTCTGGACCGGTACCTGGAAAACATCCATTCCCGGGAGAGAAAAATTCTCGAAGCCCTATCTTCTCCGAAAACCCTGGATGAACTGGCCTCGCTGAGCCTCATCTCCCGGTTCCGACTCTCGCGGGGTCAGGTCTGGTTCTTCTTCGAAAGAAATATGATCGAAAAACATTTGGAACGATTATTAGCCCAAGGAAGAATTTCTAAAGTGGGCGATAAATTTCAGAGGGAGGCTCACTGAGCCGAGAGATATTTTTCCTTTATCTTTTTCCCCCGACGGAATAAAATCAGGTTCATTACTGACGAATATGAAAAGCCAGGAACGGAAGCCGGAGAAAAGAAAAATAATCGTCCGGGAAAAACCCGAGGAAAGGGTAAAACCGACCGAGGAGGTTCTGAACCGCCTGCGCAAGGCTGCCGAAGAAAAAGGGTGGATGAAGAAAAAATAAATTTCGGATTTCAGCAATTTAAAGACCCTTATCTCTTATCTCCCATCAGCTTCAATGGAGGGTATCGATGAATTTTCCGAAGAACCTGAAGTACACCAAGGATCACGAGTGGGCTCGAGTGGAAGGGGATGCGGCCGTCGTGGGGATCACCGATTATGCCCAGGATAAACTGGGCAGCATCGTATTCGTCGAACTGCCCGCGCCCGGCAAACCGGTCAAGAAAGGGCAGACCGTCGTTACGGTGGACTCGGTGAAGGCCGTAGCCGAAGTTTACTCTCCCCTGACCGGAGAAGTGAAAGAGGCCAACGAACCCCTGAAGGATACCCCCGAGGTAATCAACCAGGACCCCTACGGCCAGGGGTGGATGGTGAAGATCAAGATTTCCACCCCGGCCGAACTCGGGGGCCTTCTGACCCCCGAGGCCTACGAGGCCTTTGTGGCCGAAGAGCAGGCGAAAGGATAGGCAATGCGGTATCTTCCCCTCGCGGAAAGCGACCTGGCGGAGATGCTTGGGGCGGTCGGTCTCCAAAGTCTCGAGGATTTGGCCAGGGTCCTCCCCGAATCACTTCGCCTGAAAAGAAACCTGGACCTCCCCTCCCCTCTCTCCGAGATGGACCTTGTTCAACAGCTTCGCAACCTGAGCAAGGAGGGGAAAAGGGGAATGTGGCTGACCTCTTTTCTCGGTGCCGGGGCTTATGACCACTTTATTCCCTCGGTCGTGGACCACCTCCTGCGGCGGTCGGAGTTCTACACGGCTTACACTCCTTACCAGCCGGAAGTGAGCCAGGGAACGCTCCAGGCCGTTTTCGAATTCCAGACGCTCATCTGCCAGCTGACCGGGATGGACATCGCCAACGCCTCGGTCTATGACGGGGCTTCGGCCGTGGCCGAAGGCGTTCTGATGGCGCAGCGGATCAAGGGAAGAAAGAAATGCCTCCTGGCCCGTTCTCTCCACCCCGAGTACCGCACCGTCACCCAGACCTACACCCATCCGCTGGAGTTGGACCTATTGACGATCCCCTTCACCCGCGAGGGGACTTTGGACCTTGGGGCTCTCGAAGGGGCGATGGACAAAGAGGTCAGCTCCATCGTGATCCAGCAGCCCAACTTCTTCGGTTGTCTGGAAGACGTCGAGCGGGCCGCCCAGATCGCCCACGCCCACGATGCCCTTCTGATCGTGGCCGTTGCCGAACCCCTGTCCCTGGCCCTCCTGCAGCCCCCCGGGCCGCTCGGCGCGGACATTGTGGTGGGAGAGGGGCAGAGCTTCGGCAACGCGGTGAGCTTCGGCGGGCCGTACATCGGGTTCTTCGCCAGCAAAGAAAANNATCCGCCGCGAAAAAGCGACCTCCAACATCTGCACCAACCAGGCCCTGTGCGCCCTGGCGGTTCTCGTCTACCTGACGATCATGGGCAAAGAAGGACTGCGCGAACTGGCGGAGATCAACCTGAGCAAATGCGAATACGCCAAGAAAAGGCTGGCCGAGCGGCATGCGCTGCGGTTTTCGGCCCCGACCTTCAATGAATTCGTCTTCTCTCTAAAGGGGGACCCCGATCCTGTGCTGCAAAAGCTCTCCTCCCAGGGGATCATCGGAGGTCTCCCCTTGAAGAGATTTTACCCGGAGATGAAGAACGAAATCTTGGTCTGCGTGACCGAAAAACACAGCAAAGAGGATATCGACCGCCTCGTCCGAGCTTTGGAAAACCTATGAAACATGTAACCGCAGAGGCTGTCCAATTTGGAATAATGGGAAAAACACAGCAAGGTTTGGATGAGGCTTCAAATTCATATGCCCAATATTCCATCATTCCACCATTCCATTATTCCTTTTTTTTCTCCACCTACTCTGTGCCTTCTGTGGTTAACAAATTGTTTTTGAGGAGAACGAGATGAAAGACAAGTGGGTTGGGGCCAGCGGGCTGGTCCTGAATGAACCCCTGATTTTCGAGAAGGGGGCGAAAGGGCGAAAGGCCTATTCGCTTCCCGACCTGGATGTGGACAGGGTCCACCCCGACCAGATCTGGCCCCGGAAGTTCATCCGCAAGGAGCTGGAGGGGTTCCCGGAGATGAGCGAGGTGGACGTGGTCCGCCATTTCACCCGTCTCTCCCAGTGGAACTACGGCGTGGACTCCGGTTTCTATCCCCTGGGATCCTGCACCATGAAATACAACCCCAAGGTCAATGAAGACATCGCCCGCCTGCCCGGATTTGCCGGAGCCCATCCTTACCAGCCCGAGGAGATTAGCCAGGGGCACCTCCGAATGTTGTATGAACTGGAGAGGTACCTTGGGGAAGTGAGCGGCATGGACCGTGTTACCCTACAGCCGGCTGCCGGGGCCCAGGGCGAGCTCACGGGCATGCTCATGATCCGGGCCTACCTGGCGGACCGGGGCCATCCCCGGAAAAAAGTCCTGGTCCCGGACACGGCTCACGGGACCAACCCGGCCAGCTCCAGCCTCTGCAATTACCAGGTCGTTCAGGTAAAGTCCGACGAGCGCGGCCGATTATCCCCTCAGGCGGTGGCCGAGAAGATGGATGAGGAAGTAGCCGCCCTCATGGTCACCAACCCCAACACCCTGGGGCTTTTCGAGGACCACATCTGTGAAGTGGCGGAGATCGTCCATGGGAAAGGCGGGCTGATCTACTGCGACGGGGCCAACCTGAACGCTTTGATGGGACTGACCCGGGTGGGGGACATGGGAGTAGATGTCCTCCACTTCAACCTCCACAAAACCTTCTCTACTCCCCACGGCGGGGGCGGCCCGGGCGCCGGTCCGGTGGGGGTAAAGAATCATCTGGCCGATTATCTCCCCGTTCCCACCATGTCCAAGGAAGGCGATCGATTCCGCTTCGATTACCACCGGCCCAAATCCATCGGCAAGATCCGGTCCTTCTACGGAAACTTCGGGATTCTGGTCCGGGCTTATTCCTACATTCTTTCCATGGGCGCCGAGGGCTTGAAGAAGGCCAGCCTCCTGGCCTTGCTGAACGCCAATTACCTGCGGGCGAAGCTTAAGGGCTACTACAACCTCCCCTACGACTTTCCCTGCATGCACGAATGCGTCTTCAACGATAAGCTGCAGAACAAGTACGGCGTGACCGCCCTGGACATCGCCAAACGCCTGATGGACTACGGTTTCCATCCCCCCACCATTTATTTTCCCCTGGTCGTTCACGGTGCGCTGATGATCGA
>PMCE01000234.1:0-3928 GCA_003154025.1 Syntrophaceae bacterium
TGCCCGCCGTCGTAAACGTCCGCCGAGCTGATGTCCTGGCCGTCAATCTGGACCTTGTACCCTTGCTCCTCGAGCTCGGCACAGATGATACCCAAGGCGGTATTTTCCTGGTCTTCCTGCAGCATGTTGAATATTTTCTGGACGTTCATAAAAACCTCTTTGAATATATTTTATATCATCATACAGGAAGTTCCAGAGGCAGTCAAATTCCTAATGTACGCCCGATTCCTGCGTCGCCCCCCGAAAGGGGAGGTGGGNNTTCACAACGCGGAAATATCCCGGATACCCGGGATTCGCCCAAATTCCCTTGACCCGCGATCTCGTTCCCAGTAAACTCACAATGCCGCCCAAGGGCGGGTTCTTGTCAAATCGAAACCTAGAGGGGCCTTCCCGTTGGAAGACCCACGAAGTATATCATGGATCCGCAAGGGCGGAACGGGGGGAAGATACCATGGATCTCGGACTGAAGGGGAAGAAAGCAATCGTCACCGGAGGCACACGCGGCATCGGACGCGCCATCGCCAACCTCCTGGTCGAGGAAGGCTGTCACATCGGCATCTGCGCGCGCAATGCGAGCCAGATCGAAGAGGCGGTCGCCGCCTTCAAGGCCAAGGGCGTTCAGGCCTTCGGGGCGGCGGTGGACGTGGCCGACGGCGACCGGTTCACCCGTTTCGTCAAATCGACGGCCGAGGCGCTGGGGGGCCTCGACATCTACATCTCCAACGTGAGCGCGCTCGGAGGCACCAACGACGAAGCCTCCTGGAAGAGGGGCTTCGAGATCGACGTCCTGGGCACTTTGCGCGGCTGCGAGACGGCGGTGCCTTTTCTGGAGAAGTCGGGGGCCGGCGCCATCGTGGTGGTCGGATCAACGGCCGCGGTCGAAGTGGTGGGCCCGCCGCGCGCCTACAGCGGCATGAAAGCGGCCCTTCTTCCCTACATCAAGTCACTGGCCCGGAACCTCGCGCCCAAGAAGGTGCGGGCGAACGTAGTCTCGCCTGGCAGCGTGTACTTCAAGGGGGGGGTGTGGGACGTGATGAAGGAGAAAAACCCCGACCGCTACCGCCAGGCGCTCAGTCGCAATCCCACGGGCCGCATGGCCACACCCGAAGAGGTGGCCAATGCGGTGGTGTTCCTGGCCAGCCCTCGCGCCAGCTTCATTTCCGGAACCAACGTAATTTGCGACGGCGGCATGACCCAGCGAGTGCAGTTCTGACCCGCCTCCCGCGGGAAGGACGATGAATTTCGATCACGAGTCCTGAAAATCGCTGAAGGAATGAACGGTTTTTTCATCCAGCTTTCGCACCATCGCGATTAAGAGTTCCACCGTGTGGTCATAGTCGTCCAAGTTCACCACCCCCACATGGCTGTGCGCATACCTTACGGGGATGCTGATGACCGCAGAAGCGATCCCGGATTTATGCAGATGAATCACCCTGGCGTCCGTGGCGCCGCTTTCCCGGACGGCGATCTGGTGGGGGATGCCATGGGCCTGGGCCGTATCGATGGCGAGTTGAGAAAGCCTCCGGTTGGGAATGGTTGCCGGATCGAACATGCGGATCTGGGGCCCTTTGCCGAGTTGCCCCTGGCTCTCGGGGATCGGGAAGCCGGGCGTATCATCTGCGGGAGCCCCTTCGATCACGATGGCCACATCCGGGTCGATCAGTTCCGGGGCGGTTGATGCGCCTCGGGTCCCGACCTCTTCCTGGACCGTCCCCACTCCGAAAACCGCATTGGGCAAATTTTCCTCTCCCAGGCGCCGGATCGTATCGATCATGATCCCGACCCCGGCTCGGTCGTCGAAAGCCTTGCCGCTGACCAAACGCGCATTCCGCAGAGGGCGAAACTCGGTATGGGGGACGACAAAATCACCCCGTTTGATTCCCAGCTCCTCTGCTGCTTCCTTCTGGTCTTGGGCTCCCACATCCACGAACATATCCTTCAGGTCCATGACCTTTTTCCGCTCATCCGAGCTCAAGAAATGGCTGGGTTTTGATCCGATGATCCCCGATACGTCGCCCTTTGCGGTGCGTATGATTACCCTCTGGGCCAGGAGGGTATGGGGCCACCAGCTTCCCAGGTTATAGAGTTTTATGAACCCTTCTTTGGTGATGGCCTGGACGATGAACCCCAATTCATCCATATGGGCCGCCAGCATAATTCGTGGAGAGGCGCCTGCGCCCCTCTTTCTCCCGCAGATCACGCTTCCCAGCCGATCATAGGAAAAATCCACCATTCCTCCTAATTCCTTCCTGATGATCTGCCGGATTTCCCCCTCGCTTCCCGGCGGGCCGAAGGCATTCGATAATTTTTCAAGCAACGTGCAGGAAGACATGTTTTGCAGTCCTTTCTATCATTGAAAATTTTCCATCGGAAGGGATACTACCCGATTCCTCCCGCACCCCCCAGGTGGATAGATATTTCCACACCGAGTTCGTGAGTTGATACAAATCCGGGCACTCGTTTTCCCGGGCTAGATTCTATTGCTTCCCGTGTTCCAGGGTCAATCATTTTTTCCCGCCGATGCTTTGTGCACGCCGCGCCCTTGCTTCCGGGCCACAGCCTTGGTTTTGTCCAGGGAAGGGAATCCCAAAAGTGAAGGGGGGGAGGCGTCACCTTTTTTTATTGACAAGGCCCTGGAAACTATCTTTAATGACAACGATTCGCATCGGCAAGGGTCTTCTTAACAGCAGAGAGTTACCCCTTTCTCCTCTTGAACAGGATAGGAGGTTTGGTATGATCCGCAATGCCCGCCGTTTGATGTTCCTTTTGATAGCCGCGAGCACATTGGCCGGCTGGATCGGTTTTCCCCCAGCTGCATTCAGCCAGACTTATCCGGTCAAACCCATCACCATGTATTGTGGTTTCTCGGCAGGGGCGACCACCGATGTGACCGCGCGGGCGCTAGCCGCTGCTATGGAGAAAATGCTCGGCGTTCCCGTGGTCGTCGAGAACCGGGACGGCGGGGGGTCCACCGTCTGCGCCGCCGTGGTGGCCAGCAAGAGCCCCGACGGCTACAACCTGGGGGTCATCTCCAGCAGCGCCCTGACCATCCGTCCGTACTTCGCCAAGATGGCTTTTGACCCGCTGAAAGATTTTACCCTGCTCATGGCTTACAGCGAATACATCGGGGGCCTCTGCGTCCTGGCCGAATCCCCTCTCAAGACCATCGATGATTTCATCGCCTATGCCAAGGCGCACCCGGGTCTCTCGTATGGTTCCCCGGGAAGTTATGGCGGGCATCACCTGTCCATCGAGCTCTTCGCCGAGTGCAAAGGCCTGAAGTTCAAGCACGTCCCTTTTAAAGGAGGGGCGCCGGCCAATACNNGCGAAGCGCGACCCGGATTTCCCCAATGTCCCCACGATGAAGGAGATAGGCTGCCCGGAGCCTCCCACGGTCGACTACCTGCTCGTCGGCCCCAAGGGAATGCCGGAGGCGGTCACCAAGAAACTCTCCGAGACTTTCAAAACGGCCAGCGAAACTCCGGAGTTTCAAAGAGTGCTGGCCAATTTCAACCTGCCTTACGTGTATAAAGACCGGGCCCAGATCGAAAAGCGCCTGCCGGAGGCCATTGCCTGGTTCAAGAACACCTTCAAGAAGATGGGGGCCAAAGAGAATCCCTGAGGGGGGCTTTATGGGTTTCCTTGATCCCCGTCAACGGGAGAAGGTTTTCCATCGGCCGGTTGAGGGTTTTCACCGCCTCTCCTTTTATTAAAGGGGGGGATTTCAGAGACGAATTGGCCAATCAGGAATTCTTGCCAGATTTCAAAATTTTCCATGTTGATCGCACACCCGACCAATCAGGTACTTTTCGAATAAAGCCGAAACGAGGAAAGGAAAGGAAATGAACAGGCCTTTGGAAAAAATTCGTATTTTGGATTTAACCCAGGTCATTGCCGGATCTTACGGGGCCATGATGTTGGCTGATTT
>PMCE01000234.1:3958-9575 GCA_003154025.1 Syntrophaceae bacterium
AATTTCCGGGCCGGGGTCCTGGAGAGACTGGGCCTGGGTTTTGAGACCTTGAAGGGGCATAACCCTTTGATTATTTCCTGCTCCATAAGCGGATACGGGGAAGACGGGCCGTACCGCGATCGGGCCGCCTATGATTTGGTTGTTCAAGCGATTACCGGCGCCATGAGCCTGACGGGGGAGGAGGGCCGCCCTCCCGTTCGAATGGGAATCGCCGTAGCCGACCACGCCGCGGGAATGTTCGCCGCCACCGGAATTCTGACCGGGGTCATCGCCAGAAATGCGACCGGCCAAGGGCAGCGTATTACCACTTCTCTTTTCGAAGCCATGCTCTCCCTCCTATCCTACGAAGGGGGGTATTATCTGGCCGGCGGGGAAATTCCCAAGCCGAGAGGCTCCGGCCATGAAAACAACGTGCCCTACCAGGCCTTCCCCACCAAAGATTCACATATCGTGGTGGCCATACGGGGGAATACCTTCTGGCGGGAATTGTGCGAAGCCCTGCAAGTTGAGGAGCTATTGACGGACCCCCGGTTCGCCAAAGCCATAGAAAGGAAAAAAAATAAGAAGCTGGTTTTGGAAAAACTGGAGGCCATATTCAAGACCAAAACAACCGAAGAATGGGAGAAAATTTTGAGCGAAAAAGATGTCCCTTCGGGGCCGGTCAACAGACTCGACAAGGCCTTGACGAACCCCCAAGTGATCGCCCGAGAGATGGTAATAAAAAGCACCAGCCGGGAAGGGCATTCCGTCCAGCTCATGGGCAACCCCTTAAAAATACCGACCATGCCATGCAAAGTTTACAATTATCCTCCCCGGTTGGGAGAGCATACCAATCAGGTTTTAAGCGAGCTGTTGGATTATTCCGAAGAGAAGCTGAAGGATCTGCGGGAAAAGGGGATTATTAAATAATCTAGGCAGAGAAGGCTCCCGGAGGTTTAAATATTTTCGGATCATCTCCAAATTAGTTGAGAAACCAAGAGAGTGCAATTGTAAAATGGGCAGTGATCTCAGGGGCCCGGAAGGGAAGGCATATTGCTTGCAATCATGAGGCGCTAATCCCTCCTTGGCGGGGGCGGGGTGCTCGGCTATTTCTCCGCGGGGCACTTTTCTGGTCCCCGCTTTGCTTTGCGGAAGGAAAGCCGGGGGGGTTAGACGGGGGATATCCCGCCGATGCTTGCGGCGCAATCTGCCTTCCCTTCCGGGCCCTTGCCAGGCCTTCCATAATTTTTTTTGTCAACTAATTTGGAGATGATCCATATTTTCATAAAATTCCATCGGCGCGTTCGGGCCCTGCACCTAGCATGGTGCAGGGCCCGAACGCGCCCTACGGTTTCCTATACGGAGGTGGCGGGAGATGGCTTTACGAGCGGATGTTCTGAGGCTCCATGCAAGACAAAAAGAACAGGAGAATACCCTCCGGGAAATCGAAAAGCAGCATGCCCTGGGAAAATTCACGGCCCGGGAGCGGATCGACCTCCTCGTGGATCCCGGCTCTTTCCGGGAGTTCGATGCGTTCATGGAAGGGATGCCGCTCCGGTGGGAAAAAGAAAAAATCCAATCCCGGCAGTGCGTCATCACCGGAACCGGCAAAGTTCACGGGAGACAGGCATACATCTATTCCCAGGATTTCACGGTGGAGGGGGGCTCCGTCGGCGAGCGCGAGTCCCGCAAGATCTGCAAGATCATGGATATGGCGATGCAGAACGGCAAGCCCATCATCGGCCTCAACGATTCGGCGGGGGCTAAGATTAAACAAGGGGTCAGGAATTTCGGCTTCTGGAACATTTTCAACCGGAATGTGACCGCCTCGGGGATGATTCCCCAGATTTATGCCATCCTGGGTCCCTGTGCGGGGGGAGCGGTTTACTCTCCGGCGCTGGGAGATTTTGTCTTCATGGTGGATAAGATCAGCGCCATGTTCCTGACCGGCCCGGGGGTCATCAAGACGGTAACCTCGGAGGAGGTGTCCAAAGAGGATTTGGGAGGGGCCCAGGTCCACAACAAGATCAGCGGCCTTTCCCACTTTTTATTCAAGACCGAAAAGGAATGCCTCGAGGGCATTAAAAAACTTCTGGATTACCTTCCCTCGAACTGGCAAGAAAAGCCTCCCTGGGTTCAAGGGAAGGATGAACCGGATCGGATCGAAGAACGGTTCTATGAAGTCGTTCCCGAAAATCCCAAAAAACTTTACGATATGCACCGCATGCTCGAACTCCTGCTGGATGAGGGGCAATTTCTGGAAATTCATGAACGCTTTGCCATGAATATCCTCATCGGGTTTGGCCGGCTGGCGGGTTTCACGGTCGGGATTGTTGCCAATCAACCCAAATTCCTGGGGGGGTGCCTGGATATTCATGCTTCGGACAAAGCCAGCCGTTTCATCCGTTTTTGCGACGCCTTCGGCATTCCCCTGATCACCCTGGTGGACGTCCCCGGCTACCTTCCGGGAAAGGCGCAGGAATACGGGGGCATCATCCGGCATGGGGCCAAGATGCTCTATGCCTATGCCGAGGCGACCGTGCCCAAAATCACTCTCATCCTGCGCAAAGCCTACGGCGGAGGAATTTCGGGAATGGGTTGCAACAAAGAGAGAGGGGCCGATGAACTACTGGCCTGGCCGGGAGCGGAAATCGCTGCCATGGGTCCGGAAGGGGCCGCCGACCTTTTTTTCAGGGAAGAAATAAAATCGGCTCCCGACCCCGGAACGAGACGGAAAGAGCTGGTTCAAGAATTCCGGGAGAAGGTTGCCAGCCCCTATACCGTATCGGGCACCGGGAAATTCGAACGTATCATCGACCCCCGGGAAACCCGGAAAGAATTGATTGAAGCACTCTTGCGGAATCTGGAAAAGAAGGCCAGCTCCCCGATGAAGAAACATGGAATCATTCCTGCTTAGCATCCCGCAGAGGCATGAATTTCGGGATCCAGTAGGACCCGAGGCTAAAAGATTAGGATTCAATCCCGGCTGACCCAGGTAAGCTGTGGGATAACANNCTGGAGAAATTCAAGCTGAAAGACCCTCCCACACGTTTTTATACCCCCGCGGAGCAGGGAGAAGATTTTGATTTTCTGAGGGACGTCGGGTTTCCGGGCCAGTACCCATTCACCGCCGCGACTTTTCCCACCTTTCCTTACCGTTCAGGAGAGAGAGGCGCCGGTTCAGTCCCCCAGGCGGCCGGGCTCGTCCGGGCCGGGCGCTATTCCGGATACGGTGCGCCGGAGGATACGCGGGATTACTACCTGCGAATGAAAAAATTGGGCCAGAAGGCGGGGCCGAATATCGCATTCGACCTCCCCACCCAGTGCGGGTATGATTCGGATAACCGCATGGCCATGGGAGAAGTGGGGCGGGTAGGAGTCGCCGTCGATACGCTGCGGGATATGGAGATCATCTACGAGGCCTTCTCCGGGGAGAACGACCTGGACCGGACCGCGTCGAATTTTACCATCAATGCCCCGGCCAACATTATCATGTCCATGTACCTGGCCCTGGCCGATCAAAGGGGGATCCCCTGGGAAAAGCTTCGGGCCACGCCCCAGAACGACATTCTCAAGGAATTTGTCGCCCGGGGCACTTATATCTTTCCCCCCCGGCCTTCGATGAGGATGTTCCGGGACAGTCTGGTATTCCTTTCGAAGCAGGTCCCGAATGTGAACCTGACCAGCATGGGCGGGTACCACATCCGCGAGGCAGGCGCTACCCGGGAGCAGGATCTGGCCTTCAGCATGGCGATTGCCGCGGCCTACATTCAAGAAGGGATCAAGGCGGGGTTGGAAGTGGATGTCTTCGTCCCACGCTTTACATTCAATGCTTTTGGCGGCAGCATGGAATTTTTCAAGGAGATTGCCTTTCATCGCGCCGCCCGCAGGATGTGGGCCAAAATTGTGAAAGAGAAATTCGGGGCCAAGAACGAGCGGTCCATGACCCTGCGCATGAATTCGACGGCTCATTGCGGACGGACGAGCTGCACCGCCCAGCGGCCGTTGAACAATCTAGTCCGGTCGGTCGTGGGAGGCATCGCCGGAGCCCTTTGCAGCGGTCCCCCCAACTGTAACCCGCCTTATGACGAGCCCCTGGGTTTGGGATGGTCCCTGGAGGCCATTCAATTGAGCGAGGATGCGGTTCGCATCCTGCAGAATGAAGCCCGCCTGACCGAAGTGATCGATCCCCTGGCCGGTTCCTATTACGTAGAATCTCTGACCGATCAGACCGAAAATGCGGCCTGGGCGGAGTTTGACAAAATTCAGGGAATGGGTGGAGCCGTGCAGGCCATCGAAAACGGGTATATGCAGCGGGAGGTGGCGCGCAGCGCCTATGAGCGACAAAAGAGGCTGGAAGAAGGAAAAGACCTGATCGTGGGGGTCAACTGCTATACGGGGGAGGGGGAGCTGGAGGTCCAGACCACCCGGTTGGTGCCCCACCCGTACGATCCCGAACGCCGGGACAACGCCGAACGNNGCTGAGAGAATTGAAAGCCTCGGCCTCAAATGAAGATACCAATTTATTCCCTTATCTGATTGCCTGCGTGAAAGCTTATGCCACCGTCCAGGAGATCTGCGATAGGTTGCGGGAAGTCTTCGGAGAGCACAAGCCGGCAACGCTTTGAAAGGCGCCAAGCGGTAGGAAAACGGTAGGCGGATGGAAGGGATAAGATTCGTCCTTTGGAAATACAGTGAGCGAGGGAGGGGAAATTTTCA
The DNA here is from genome assembly GCA_003154025.1 of Syntrophaceae bacterium. The sequence goes on from PMCE01000234.1 coordinate 8,657, forward strand.
GCAAAGCTTGCCCCCCTTCACTTTTCGCCAATTAATCGTAAAATCAATTGAATGTCAGTCGTTGCCTGGCCCGGAAGCAAGGGCGTTGCGCGCAAAAACCATGAGGCGCGCTTCAGTTGCTGGGCCGGGCGGGCAAGCCGGTCTTCTGCCGAAAGCCGAGTGACTGTCTTGTAGGGGTGCCCAGCCGGGCGCCCGATGGGCCCGCCTCTTTCTGCGGAGGCGCGGAGGGATCTTCGAGTGGAATTCTTTTCCCGCCGATGCTTTTTGCGCGCAACGCCCTTGCATCCGGGTCACAAGCTTGCCTTTGCCCTAGAAAGGGAATCGCAAGAGTGAAGGGGGACAAATTCAGCAAGGGTATTGACACGTTCAGGCTAAGGGTATAGGTTTCAGGTACCCCAAAAGGGCTTCAAGAAATTCAATACTGCCAGTGGAAGTTTGGCTTTGCAGAAAGGAGCGGGGAGGAAAAATGGAAGAACAGGGCTTTATCGAATCCCGTGAGGAAATGGAGGAATTGCTGCGTGAGGAAGAGATCGGTTACCTGGGGCTGTCGTTGGACGGGAAGCCTTATATCGTTCCCCTGAATTATAGTTATGCTGACGGCAAGATCTATTTTCATTGCGGGCTTAAGGGGAAGAAACTGGTTTGCATGAAGGAGAATCCGCAGGTCTGCTTCACGGTTGCCCGCCAGCTGGCGGAGGTTCGCGAGCACGCCGGGGGAAACCCGTGNNTATCGCCCCACTGCACCTGATGTCCCCGAGGAACGGGTGAAAAATTGCGGGGTGGTGGAAATAAAAATTTCCGAGATGACCGGCCGGCGCGAGCGAGAGCGAAAACGGACCTGTTGGCGGTATGTCTTTCCAGGCTAGCATTCCATCAGGGGCAGGATTGTTCTCAAGAAAGATTTTGCCCCTCCCCTGGA
>PMCE01000495.1:0-2222 GCA_003154025.1 Syntrophaceae bacterium
TTTTATTCCCGGGCTCCCTTGAGGTTTGGATTCATGGTATGGCCTATCTTTTGGAAATAAAATTCAGTTTTCTGGAAATTCTTTGTATAAGTTTAGAGGCCACAAGTAGCCCAATTGCGTTAAAGGTGTAGCCCGTGTTCTGCCTTACCAGGGCAGATACACCCGATTTTTGAAAATGCTTGAGATGCCCTTGCTTTATGAATAAAAGCCCAATCCTTTCATCTAATTTATCGGCATTCCGAGCAATATCTTGAAATTGAAGAGTCCGGATTGAAGCAGATTGACAAGGTCAAGCCGGATGGTGATTTTTTATGAGGTTCATTTCCTGGAGTAGAAGGTTTTTCTGGAAGTCGACAGGAATTGAGAATTGCCCATCAGGATTGGCATTGGCCTTAAGTTCAAAGAAACGTCGAAAAGATTTACAAATCCCAATAATGTTATTATATTAATGATTATCGGATCTTAGCCAATCAAAGGCTTTCATTTGTGGGAATATCTTACTCTTTAGAGAATAGCTGACAGAAATGATCTTTTAAAATTATCTTATAGATATAAGTAGTTATATGAATTTCCCCCTTCCGGCATTTGGATTGCTTATAAAAAAAAGGGGGCGGTAGGCGTCAGTACACTTTTATCATCTTAACCCTAACTGCTTAATATTTTTACCCCAACGGGGCTTCCTTTTTCTTGGGGATTACTATTTCAGCTGGAGAGTCGGATTTTCACACAGGGAATTGGAGGTTTTATGGCCTTGTTTGCAAAGGTTCCAAACCCTAGCTTTCGCAAATTGAGACAATTAATTTCCTGGTAATTAGTTTGAAAAGAAAAAATTTTATTAAAGGATTGCCTGAAAACATTTCATAAAGGAGAAGCTTCCCTTGCGGAATGCCAATTTGATTTCTGCCATAAGCGATCAAGGGGATAGGCGTTCAGGAATTGAAAGACGGAAAATTTCCATTCCCGGATATGGCCCTGAAAGAAGATCTGGTCAAGACCGCCGAAGAAGCCAGCGAAAGAGAAACCGGTATGATCCGGAAGCTGTCAGCTATTTGGAAAGAAGTTATGACAGGTACATGGAATCTGTTGATACATTTAAGGGAATCTCATATGGCCTTTTGTTTAGTTTAACATTATGGGCAGCGATAATATTATTCGTCATGCTTAAACTAATGTTTTGAGGCGGTGCTTTTTTTACAGAGATGGTCTGGGTAATTTAGACAATATGGAACGGTTCTTAAGTGATAAGCTGCCTGGTTCATGCCGCTGCCTGGATCATAGGGCGGGAGGAATAGTAAACCTCATCAGGGGTCCTGTTGTCAAGCCCCTGGTGGTGCCGCCTTTGATTATAGAACTCGAAATAGACTCCTAACTCCTGTCGGGCTTCAACCATTGAACGATACGGCTTTAAGTACACCTCTTCGTATTTGACGCTCTTCTACAGCCTTTCGATAAACACATTATCCACCCAGCGTCCTTTACCGTCCATGCTGATTCGGATACCACGAGCGGCCAAAATGTCGGTAAATGCCTGCGAAGTAAACTGGCTGCCCTGGTCGGTATTGAAGATCTCGGGAGTTCCATACCTCTCCAAGGCTTTTTCCAGCGCGTCCGTTCAAAAGGAAAGGTCCAGCGTGTTGGACAACCGCCAGGCCAGCATTCGACGGCTTGCCCAGTCCATAATGGCCACAAGATAACAAAAAACCCACGCCATGAGCAGGTAACAAATATCCGTCACCCACACGTGGTTGGCCCGGATAACTTCCAGTCCCCGCAGCAGGTAGGGATATACTTTGTATCCCGGATGCGGCTCAGAAAGCCGGGGCTTCTGATATAAGGCATGGATGTCCATCTTCCGCATGAGCGTACGCACATGGCCCCGTCCTACCGAATAACCACGATCCCGGAGCTTATCCCGGACCTTCCGGCTGCCGTAAAAGGGATACTTCAGATGGATCTCATCAATGACCCGCATCAAATCCACATCCCGTTGATCCATCGGGACGGCCGGATAGTAATAACTCGAACGACAAATCTCTAAAATACGACACTGCCGACTGATCGGCAATTCATGGGCTCGGTCGATCATTTCTTTGCGCTCGACCCGTCGATACGCCCGAGCGCGGCTGCCAAAAATTCATTTTCCATCGTGAGACTGCCGATCTTGGCATGGAGCCTCTTGACGTCTGGCTCAAGGGGAGATTTCTTCCCTTTCTCGAAAACCT
>PMCE01000495.1:2252-13292 GCA_003154025.1 Syntrophaceae bacterium
TCTTAGTTTAGAGCAGCTTTATCACTTATGCCACTGTCCAGTTTCTCCAGACCAGCTCTATCCCCGCCTAACTTGGTATCTCAATCTCCGCTCTTTCCATTTTCCCTGCAGGAGGAAGATTTCTGAAAAAGGTATTCTTACCAAACCCTTTTTAATGCAAATATTCCAACCAATAAGAAGCAGCTTTAATTTATGAAATGTTCCGGGCATTCAAAAAATTCGAATTCCAGGCAAATAATTCATATTTTTGGGCGACCATTTTGCCATAGTGTAAATGATGAAGTGGGAATTGTTCTATGGACTAATTTCCATAAATAACTGGGAAATTTACCCCTTAGGGGGCCCGCCATGAAATGAAAGAATGAATTCATCGATCGTTTAATTATCGCAATTCCATTACATTTCAAGAAGATATATCTGGTATGGAAAAGAAATGAAATTAATGCTCTGCCCGGCATCACTCTTGCTCTTTCTGTCAATGGAAAATTGATTGGGCAGCACAGGCAAAGCTAAATGCCGATCGATTAAAGGCAGAAAGGATAAGGAATGAAAAGGAGGGAGTCGTTGAGTTCAACCCTTCGGACAGTAATGGTCCGGATAGCTATCGGAATAATCTTCGCGTTTATGGCTGGATTTAACTATTGGTTCCACCAAGTGTAAGGAGAGGAAGATGAACCGAGAAGAAAGTCCTAAATTCTGGCTTGGGGTGCTTCCCGATTATAGAAGGCATAAATTAGCAGTGCTCAAGAAAGCAATAACAGAAGGCGCCTATAAAGTTAAAGTTGAGGACATCGCGGAAAAAATTCTCAAAGAACGCCTATTTGAACTTGCTCTTATTTTTTATAATCATAAATATCAAAAGGGTGGGGACAACTAATCTATCGCCTGGCCCGGAAATACAGCGAATAATCTGTCCTTAACGTCTGGAAAGAAAGAAAAACAACTGGTGGAGATGAAATCTTTTTCGACATTTTCGGGTGGAACTCTGGGATGACGCTAACGGACCGAAAATAATGACAAAAGAGAATTTATTAGATCGTCATCTACATCTTCATTCTCACGAGATTATTTCCGGCCGTTGGTTGCGGCATAGATCTACGATTCCTGCAAAAATATTTCCAAGATTTGCTTACGGATTGTTTCTCCGCATAAGCATTATCGGGGTGTTGTGGCTCCAGTGGTGGAGGTGAAGATGTTTTCTAAAGAGGAACAGGGGCTCGTATATAGAGTTTGCCCCGAATGTGGTCAAAGCTTTAAGGGGAGCTATGCAGATAGATTAAGCCCAAGGTGCAGACACAAGTTTTCTAAAAAGGGCATGGCTAAATGGTCCACCCATAACTCCCAGACCCTTGAATCAATTTAGGAGGAGGGGATAAAGATGCAGGTAGGCGTGATTGGATACGGTTATTGGGGCCCGAACATCGTCAGGAACTTTAATGGCCTGGACGGGTCTAAGGTTGTTGCCGTAAGCGACATCAACGAGGGGTCACTAAAGAAGGCAAAGAAAGTCTATCCTGATTTAAGGGTTACTACCAATTGTGATGAGCTCATTTGCGCACCAGACGTCGATGTTATAGTCATTGTCACGCCGGTCTTTTCTCATTTTGGCCTGGCCAAGAAGGCCCTGGAGATGGGGAAGCATGTGTTGGTGGAAAAACCCTTTACTTACACGACTGCCCAGGCGGAGGAGTTAATCGAGGTAGCGGAGAAAAAGAACCTGAGAATCGGGGTAGATCATACTTTTCTGTACACCGGGGCAGTGCGGAAGATCAAACAGCTCATTGAAGACGCCACTCTGGGAGACCTCTGTTATTTCGATTCCACGAGGGTCAACCTTGGGCTCTTCCAACATGATGTGAATGTGGTTTGGGATCTGGCACCTCATGATTTAGCCATCATGGACTATCTGATTAACGAAAAGCCTACTGCGGTGGTAGCAACCGGCCAAGCCCATATTAACGGGCTGGAGGATATGTCCTTTATTACCGTCTACTTTCCCAATAAAATCATTGCTCATATCAACGTAAACTGGCTCTCTCCGGTCAAGGTAAGGACCACCTTAATTGGCGGATTGAAAAAGATGCTGGTCTGGAATGACTTAGACCCTGACGAAAAGGTCAAGGTATACGACAAAGGGGTAGATGCCAAGACGAAGCCTGGAATCCACAACCTCCTGGTGAGCTACCGGTCGGGAGATATGTGGGCACCCAAACTGGAGCAGAACGAAGCATTAAAACTTTTGGCAGAGAATTTTATCGAAAGTATTAACAACGGAGGAAAGCCCGTCAACGATGGTTTGGCAGGACTCAGGGTGGTGAAGATGCTAGAAGCGGCCGATAAGTCTATGAAGAAGAAAGGGGAAATCGTTTACCTGTGAAATATGAGCATGTGGGCACCATTGATAATTTAAAGAATGCGAACCCGTTTCACCAAGACTTCCAAACCATTAAATAAATTTAGAGGAGTATTCTATGGCGCACCAAGAATCGACGATGACAACAAGTAAAATTCTTGTTGAGGGGATAGAGAATATTTTAGAAACCGATCTGTTTTTCCTCTTAGATTTAGCTCCCAGGGAACTTGTAATTTTAGCGACCGCCCTAAAAGATTTGATAGGCCAGGAGAAGAAGCATTCTTTAAAATAATTAGCATCGGAAATCAGTCGACTTAAATTTGAAGACAGGACTTAACTGGTCAAATTCTGAATTAGTGAACGTCTTAGATCTGTGGGGCTGTAGCTCAACCGGGAGAGCACATTAATAGAATCCCTATTAATGCGTTGGAGGTTCAACCCCTCTCGGCTCGATCAAGTCCTAATATCTTAAGGGCAGGGTCAGAAAAGCGCTGAAACATATCCGTTCAGAGATCAAGCAGTTGACAACGGAGCGGTATAGCGCAATCCCGACGGAAGCTGTGATCCGGAAAGTCAATGAAGTCGCCAGAGGGTGGGTAGGCTACTTTCGATATGGCAACTGTACCAAAGCCCTGTCCGATTTGAAAAGATACTTGGCCTACAGGGTTCGAGTATACCTACGCCGGAAACACGGGTACCATAGTCTTGGCTACAGGGCCTACCCGGACCGATATTACTTCGATTCCTTGGGTGTATACGAAGTGCCGACCCCGGCTCCTTGGACTCAACGAGCGAATGCATCCGGATGAACATAATCGGAAAGCCGGACTCGGGAAAACTGAATGTCCGGTTTGATGAGGGGGAGTTGGAGATAGGGCAGGGTTGAGCTATTGAGGCACTGTCAGACGAAAGGGACAGAAACAGATAGGCGCAACTTAAACCACTACGCCAGCTCTCTACTCTACTGTAACCTTCAATCAAGCCTTTTACGACCCTTGTTTTTCACGACCAATCATGATCAGCATGCCGGGCAAAATTAGATCAGAATATGACCTTGCTTGGGTTAGTTCCTGACCAAGGTGTTCAAATTGACCTCCCCGCCCCAGGTCATCCCTTCCTTCTATTTTTTCATGACCGCGCCTTAAGAGGCGGGGGAGACTATCTGACGGTAGATATCCAAGTAGCCCCGGGGAACCTTCTTGGAAGGGGGAACCAGCTTCTCCCGCCTCTGCTTCAACTCCTGGTCTGATACTTTCAACTCGAGCTTTCGATTCTCGACATCGATCTCGATGATGTCCCCGTTCTGAACCAGGGCGATGGTTCCTCCTACGGCGGCCTCGGGAGACAGGTAGCCGATGGCCGTCCCTTCGGTGTAGCCCGAGAACCGGCCGTCGGTCACGATGTAGTTGGTCTCCCCCATGCCGGCGAATTCCAGGGCCAGCCGGAACATGGCCATCTCCCGCATCCCCGGTCCCCCTTCGGGCCCCTCGTAGCGGATTACAATCACATCGCCTTTTTCGATCTGCTTGCTGCCCAGGCCGGCCAGGGCTTCCTCTTCGGAATTGAAGACCTTGGCTTTGCCGAAAAAATGCCAGAGGCTTTCTTTCACCGCCACCTGCTTGATCACCGCTCCCTGTTCCGCCAGGTTGCCTTTCAATACGGCAATCCCACCAAACGGATGAACGGGACTGGTGAGGGGGCGGATGATCTCCGGGGAGAAAACGGCGGCCTTCTCCAGATTTTCGGATACCGTCTTTCCGGTCACCGTAAGCGGGGTTCCGTCGAGAAGGTCAGCCAGGCTCTTCATGATTCCGGGAATTCCGCCAGCCTCGTCGAGTTCCACCACGTAGTGAGGGCCGGCGGGTTCGATGTTGGCCAGGTGAGGGATCTTGCGGGACAAGCGGTCGAAGTCGGTATAATCGCCTTTCAACCCCAGCTCATGGGCCAAGGCAGGAAGATGCAAAACGGTGTTCAGGGACCCGTCGATCGCCAGGTTCACCTTGATGGCGTTCTCCAGCGCGGTTGGGGACATGACCTGACCGGGGGTGATCCCTTTTTTAAAAAGTTCCATGACCTTCTCCCCGGCTTGCTCGACGAGGCGGGCCTTTTTGCTCGTCACCGCAGGCGCGGTCCCGTCTCCCGGGAGACTCATCCCCAGAGCTTCGCTCAGACACGCCATGGTGTTGGCCGTTCCCATGCCCCAGCAGGCGCCCGCGCAGGGGTAAAAGGAAGCCAGCCCCTCCTCGCGAATCTCTCTGGTCATTCCGGGAGTGAAGACTTTGCGCACCGCCTCTCCGAAGTTGCTAACGGAGATCTTCACCTTCTCCCTCGGCCAGTAGCCGGGAGGCATGGGGCCGCCGGTGACGATCATGGCGGGGATATTGACCCGCGCCGCGGCCAGAGCAGGGCGGGGATGATCTTGTCGCAGGAGCCGATCAAAACCGCGGCGTCATTGCAGTGGGCTCGCAGTCCCAGCTCGACCGAATCGGCGATGACTTCCCGGCTGGGCAGGATGAACTTCATTCCCTCGTGCCCATTGGCGAGTCCGTCGCAGAGGGAGAGGGTGTAAAATTCGGTGGGGACGCCCCCCCGCCGTTCGAACCCCGGCCTTCACCCGTTCGGCCAGGGTTTTCTGGTGGATGTGCCCGGGATGCATCTCGTTATAGGTGTTGACCACGGTGTCCTGGGGCGTTGGATTTCTTCGTAGGTCAGCCCGCAGGCATAGAGCATGGACCGGCGGACCATGGATAAAGGGTCATCGTTCGAGGGGACTCCGCTGTTTTTTTTAGGGTCCATTGTTTCCTCCCGGGGAGAGAAATGATACTTCCCAGAAGAGCTGGAATATTGGAATCATGGAAGAATGGAATGATGTGTTTAAAAGGAGAAAGGCTTTTCCCGATATTCCTTCTTATTTTTGCTTTGCCCTTCGTCCATGGCGTAATAACTTTTGAAGGCCATGATTGCAAATTCGGGAATTTTAGTCAAAAGCGAAAACGGGTTGCGCAGAAAGAACTTGACAGCCCCTGCACTATATATTAAAAACCTCTCGTATCCTTCCCGTGTTTTGCCAGCTTCAGAAATTCAGGAACCACTAATTTGATCCCTAGGGATCTATAAGAAGGAGGGACGTATGAGAAAGATGAGTCTCCTTACTTTCGTGTCCATCCTGGCAGTTCTGGCTTTTCTTCCCCTCCAGAACGCGCGATCGGCGGATGACGTGATCACCATCGGCTACAGCGGCCCCCTGAGCGGGGGAGCGGCCAAGTTCGGGTTCAACATCCAATGGGGGATGGAGCTGGCCGCGGATGAGATCAATGCCCTGGGAGGGATCTCCGTGGGGGGGAAGAAATACAAGGTTCGCATCGTCAGCATGGACGACCGCTTTCAGGCGGCCCTGGCGGTCAACAACGCCAAGCGGCTGGTCCATGCGGAAGGGGCCAAGATGGTCTACAACCCCAACACCGGCGGGATCTTTGCCCTGATGGCGATCAATGAGAAAGAGAAATTTATCATCGGGGCCTACACCACCACCCAAGACGTGGTGACCTCGGGCAATAAACTCCTGTTCAAGGGACCGCTTCCCATGAAGGCTTACGTCCATGCTTTCAGCGAAAAGGCCTGGGCTCACGGATGGAAGGCCTGCGCCATGATTCCGGACGCTTACGAATACGGCAAGATCTGGGGGGGCATGTTCCAGAAAGAATGGCAGGCGAAGGGAGGGACGATCACCACCCTGATTCCGGTTGACTTCATGAAAGTGACCGATTACTACCCCCTGCTGACCAAAGCCCTGGCCACCAAGCCGGATGTGATTCTCCTGGGGTCCTCCTCCGAGCCGGATGCCATGCAGATCCGACAGGCCCGGGAACTGGGCTTCAAAGGGGGCTTTATCCTCATCGAACGGGGAAAGCTGGACGAAATCCGGACGTTCGTGGATAACATGGAGATCCTGAACGGCTGTATCGGCTCGACCCCCCTCGAGCTGACCCCGCGCGCCAATGTGAAACCCTTCGCGGAGAAATTCCGCAAGAAGTACGGCGCTGATAAGCCTTTAGCCACCGAACTGGGCATTTCGTATGCCAACTCCCTGATCTATGTGGGCGCCATGGTCGTCGCCGGCACCACGACCGATGTGTATAAGATCATGGATGCCCTGCGCCAGAAGACCCCGGAGATTCTCGCCCTGGATTTTGTCAAGAACAATGACCCCTACGGGTACACGGGGGCCTTCCCGAACGGAGCGCTCAAAGCCAAGACCTACGGGATTGAAGTAGCCAACGGGAAGTACACGGAGAGCTTCGTTATCGATACGCCCGACGCCATTTACACGGCCAAAGAGTGATCCCCGACATACCCCGGGCGGCCGGAAAAGGCAGGAAGGGGGGTCCCTTGAAGAAGATTTCAAGGGAAAGAGGGAGATGATCTCAGGGGATTGCCGTGCCCCCCGCGATTCACCCAAGTGCCGCTCTTTAACCAGGTTCCCGGCGAAAAACCTATAAGGATTTCTCCGGTCCTGTCCAATCCTGCCCCGCCCGAGAGGTCGGGGCGGGAGATGGAACGCCCGGCCGGACCGGCAATTGCTTTCCCGCTTTCGTGATCAGCGCAAAAGGAGGTTTGAGAGTGGGGTTGCTGCTGCAGACGATTATCAACGGGATCATGCTGGGCTCGGTTTACGCCATGGTCGCTTTGGGGCTTACGCTGATCTTCGGGATCCTGGAGATTCCCAATTTCGCCCACGGCGCTCTGTACATGATCGGGGCGTTCATCGCGTTTTTCTGCATGGCTTCCCTGGGGGCCCATTATTGGGTCGCCCTGATCCTCTCCGTAGCGGCCCTCTTTGCGGCGGGCATGGTCATCGAACGGTTCATCTACCGTCCCTTCTACAAACAGCCGCACATCAGCTCCTTCATCGTCGCCGTTGGGCTCATCTTCATCATGGAAAACGGGGCCCTGGTCCTCTGGGGGGCGGATTTTCGGCGCATCTCCCCGCCCAGCAGCGCCATCTTTCATCTTCTGGGGGTCACGGTGACGTCCCAGCGACTGATCGTCATCAGTGTCGCCGCGGTCCTCATCCTGGCGATCCACCTGTTTATCAAGAAGACCCGCCTGGGGGCGGCCATCGAGGCCACCTCGCAGAATCGGGAGGGCGCCCAGCTGATGGGCATCAACACGAGCTTCGTGGGGCAGGCCACTTTCGGCCTGGGCACGGCCCTGGCCGCCGTAGCCGCGGTCCTGGTTGCGCCCATCCTGCTCATCTCGCCGACCATGGGGGAGGCGGTTATCGCCATGGCCTTTGTGATCATCATTCTCGGCGGAATGGGGAGCTTCATCGGGGCGGTCCTGGGGGGCTATATCATCGGTTTGCTGGAGACCCTGGTATCCACCTATGTGACCAGCTATTACACGGAAGCGCTGATCTTCGGCCTCCTGGTGCTGGTCCTGGCGGTGAAGCCGACCGGACTCTTCGGAAAGGAGCATTGAACGCCGTGGCCAAGAATAAAGGAGGGAAACGCCTGGTCTATGGCCTTTTGATGGTTCTCGCCCTTCTCGCGCCTCTTTTTATCACCGGCGACTATTCCCAGCACATCATGGTCATGTGCGGCATCTGGGTGATCTCCTCCATGGGCCTCAACCTGATCCTGGGGTATGGGGGGCAGCTCAACCTCGCCCACGGCACTTTCTTCGGCATCGGGGCTTACTCCACTGCTCTGCTGATTCAGGGACTGGGACTTTCCTTCTGGCTGGCTCTCCCCTTGGGCTGTCTGATTACCGCGCTCCTGGGGCTCCTGACCGGCCTGCCCACCCTGCGCACCCGGGGCCATTATTTCCCCATTGCCACCATGTGTCTGGGCATATCCATCTACTACGTGATCGCCCGGTGGGATGAGTTGACGGGAGGGGCGAGGGGCCTTTTCGGCATCCCCCGCCCCAGCCCGGTCCCCCTCCCTCTGGTGGGGGAGATTTCTTTCGATACGACTCTGCCCTGCTATTATCTGGTTCTATTCTTTGTCTTTCTCACCCTGCTGGCCATCTCCCGCTTCGTCCATTCTCTGGTGGGAAAAAGGCTGACGGCCGTACGGGGGAACGAGAACCTGGCCCAGTCCGTGGGGATCGATACCATGCGGGACAAGGTCGTCTTCTTAAGTCTCAGCACCCTCATCGCCGGTTTGGCGGGGGGCCTGTATGCGGCCTACATGGGCAGTCTCATGGCCGAGCAGGCCCATTTCCTGGGGAGCTTCGAGATGCTCCTGAACGTGATGATCGGAGGGGTGGGGACCATGGCCGGGCCCGTCATCGGCGGAATCCTTCTGCCCCTTCTGACGGAGGCCCTGCATTTCCTCGGCGGCCTGCGCCTGGTCGTCTATGGCGTAGTGCTGATCCTGATCATGGGCTTTCTTCCCCAGGGGATTGTCGGCGGTCTGCGGTCCGTGGCCGCGCATTACGACCGGAGGAGAGATGCCCGATGAATGACCATCTGCTCGAAGCCAGGGACGTGACCAAAGATTTCGGGGGCCTCCAGGCCATCGGCCAGGTGAGCTTCCACATCCGGAAGGGAGAGATCTTCAGCGTCATCGGCCCGAACGGGGCCGGGAAAACAACCCTGTTCAATCTGATCACTTCCTTTCTTCCGCCCACCCGGGGGGAAATTTTTTTCAAGGGGGAAAGGATCTCCGGCCTCAAGCCCTTCCAGGTCGCCCGAAGATCGATCGCCCGCACCTTTCAGCTCACCACCCTCTTCGAAAAAAACACGGTCTTGGAAAACCTGATGATCGGACAGAGGACCACTCGCGAAATGGCTGTTCTCCAGGCCCTATTCGGCGGCTCCCGCAAGAGGTCCATGGAAAGAGAAAATCTGGAACGGGCGCATCATCTGGCGGAGTACATCGGTCTCAGCCGGGAGAAGGATATTCAAGCCGGGCTTCTTCCCCAGCGGGCCCAGAAGCAGCTGTCCATCGGGTTGGCCCTGGCCTCGGATCCCGAGCTGTTGCTGTTGGACGAGCCGGCGGGCGGGGTGAACCTGGAGGAAGTGGGTGTGCTGATCGACATTATCACCCGGATCCGGGACTCGGGGATCACCATCTGCCTCATCGAGCATAAGATGGGCGTGGTCATGAACATCTCCGACAGAATCCTGGCCCTGAATTACGGCAAGAAGGTGACCGAGGGAACCCCCGCGGAAGTATCGCAGGACGAGCAGGTCATCAAATCCTACCTGGGGGATAAGTATGCTGCTGCGCGTCGATCGGGTTGAAAGCTTTTACGGCCGGTCTCAGACCCTGCACCAGGTCTCGCTGAACGTGGAGGAAGGGGAGCTCATCTGCGTCCTGGGGGCCAACGGGGCGGGGAAGAGCACTCTGCTGAAAAATATCGCCGGCCTGGTCAACCCCCGTCGGGGCGGCATTGAATTCTCCGGGCGGCGAATCGAGGCGATGTCTGCTTACCGGATTGTGAGGGAAGGGATTACCCTGTGTCCGGAGGATAAGAAGCTTTTCCCCCGGATGAGCGTGGTGAAAAACCTCCTTCTGGGGGCCTGGGTTCATGGACGGGACTACCCCAAGATTCAAAAAAACATGGCGGAGGCTTTCGAGCTCTTTCCCATCCTGAGGGAACGGCAGAATCAGATGGCCGGGACGCTGAGCGGGGGAGAGCAACAAATGCTGGTGATCGGCCGCAGCCTCATGTCCAACCCCAAACTTCTCATGCTGGACGAGCCTTCCCTGGGAATTGCCCCCCTGGTGGTGGAGCGGATCTTTGAAGTCATCCGGGAGATCAATCAAAGAGGCACCACGATTTTGCTCGTGGAGCAGAACGCCTCCGTCAGCCTGACCGTCGCCGGCCGAGGGTATATTATGGAGACGGGCCGAATCATCCTGAAGGGGGCGGCCAAAACCCTGCTGGAGGATGAAAAGGTTAAGAAGGCCTACCTGGGATTATAGAATCGTTCAGACTCTCTTGTAAAATTCTTGATAAAAAGAGGAAGTCGTCATTCCGGGCAAGCCAAGCGCGACCCGGAATCCAGGATTTTCAAACAATTCCGGATTCCGACTCCTGGCTTAATACCTGCGGGGACAGTTTTCGCCGAAATGACGGAGGAAATGTGTTTTGTAGGAACCCCCTCATCCTCTGCTTCAGCCCATTATTTTTCTCGCGACTTCCTCCACCCCTTTCATGACTTCCTCCCGGCTGCCTATCTCACCGAGTTTTCGCACTCCCAATCCCCGGATGAGGTAGTTCTCGGTAAAACCGTATCGCTTGAAAATGGGTTCGATCCTGGAAAAAAGGTCGGCGAACATGTTTTCGCCGGGCTGCCCCTGGGTCTGGATGAAAACGAGCTTCTTGCCGGGTTTCAAACGGCTGGGATTCGGGTTGGTGGCGAAGTCGTTGACGAAATAGGAGTAGGTCCGTTCGATAAAGGCCCGAAGAAGGCTGGTGACATCCCACAGGTAGACAGGCGTGGCCATGACCAGCACATCGCCTTCCCGGACGCTTTCCAGAACCGGAGTCAGGTCATCCTGGAGAACACATTTTTCCGATTTGGTTTTGCAGCCCATGCACGCCGTGCAGCCCCGGTAATGGAGTTCATCCAGGGCAAAAGTCTGAACTTTGGCTCCCAGCTTCGCGGCGGTATCGCTGAACCGTTTCGCCAGGACCTCGCTGTTGCCGTTGCGCCGAGGACTTCCGAGCAC
>PMCE01000410.1:0-3312 GCA_003154025.1 Syntrophaceae bacterium
TAATATTTTCGCAAGAAAGCCTTAATCTTCACAAAATTTCCATTGACAATAAACTTTTTTCCTCTCATAAATAGACAGTAAAGTTCTCATAAGAAGAGGGCTTTGAATTTGTCCTGAAACTCTGCAAATCGTCATTATTCTGCGGAAGCAGAAATCCGGTCCTTTCAAATGCTTCATAGATTCCCGCTTTCGCGGGAATGACCTAAAATTTAGATTTTCAAACCAAGTCTCAAGGAGGTGATGACGGGAAAAGCTACTTGTTTTTTCAATGGCATCTGTTGTTTGTCGTATTTTCTTCAAGCAATTGTTCTGATGAGCTCGACCTTGACCGTAGGCCCCAAATCTTTCCGGCCGAATTATCGTAACATAAGGTCAAAGGAGGAAAAATGGACATCTTAAAAAGTATTGAAGAAGCGGTCATAAAGGGAAAGTTTGATGAAGTGAAAATTTTAACCCAACAGGCCCTTGACCAGAAAATTCCACCGAACGATATCCTTAACAAGGGTCTGATCCAAGGTCTTGAAAAAATTGGAAAACTATTTGAATGTCAGGAAATTTTCGTTCCCGAACTTCTGATGGCCGGCATGGCCATGAAGGAGGCTCTAACGATCCTCAAACCGATTTTGGAGAAAAGCGACATTCCTCCCGTCGGAAAATTGGTCATCGGCACCGTCGAAGGTGATGTCCACGACATCGGTAAAAACATCGTTTCCATGATATTTTCGGGATCGGGATTCCAGGTCACGGACCTGGGCATTGATGTATCCGCCCAAAAGTTTGTCGAAACGGTGGAAAAGGAGAAACCCGATGTTCTTGCCCTTTCCTCACTCTACACACCGACCCGTCTCGCCATGAACGATGTGATCCGGTTGCTCAAGGAGAAAAACCTGCGCAATCAGGTGAAGGTCATCATCGGAGGCGCTCCCATCGATCAGAATTTTGCGGATAGGATCGGGGCAGACGGATATGCGCCTGATCCTCCTTCCGCTGTCCGGAAGGTGATGGGCTGGCTGGGAAAATAAGAGGCAGCCGATAGAAAATGAAAGGGAGGAGACTATGAAAGAAGATAAGATNNCGGGAAAGGGCTCTGATGGGCGTGAAGCATCAGGAACCTGATCGGGTCCCTATCGATAACTGGATGGTCCCGGAGATCAAGAACAAGACGATGGAGTATTTTGGATGCGACTCTTATGACGAGCTACTCGACTTTTTGGGGGTCGATTTCCGAAACAACTACGGCCCGAGCTATGTGGGCCAATCGTTCAAAAAGCATTCGGACGGAACGGTCGAGGATCTCTGGGGGGTTAAGCGAAAGACCGTGGTTTACGGGAAAGGAACCGCGCATCAGGGGAGCTACTCCGAGGTTGCCGAGTCGCCCCTCGAAAAACTAAAAACGCTTGAAGAAATCAAAAAATACGACCACTGGGCCAGTGCCGACTGGTGGGACTACTCCAAGGTCAAGGCCGATTGCATGGTCTATCATCCCAAATACTGCGTCATTAATGTGGGAGACCGCCTGGACCGGACCTCACAACTCAAGCCTATGATGTACCTGAGGGGAATGCAACAGATCTTTATCGATATGGTGATGAATCCCGACATCGTCGAGTTCATTCGGGATAAAATCATCGAATACTTCGTCGCATACAACCCCCGTGTGTTCAAAGCAGTCGAGGGGGAGATCGACGTCATCATGATGGGCGANNATGTATCATTCCTGCGGCGACGTCAAACAGTTCATCCCGGACTTCATCGAATGCGGTCTCGACATCCTCCAGTCCCTCCAGCCCAAGGCCACCAACATGGATATCAAGAAATTGAAACAGGAATTCGGAAAAGATATCGCTTTCCAGGGCGGAATGGATATCCAACACATTCTTCCCCTCGGCAAGCCGGAAGATGTCAGGGCGATGGCAAAGTACGCCCTGGATTCGGCCAAGAAAGGAGGCGGGTACATCATCTGCACGGCCCACAACATTCAGATCGACACCCCGATCGAGAACGTCGTGGCCCTGTTCGAGGCGTACCATGAGTTCGGAAAATACTGATTGGATAAACGAAATAGGGATTGAGATTATTCATCAAAGGAGGTGTTCCCATGAGAAAGTTTTCGTTCATGATCATCGCAGTTCTTGTATTGGCTTGGGTTGGCGCGGCTTTGGCCGCGGACCAGCCCCAATCAGGCGACCTGAGGGAGGTGGCTCTGGTTCAGGCCAAGGATGTAAAGGGGGAGGCCAAGGGCAAGCTTGTCATCAACACCGCCAACGGCGCCGACCTCGCCATCCAGATCACCGGGCTCGACCCCAAGGGCCTCTATACCGCCTTCTTCGTCAATGAGAAAAGTCAGATGTTCGAGGGCATCGGCCCGGCGCCCCATGTTCTCAAGGTCAATGAGAAGGGGGAAGCGGATTTCAAAGGGATCATGAAGAAGGACATCTACAAGCGCTTCGTGGCGGTGGGTATCTATCTCAACCCGGGGGGGAAGCCCATCGGCAACCCGGTGGGAGTGGCGGCCGCATTGGGATCTCTGGTCGCAAGGGATAAACCCAAGCTCATTCTGCAGGGCAAGCTCAGATAAACCCGCAGCGGGAGTGGCAGGGAGTGTCCTGAGACAACCCTAAACAAAAAATAAGGAGGCGAATCATGAGCACCTTGACGATATACAACACCAGTAAAATGAACAGGGAGGACATCCTTTCCGCCTGGAAAAGCTGGCAGGTCAGGACCTTCGTCACCATATGGCTCACCTATGGCTCATACTACCTGTGCCGCGCCAACATGTCCTTCGCGCTGCCCGGCCTGGGCACGGAGTTCGGCCTTTCCAAGACCCTGCTGGGCCTTCTGGGCACGTGCCTGTTCGTCATGTATTCCTTAGGCCAGTTCGTCAATGGCCAGTTGGGCGACAAGTTCGGGGCCCGCAAGCTCGTCTTCGTGGGCATGATCGGCTCAGCCCTGCTCAACATCACCTTCAGCTTTTCCACAGCCTTCGGCTTCATGATGGTGGTGTGGGGCTTGAACGGCTACTTCCAGTCCATGGGCTGGTCGCCCCAGGTCAAGACCATGGCCAACTGGTTCACCGTGGCCCAGCGCGGCAAATGGATGGGNNCCGGCCATTTTGCTGCTCATCTCCTCCATCCACTTCGTCATCCGCCTGCGCAACGCACCGGAAGAGGTGGGTCTGCCGCCCATCGAGCAGCTTCGGAAGATCGCCTCGGGCGAGGTCGCCGAGGCCAAAACAACCCTCGATCCAACCTCCGCCCCGGTCTGCAGGGTGACCGAGGACAAGCACATGGGCTTCGCCTACACCGTCAA
>PMCE01000410.1:3445-3624 GCA_003154025.1 Syntrophaceae bacterium
TGCCTGGCCGTGATAGGGTTCTTCACTTACGGGGCCCATGTGCTCATGGTGGGGCACGCGGCCCAGGACTTTGCCGGCCGCAAGGCCGCGGCCTCCGCCGCCGGCTTCATCGACGGCTTCGGTTACATGGGCGCGGCCATGACCGGTATTTTTACCGGCTGGCTGGTGGATAACTACTC
>PMCE01000460.1 GCA_003154025.1 Syntrophaceae bacterium
GAACACCCTAAGTGCTCTGGAAATCGAAAATCTGATCAAAGCTTTTGGCCAGGCTGCGGAGAGGGCCAAACGCGCGGGGTTTGATCTGGTGGAAGTGCATGGCGCCCACGGCTACCTCATCACCCAATTCCTGACGGGAAGAATCAATCAGCGCGAGGATGAATACGGCGGAAACCCGGAAAAGAGAGCGACTTTCGCGCTTCGGGTATTCAGGGCTGTCCGCAAGGCCGTGGGCGAAGAATTTCCCATCTCCTTCCGCCTGAGCGGGGACGAGTTTCTGCCGGGGGGAATCTGCCTGGAGGATACCAAGAGAATTTCCCAGGCCCTTGAAAACGAGGGGGTGGACCTTATTTCTATTTCCGCCGGGAGAGGGCCGGAGACCCGGGAGTGGACTATCCAGCCAATGGCCTTCCCCCGAGGATGCCTGGTCCATCTTTCGAAAGAGATTAAATCCTCTCTCCGGGTGCCAGTCCTGGTTGCCGGAAGGATCAATGACCCTCTTCTCGCTGAATCGATTTTGCAGGAAGAAGAGGCCGACCTGATCGGCATGGGTCGGGCGCTGATCGCGGACCCTTATTTCCCCCGGAAAGCCCTGGAGGGCAGGGTGGAGGAAATCCGCAAATGCATCGCGTGTAACTATTGTAGCGGGAAAAGGCTGATGTCGGAGTTGCCTCTCAAGTGCACCGTAAATCCTGAGGCTGGGAGAAGGAAGGCAACGGCGCTCGCTCCGGCAACGAGAAGAAAACGGGTCCTGGTCGCCGGAGGGGGACCTGCCGGGATGGAGTGTGCCCATACCCTTCGCCAGAGAGGGCACGAAGTCCTCCTTTTTGAGAAAAGCAACGTCCTCGGGGGAAAGCTGGGCGTTGCCGCCATCCCGCCCCATAAAGAAGAGCTCAGCGAGTTTGCCGAATTCTTGATCCAGAGGACCCGAAGGGAGAAGATTCCGATCTTCCTAAACTCCGAAGTGCAGACCCTTACGCTTGGTGACATCCAGCCAGATGCGTTGGTTTTTGCAACAGGCGCCATGGCCGTCTGTCCGACCATTCCCGGGATGGCAGAAGGTCTCTGCATGACCGCGGAGGAGGCTCTAACCCGAGACCTGAAGGGAAACCGCATCCTTGTGTTGGGTGGAGGAATGGTCGGTTGCGAGGTCGCCGAATTCCTGGCGATGCAGGGCAAAGAAATCGTTATCGTGGAAAAATTGGCCGACCTCGGCCTGGAATTGGAACCGACCACCCGCAAGCTGCTGCTGGGCCGGCTGATGAAAATGAAACCTGCCGTCTATACCGGGTCGGAGGTGGTCAGGGTGGAAGGGGGGCGGGCGATTCTTGTGACCATGAAGGGGGGGCGGAGCCAAATTGATTTTGACGCTCTCGTTTACGCCGTCGGTTTCACCGCGGAGAATCGGTTCNNATCGCATCGGAGACTGCGCCAGTCCCAGGGGGATCCTTGAGGCCATCCATGAAGGCCATCGGACAGGGATGTTGATTGGAAATTAAAAATACGGGGCAAATGTCGAATTTCAGAAGGAGGGATACCCATGGAAGTAACCCGAGGAATTGCCAAATTCATTGAAAAGACGACTTATGGAGACTTTTCGCCAAAGGAGGTTCAAGCGGCGAAGGATCTGATCCTTGATGCCGTCGGAGGAATGATCGGCGGGGCACGCGAGCGGGCCACGGCCATCACGATCGAGTATGCCCGGGAAACCGGAGGTAACGCGGAATGCGGGATCCTTGGTGGGGGATTGCAGACTTCTCTGCTGAGTGCGGCTCTGGCCAATGGCACCTCCTGCCATTCGCAGGAACTGGAGGCGATCGGGCTTTATACGGGAAGCAACCCTATGACCAATATCCCCATTGCCTTGAGCATGGCGGAAAAATTCCACCTTTCGGGAAAAGCGGTGATCGAGGGGACGGTGATCGGCCTGGAGGTTCAGACGAAACTGGGTATGGGCGGGCCCGGGTCGTTCGATCGCGGTTTTTCGAGTATCCCCCTTTACGGCTCCATGGGGGCGGTCGCAACCGCCGGGAAAATGATACAGCTGACGACGGAACAACTGCAGAATGCCTTCGGCATCGCCATCGCCCAGTGTTCCGGCCAACAACGCCAGCAAGGGTCAATGACCCATCTCCTCGAGTCGGGGATCGCCTGCCGAAACGGCGTGACCGCGGTCATGCTGGCCAGAGGCGGGATGACGGCGGATCCCTCCCTTATTGAAGGGGACCGCGGTTTTTATGATCTCTTCTGTTCCGGGGGGAGAGGTTATAAAGAAGAAGGGGTGATCCCTGCTCTGGGGAACCCCTTTTGTATTTCCGGGGTGTTCGTCAAAAAATACGGCTGCTGCTTTTTCAACCACCGGGCCATGGATGCTCTGGCTCAGCTGTTGGAAGAACACAAACCTCGCCCAGATGATATCGACAGGGTGGAAGCGGAGATCCCGCCTTTTGTAGCCAACATGCTGCGCTTCCCCGATCCTCGAAACGGGGAGGATGCGAAATTCAGTTTGCACCAGGCCTTGGGCGCCCTCCTCATCGATCGCCAGATCGATCTCCCCTATCTTCGGCCCTTCAATGATGCCGGAGCAGTCGATCCTAAATACCAAGCCGCACGAAAAAGAGTTTTGGTAATTGAACGCAAAGACTGGGGCGGCGGCCGTTCGGCTCCCTGGTCCACGCCGGTTACCCTTTACTTGAAGGACGGCCGCAAATTCACCAAATCGGTGAATGCCGATGATCTGAGGGGGGGGCCGAAAAATCCTCTCAGCCGTGAGGAGTTGGGGGCGAGGTATCGAGCGATGACGGAAGGCTTCCTTGCTTCCTCTTCAATCGCGCGTTCCCTGGATTTGATCTCAAATCTTGAAAACCAGGACAACATTTCGGAATTAATGAAATTAGCTGCTTTCGGAAAATAATCTTGGTTCTGGGCGAAAATAAGAGCGGGCACC
>PMCE01000556.1:0-288 GCA_003154025.1 Syntrophaceae bacterium
ATATATTCCGGGACTCCGGCGCCAAGGCCTTTGTGGGCCACCGGGACTACCTGAAGGAACCGTCCCCGGTGCTGGACTCCATGGACCGGATCAAGATCCGCATTGCCGGGGGTGGGAATGTGCCCGCGGGATTTATCCCGCTGGAAGAATTATTCGACCGGGGACCAGAATTCAAGACTTTCCCTGCCCGGCCGGATGACCCCTTGGCGGTCATTTATACCAGCGGAACCACGGGGCTTCCCAAAGGGGCTGTCCTGACCCATCACAGCCTCAGGAGTGACGCCATCG
>PMCE01000556.1:372-20830 GCA_003154025.1 Syntrophaceae bacterium
AAGAATACCCCGCCCCAAAGGTCGAGTCTCCGTTTCGTGATCTCCGGCGGGGCTTCTCTTCCGGTGGAGATCCTGCACCGCTTCCAGTCGGCCTTTGGGGCGACCATCTATGAAAGCTACGGGCTCACCGAGTGTTCCCCCACCTGCGTGGAAAATCCTCACGGAAGGCCCACGCGGCCCGGGTCCATCGGCCTCCCCATCCCCCCTTTCCGGGCGCGCATTGCCGACGATCTTGACCGGGACGTGCCGCCGGAAGAAGTGGGGGAACTCCTCATTGAGGGCCCCGGAGTCATGAAAGAATACCTGAACCAGCCGGAAGCGACGGCCAACGCGTTGAAGGGCGGGTGGTTGCACACCGGAGATCTGGCCCGGATGGACCCGGACGGATATATCTTTATCGTGGACCGAAAGAAAGAGATGATCATCAGGGGGGGGTATAATGTCTACCCCCGGGAGATTGAGGAGGTTCTTTACCAACACCCCGGCGTATGGGAAGCGGCGGTGATCGGGGTCCCCCATACCGATTTGGGGGAAGAGGTGGCCGCGGTCATCGTCCTTCGTCCCGGGATGCAAGCAACCCCTGAAGAATTTCGCCAATTCGTTAAGGACCGCGTGGCTCCTTACAAATATCCGCGGATCATTCAGCTCGTGAAGGAATTGCCAAAGACTTCAACCGGAAAGATCTTTAAACGGGGGATTAAACTGGGGGGGTTGAAATAGTTCATGACCGTCGCCGGCAAAAGGATAACCCAGGAACGATTGAAACCTAAAGCACCAAGCACCAAATCCCAATATCCAGAAAAATCCCAAAGCCCAATGACCGAAACTTTCCAGGGAACCTCCGAACTGCCAGGAGTCTGAAGTTTGGGGTTTGGGAATTTGAATTTTGGGGTTTCTTTGGAATTTGGTGCTTGGGATTTGGTTTCATGCTAAGTCAAGGACTTAGCATGAAACGGCGCATGCTGATGTTCATCAGCAGGGCAACGCCGATCAGGTTGGTCACCAGGGCCGTTCCGCCGTAGCTCACCAGGGGTAAGGGGACCCCTACCACCGGAAGAATTCCCACCACCATTCCCGCATTGATGCAGGCCTGCCAGAAGAGCATGGCCGTGATCCCGATGGCCAGGATCGCTCCCGCCCGGTCTTTGGAGGTTTTGGCGATCTTGAGACCCCGCGAGATGAGGAACAGAAGAAGAAAGAGAAGGATAAAACAGCCTATGAATCCCCACTCCTCGGCCAGCACCGAGAAGATGAAGTCGGTGTGCTGCTCGGGGAGGAAGTGAAGCTGGCTCTGGGTTCCCTTCAGGAATCCCTTGCCGAAGAGGGTCCCCGAACCTACGGCGATCTTCGACTGGGTGATGTGGTAGCCGGTCTTCAGCGGGTCCAGGTCGGGGTTGATGAAGGTGAGCAGCCGGTTCTTCTGGTAGTCCTTGAGAAAATGCCACGCGATGGGGATGGCGACGGCGACTGCCGTTCCCAGGATGGCCCAGGTTTTGAAACGGACTCGGACAAAAATGAGGACGGAGGTGAAAATGGCCAGGAGCAAAATCACCGTGCCCAGGTCCGGTTGCTTGAAGATGAAAAGGGTCGGCAGACCGACCATGAGAAAGGGCACCGCCAGGTCTCGAAGGCCGTAGCCCCGGGGCATCTCCTTCTCGGTGAAGAATCGCGTCATGGCCAGAATCAGGGCGATCTTGGTCAGCTCCGAAGGCTGGAAGGAGATGAAACCCAGCTGGAGCCAGCGCTGCGAGCCCGAGGTCGAGCGTCCGATCCCCATGACCAGGATCAGGAGGAGGAGGGAAATGAGATAAAAGGGGTAGGAATAGCGGACGAAGGTCCGGTAGTCAAAGCCGAGGACCAGGAACATCATCCCGAATCCGATGACCAGCCAGTAAATCTGCTTGAGAAAGAGGGGGGTCCCCGCGCCGGAATGAGGGTAGGTGGAGCTGTAAATATTCACCACCCCGATGGCCGAAATGAATAGAGCCGTCAGCATGGTGGCCCAGTCGAAGTTGAGGATCAGGCGACGGTCGAACATGGGTCACCCTTCATCGGCATGATAAGCGGAAGGCTCGGCGGCGATATGGGCCGGGGAGGCAGGCTTCTTCTTCTCCCGGTGGTAATAATTCTCCAGTACCTGCCGGGCGATCGGAGCGGCGTTCGCGCCTCCTCCTCCTCCGTGTTCCACCAGCACCGCGACCACGATCTCCGGGTTCGAAGCCGGGGCAAAGCAGGCAAACCAGGCGTGGTCCTGAAGCTCCGGCGACGTGGGATCAGACTTGCCCTCCTTCCGCTGGACCACTTGGGACGTGCCGGTCTTGCCGGCCACGTTGAAACCTTCCACCCTGGCCCTGCCGCCGGTCCCGCCCGGAGAGTTGACGACTCCCCAGAGAGCCTCCCGGACGAATTCGGTGGTTTCCGCAGAGATGGGGATATTCCTCAAAACGAGGGGTGGGGAGTCTTTCAGGTCCTCCCCATGGGGGGCGCGGATGGTCCGGGCAATCCGCGGCTGGTAATATTTCCCCCCGTTGAAGAGGGCCGAAAGGGTGCAGGCGATCTGCAGGGGAGTGGCCAGATTAAACCCCTGCCCGATGGCCACGGACAGGTTTTCGCCGCCCTGCCAGGGGACTCCGAACCTCTTCATCTTCCAGGAGGAGGTGGGAACCAGGCCGGGCCTTTCCCGGCCCAGGGGAAATCCCGTAGGGCCTCCCAAACCCGCGACGGAGGCATATTTGGCGATCCGGTCCACTCCCAGGCGCATGCCCAGCTGGTAGAAAAAGACATCGCAGGATTCGACGATGGCTTTGCGCAGCTTGACCTGCCCGTGCCCTTCCTTTTTCCAACAGCGGTATTCCCGGTTGCCGAACTGGTAGGAGCCGGAGCATTGAAAGGTCGTCTCCGGGGTGATCATCTTCTCTTCCAGGCCGGCTATGGCCACCAAGATCTTGAAGACCGAGCCGGGGGGATACTGGCCCTGGATCGCCCGATTCTGCAGCGGATGGGCGGGATTGTCCACGATGGCCTTCCAGTTTTCCGGGGAGATCCCCCGAGCGAAGAGGTTAGGGTCGAAATCGGGCTTGCTGACCATGGCCAGGATGTCCCCGTTCTGCGGGTCCAGGGCTACGACCGCTCCCCGCTTGTCGGCCATGGCCACTTCGGCGGCCTTCTGGAGTTCCAGGTCCAGGGTCAAATACACGTTGTTTCCCGGGTTGGGCTCGACCTGTCCCAGGACCCGGATTTTCTGCCCTCGGGCGTTGACCTCGATCTGCCGGCCCCCATTCTCGCCCATCAGGTCGCTCTCGAACTTCTGTTCGATGCCGTATTTCCCCACCAGGTAACCCGATTTGTGGGTGGCGAATTCTTCCTTCTCCAGCTCTTCCTGGCTGATCTCTCCCAGGTATCCGATCAGATGGGCGGCGAGGTTCTTGTAGGGATAATTCCGGCGGATGACCACATCCACGACCACCCCGGGCAGGTCCAGGCGGCGCGTCTCCACCGCGGCCAGCTCTTCCCGGGTGATGTCCGTCTTGATCTTTAAAGGCTGGTGGGAGGGGATCGTCCGGGCTGCATCGAGCCTGGCCCGCAACCTTTGCGGATCCATGGAGAGGACCCGGCTCAGAGCCGAAATCAGGGCCTCCATGTCGGGGACATCCTGCCGGAAGAGAGAGACGTCGAAGGAGGGAAAACTGTCCACCAGGGGAACGCCGTCCCGGTCGAAGAGGGTTCCCCGGGGAGCGGCGATCTCCTGAATGCGGACCCGGTTGTTCTCCGAAAGGCCCTTGTAATAGTCCCCGTTCAGAATCTGGAGGTACCAGAGGCGGGAGAAGATCAGCGAGAAGGCCACGATGATGACGATGTTGGCCGCCAGAAAGGCATTGCTGATCTCGGGAGCTTCACTTTTATCCAGTTTAAGGCGCATACCTACGAGACCGAGGGAGACGATTCCTCCGCCGGCGGTGTATCCACCTTGCGGAAGAGAAGAAAAAGAGGCCAGCTGGCCAGGCAGGTGAAGAGAACCTGTGGCAGAACCCACCCCGCCGGGGGCAGGCTCACCTGGCTTACCCTGCCCAAGAGCGAAGGCAGGAGAATGAGGAGCAGAATCTGCACGCCCATCAGCCCCCCCGTAAGGATGATTCGGAAAGAAATCGTCTCTCCTAAAATCAAAAATCGGGCCAGCAGTTTCAAGGAGAAGAAAATAAAGAGATAGACGAAGGAAAAAAGGCCCAGGGGTCCTCCGGAAAAAGTGTCATAGAGGAGGCCGCAGAAAAGGACCAGGAAGGCCCCCGAAAGAAGGGGAAAGGAGACCCCCAGGAAGATGACCAGAATGAACATCAGGTCAGGCTTCAGGTAAGCGGGGAAGATCAGGCTGACCAGGGTAGACTGGAAAATGGCTAGGAGAAGAGAGCAGAGGAGAAAGATCAAAAATCGGAACACGGGTCAACCTCGGAACGATTCAGCGAGACCAAGGCCCTCCTGAGCGACCCCGGGTATGGAAAAATGGTGCCGAAAACACGCGCCCATGTTCTTCACGATGGACTTTTTACTCCCCAGGATGTAGATCCTCGGAGACGCGAAGAAGATTTCATCCCCGATCTTCTGAATCGGCGGCGGATTCCCGTCGCCCCGATGGCCCATGGCCAAGAGCTCGGTTTCGAAAAAAGGGACAATTTTGTCTTTGAGACGGAGTTCCGTGTCCACAAAAAACAAGGCNNNTCTCCCCCGAAACGGCCGCCCCGGACACGCAAGCCGTAAAGGGCTGGACAGGCGAATTCTCTCCGGAGCACCTCGGCCATGAACCACTCCAGGGTGGGTCCCAAGCTGGCCGGAGAATCGTGGGAGAGCCGGTATTGGGAATCTCCCGCCGCTTCGGCCAAGCCCATCCCCATCAAGGACTGGAGGTACTTTCTTCCCGTTTCGAGGGTCGAGAAGCGGACGACCTCGGGAACCCGGAACTTCCCCTTGCGGATTAAGATCTCCCGGAGAAAGAGGCGGAAGGAGTACTTCCTGAAGAGCTCATAAAACCTCTGTTTCTCTGCCGGGGGAAGGGCAGGGGGAAAGAAGAGATGTTGGGTCGGGTTGTGCCGGAACGATTCCAGCCCCCGACGGCTCAATGTCCCCCGGAGTTCCGAGAACACTTCCCTCTCTTCCTTGAGGGAAACGACCTCTCCTCGCAGCTCCCGAACCTCTCTGCGCAGGCGCTCGATGACCCGGAGGATCTCTTTCTGGGGCATGGGATAGATAGTGCAAGTGAAAGTGTAAGTAAAAGTGCGAAGACAACGAAAATTGTTACGTTCTTTTGCTTTTCCTTGCAATTACACTTTCACTTTTTTTTTAATATACACCCAACCCCCCGGGAAAACAATGAGTTCTTCCCGACCGGCTCCATTCGTCCCCCGGGGGGAGGGGAAAGCGAACTTTCCTCTCCTGGATGGAAAACATTACATAAAATAGACGTAGGTGATGAGCAGGAAGGTGGGGATCAGGATCGAAATGGAGTAGGCCATGTAACCGAAGAAGCTGGGCATATTGACTTTGGCCTCTTCCGAGATGGACTTCACCATGAAATTGGGAGCATTGCCGATGTAGCTGTTGGCCCCCATGAAGACCGATCCTGCCGATATGGCCATGAGAATTTGTTCGGTGATCGGGCCGGTATTGGCGGCGACCAAAGACAGGCCCTCGCCTGAAGCCAGGAGCCCTTTCGTGACTCCCTGCCCCAGGGCAAAATAGGTGGCATACGTTGGGGCGTTGTCCAGGAATGAGCTCAAACCTCCCGACATCCAGAAGAACTGCCAGGCATGTTTCACCCCCGTTTCGGCCCCGTGGGCCTTAAGCAGGCAGATGGCCGGGGTCATGGTAATGAAGATCCCGATGAACAGCACGGCCACCTCGATCATGGCGTAGAAGGTGAAGGCGTTGTGCTCCCGGGGGCTTTTGAATTGGATATGTCCGTGCTTGTGGGCCCGCTCCTTTTTCCTGTGGTCCAGAACAAAGGAGGTCAAGGCCAGGAGGATCATGGCCGGCTGCTGCATCCAGGCCAGGTTGATGGAATAACTCCCCGTCGGGTAATCCCGCAGCAAGACGGCCGATACGAGGACGCCCAGGATCAGGATGACATTTACGAGGCCGTGAACCTTTAATTTCTTTTGTTCCTTGGCGTCGCGGCGCAGGTCAGCCGCGCTCTCCCGGGAATAGGCCCGCGTGTCCCAGATATAGAATATGACCAGGAGAATGGCGACTTCCGTCAACCAGACCGGCCACAGTCGCAGCGTCCAGAAAAAAGGAACGCCAAACAGGTAGCCCAGGAAGAGGGGGGGATCTCCTACGGGCAGGAGTGAGCCGCCGATGTTGGACACCAGAAAGATGAAGAAAATAAAAACGTGGGTCTTGATCTTCCTCTCCCGGTTGGTGCTCAGTAACGGGCGGATCAGGAGCATCGATGCGCCCGTGGTGCCGATAAGGCTGGCCAGGATGGCTCCCAAGCCCAGGAACGCGGAATTGACGATCGGGGTGGCCTTGAGGTCTCCCTCCAGGTGAATACCGCCGGAGATGGTGAAAAGGGCGACGAGAAGGATGATGAAGGCATAGTAGTCCTTCAGAATATCCGCCAGTACTTCCATCCCCATAGGACCCACCCAGGCGAGGTACGCCAGTATGGGCAAAGAGCAAAGGGTGCTCACCACGCTCTTGTTCAGGTTCGATTCCCACCAGTGCCCGTGGATGAGCGGAATCAGGGCGATGGCCAGCAGGATGACCACAAAGGGAACGACCGTCCAATAGGGGAGCAGGCCGCCCAGCTCTTCCTGAACGTCATGCTTGGCTGCTGGAGGGTGGGCCTCCTTGGCGGGTTCGGGCGGTGGAGCAGGAGCGATGGTGATCTTGGATTCCCCGGAGGAGATGGCCGGAGTCGTCGAGGCCAGGGCCGAGGAGAAACAGAAAAGCTGAATCAGCAGGAGAACGGTTAAACCAGCAGGCTTCCAGCAGGTCATCTTCTCTATTCCTTTCTGCCAGGGGGTTCTCGATTTTCTATACCCTAAACAGGAGACTTCTGACAAGGGGTTTTTGTCGAGCCGGGTGCCCTATGGGCCCCGAAGGTGTGAGAAAATTCAGGACCCGGGAAATGGGCACAGGAGCCATGTCCAGGGAAGGGGCAAATTCATCCCGCCTCGGCGGGACCAAAAAAGGCGCTGGGTTCTCCGGAACCGGCGCGGAACTGAGCTCAGCCTGAGCCGAAAGGAGAATCCTTTTGTTCTTTTCAAGTAATTTCCGGATTGCCGGCGTCGCTTAGCGGAACGAGGAACTTCTTGAAATTTTCGCCCCATTGGTTTAAGATAACCCCGGTTTCCATATCAATACGCTCCTTTCTTGGTCGAATGACCGTCAGAAGGGCCGCGAAGATGGAGGATGAAGGCGAAATGGACGCGAAGAAGATTCTAGAAGAGAAGAAGGGCTGGGAAAAACGCTGCCTGAAGAAAGCGCCGGAGAAAATTCAGAGCACTTCCGGGATGGATATCGGTATCCTTTACACTCCTGCGGATGTCCCGAACTTGGATTACTCCCAGGACTTGGGGTATCCCGGGGAGTACCCCTTCACGCGGGGCATCCAGCCGACCATGTTCCGGGGACGGCTCTGGTCCATGCGACAGTACTCGGGGTTTGCCACGGCCGACGAGTCGAACCGCCGCTACAAGTATCTTTTGGAGCAGGGGCAGACGGGGCTGTCGGTGGCTTTCGACCTGCCCACGCAGATCGGTTACGACTCCGACCATCCTCTTGCTCAGGGAGAAGTGGGGAAGGTAGGGGTGGCGATCGATTCCCTGGCGGACATGGAAGTCCTGTGCAAGGGGATCCCCCTGGACAAAGTCAGCACTTCCATGACCATCAACGCCACGGCCGCAATCCTCATGGCCATGTACATCGTTGTGGGGGAGAAACAGGGAGTCAAGCCCGCCGCCCTGCGGGGAACCATCCAGAACGACGTTCTCAAGGAATACGTGGCCCGGGGAACCTATATCTTTCCGCCCAAGCCGTCGATGCGGCTGGCCACGAACATTTTCGAATACTGTTCGAAGGAAGTCCCCCAGTGGAACACCATCAGCGTGGGGGGCTACCACATCCGGGAGGCGGGCTCCACGGCTGTCCAGGAAGTGGCCTTCGCTTTCGCGATCGCCATTTCCTACCTGGAAGCGGGAGTCAAGGCCGGGCTGAATATCGACGACTTTGCCCCGCGGGTTTCCTGGATCTTCAACACCCACATCAATGTCCTGGAAGAAGTGGCCAAATTCCGGGCCGCGCGCCGGCTCTGGGCCAAGATCATGAAGGACCGCTTCAAGGCCAAAGACCCACGTTCGTGGATGCTGCGTTTCCATACTCAGACCGGAGGGTGCACGCTGACGGCCCAGCAGCCGCTCAACAACCTGATCCGGACCACCTTCCAGGCCATGGCCGCGGTCCTGGGGGGATGCCAGTCGCTGGCGGTTTGCTCGTATGATGAGGCCCTGGCCCTTCCCACGGAGGAGTCCGTGCGCCTCTCCCTGCGGACGCAGCAGATCATCGCCCACGAATCCGGACTGATCGACACCGTGGACCCGCTGGGCGGCTCCTTTTACCTGGAGAAACTGACCGACGAGATCGAAAAGGGCGCCTCCGAATACATCGCTAAGATCGACCAGATCGGCGGAGCGGTGACGGCCATCGAAAAGGGATACATCCAACAGGAGGTCCAGGAGAGCTCCTACCGTTACCAGCGGGAGATCGAAGCCGGCGGCCGGGTCATGGTGGGAGTGAATAAATTCCAGATCAAAGAACCTCCGGTCAAGGGACTGCTGAAAGTGGACCCCCGGGTCCGCGAAGTGCAGGTCAAGCAGATCGCCAAATTGAAGTCTTCGCGGGATTCGAAAAAAGTCCAGGCGTCGCTGGGGGAACTGAAGAAAGTGGCCCAGGGGGACGGAAATCTGATGATTCCCATCCTGGATTGCGTGCGGGCCTATTGCACCCTGGGCGAGACGTGCGACGTGCTTCGGGGAGTGTTCGGCGAGTACGAACCCGTGGTGACAGTATAAATACCGTAAGTCGCAAGTCGCAAGTCGCAAGTCGCGAGAGGGTTAAAGAATTTATTTTCTTTTACGCCTTGCGCCCTCGCGCCTTGCGCTCTCACGAATAATAAAGGGGGTTGGAGAGATGGCGGAAAAGAAGATTCGAGTGCTGGTGGCCAAGCCGGGACTGGACGGCCATGACCGGGGGGCCAAAGTGATCGCCCGGGCGCTGCGCGATGCGGGCATGGAAGTGATTTACACGGGACTGCGCCAGACGCCGGAGAAGATCGCGGCCGCGGTGGTTCAGGAAGACGTCGATGCTCTCCTGATGAGCATCCTTTCCGGAGCCCATGATTACCTGTTCCCCCGGGTGATGGAACTTCTCAAGGAAAAGGGGGTCAAGGATATCCTGGTCGTGGGAGGAGGGGTGATCCCCGAGGAGGACATCCCCGCGCTGCAATCGCTCGGGGTCAAGGACGTCTTCGGACCGGGAACCTCCACCGAGGACATCGTCAAATATGTCCAGCAGAACGTGAAACTGTAAAACTCGCAAGGCGCAAGTCGCGAGGCGCGAGGGCGTTTCTTTCTCCTTGCACCTCGCGCTCTCGCGCCTAGCGGTATGAGCCGACGGATGAGACCATTAGAGGGGATTCAAATTCTGGATTTGACCCGGCTCCTTCCCGGACCCTACGGGACCATGCTTCTGGGAGACCTGGGGGCCGAGGTCATCAAGATCGAAGAGCCCGAGCAAGGGGATTATGCCCGCTGGTATCCTCCGCAAATCAACCAGGTCGGGGCCCGGCATCTGCTCCTGAACCGGAACAAGAAGAGCGTCACTCTCAACCTGAAGAATCCCGAAGGGCGGTCCATTCTTTTGAAAATGGTCGAGAGGGGAGCCGACGTCCTCATCGAACAATTTCGCCCGGGAGTGATGGACCGCCTGGGCGTAGGGTACCAAGACCTGCAAAAGGCCAACCCCGGCTTGGTTTATTGTTCTTTGACGGGGTTCGGCCAGGACGGGCCCTACCGAGATCTCGCCGGTCACGATATCAACTACATCGGGATCGGGGGGATTTTAGGCCTTACCGGACCCCAGGGAGGGCCGCCCGCGCTTCCGGGAATCCAGATCGCCGACCTGGTGGCTGGGGGGCTCTATTCGGCCATCGGAATCCTATCGGCCCTGATGGCCCGGCAGAAGACCGGACGAGGACAATTCGTGGACATCTCCATGCTGGACGGGGTCGTTTCGTTGATTCCCGACGCCGCGGCTCTTTTCTTTGCGGAAGGGGAATCGCCCCGCATGGGCGAGCGGAGGCTCACCGGCGGACTGCCCCAGTATCAGACCTATCGGACCCGGGATGGAAAGTACCTGGCCATCGGGGCTCTCGAAGAAAAATTCTGGGCCAACCTGTCGCGGGCCCTGGGGAAGCCGGAATGGGCCCATCAAGTTCCCAAAGAGCGGGAACCCCGCACTCAGGAAATTAAGAAAGAGATGACCCGCATCTTTCTCACCAAGACCCAAAAAGAGTGGCTGGACATCCTGATGAAGGACGATACCTGTGTCACCGCCGTCCACACCCTTGAAGAGACCTTCTCCGATCCCCATGTTCTGCACCGCAAGATGCTGGTGGAGATCCAACACCCCAAGGCCGGACGGATCAAACAGATCGGGGTGCCCATCAAATTTTCCGAGACCCCGGGGGAAGTGCGCACTCCCGCCCCCGAGATCGGAGAACACACCGAGCAGATCCTGAAAGGATTGGGATATACCCAGGAAACCATCGAACGTTGGCGTAAAGAGGGCGTGATCCGNNAAAGGAGGTTCCCCATGGCGGTTTCAGCGTACGTTCTGATCCGAGTCGAGGCGGACAAGACCAAGAGCGCCTTCGAAGCTCTGACCAAGCTCAAGGAAGTGAAGACCGCCCACACCGTAACGGGTCCCTTCGACATCATCCTGCTGGCGGAGGCCAAGAACCTCCACGAGCTGGGGGAGGCCATCCTCACCAAAATCCGGGGAACGGACGGGGTCTCCCGGACCATGACCTGTGTGACGGTGGAGAAAGGGTAGAGGGGAAAAGCGTGCTGCCGTGCTGCGGTTCTGGGGTGCTGCTGTGCTTCTGTTCGTATCGATGCGGTTAACCGCAGCACCGCAACACGGCAGCACCGCAGCACGCCTTTTGCGTTAGGTCTTCTACATGGCCTTCTTTACCGGCAGGAATTTTTCCTGGGGGGGATCTGGAAATTGTTTGCCCGTCGAGCGACGGAGGAAAGGCAATGGACAGGGCGAGGGAATTCCGGTTTGTAGCCAACAAGGTCTATACCATTCCCGGCAAGGGGGTGGTCGTGACCGGCAGGGTGGAGAAGGGAGCGGTCTCGGTTGGCGATGAGATCGGGTTCATCGGTACCGATGGGCAGATGACCCGCGCAACCGTTACGGCCATCGAGGTATCCCGCCGCCTGGTGGAAGAGGCTCAAGCGGGACAGGAAGCCAGCATCCTTCTCGAAGGCACCCGCAAGAACCAGATCACTCCGGGGGCCGTGCTGATGGAAGCCCCGGAAGCCCCTCCGATGCCGGTGACCCCGGCGCCCGCGCAAACAGTTCGGTATACAAGGGACGAACCCCCTCCCCCTCCCTCCTCGGCCAAGCCCATTTCCCCTGCTTCCGGATTGGGGCGCTTCTTTTTTCTTATCCTGATCGGTGTTTTCGTACTTTTCCTCCTGCTTTTCGCCCAGGGGAAGGTGGACAAGCAAAAACTGGACCCCAGGAGATGGGACCCGAAAAAGAAATTGACGAGTATTCAGCCGTCACCAGACCGCTTTCAGCAATCAGCTCTCAGCTACCGCTGATTACGCTAATCAACCCGTCGCTATTTTATTGGAGCTCTTCGTGGAAAAGGTCAGACTCGGCCGGACGAATCTTACGGTGAAGAAGCTGGGGTGGGGAGGAATCCCCATCCAGCGGGTGAGCGAGGAACTGGCGGTATCCGTCATCCGGGAAGCGGTGGAACTGGGCGTAGACCTCCTCGACACGGCCCGGGCCTATACGAGCAGCGAGCGCAAGATCGGATTGGCGCTGCAGAAGACTTCCCGGCCCGTCATCCTTTCCTCGAAATCCAATAACCGGACGGAAAAGATCTATGACGATGTTCAAGTAAGCCTGGGCCTGCTTCGGGTGAAAAAAATTCATATCTACCACCTTCATAATGTGTCAAAGGCGGAGGATTATGAAAAGGTCATGGGGCCCGGGGGCGCCTACCAGGGATTACAGAAAGCCAAGTCCGAGGGGTTCATCGACCACATCGGGATCACGAGCCACAGCCTGGATATCATGGAGAGGGCTCTTCGGGATGATCATTTTGGGGTAATCATGGTCTGTTACAGCTTTCTCGAGCCGGACGCCGCAAGGAGGATCTTCCCGACGGCGAAGGCTAAGGATGTGGGAGTCCTGGCCATGAAACCCTTCTCCGGCGGAGTCATCGAAGACAGCGGCCTGGCCCTGCGGTATGTCCTGTCGACTCCGGATGTCGTTTCCATCCCGGGCTCGGAGACGGTGGAAAAAGCGCGGGAGAATTGGAGAATCTACGCCGCGGGGCAGCCTCTCACCGAGGCGGACCAGGCCCGCATTCAGCAGATGAGGCAGCAGTTCGACCGGCAGTTCTGCCGGCGCTGCGATTACTGCCAGCCCTGCTCTCAGGGGATTAACATTCAGCTCATGATGGGGATCAAATCGGTCATCAAGCGGTTTGGGAACCCCGACGAGATCGCCTGGGTCAAAGGGATGGCCGAGAAAGCCCGGGATTGCACGGAGTGCGGCGACTGCCTGCCCCGGTGTCCCTACCAGTTACCCATTCCGGAACTGATCAAGAAGAACCTGGAGTGGTATGATAGCTTAAAAAAATAGCTCATAGCTGATAGCTCATGGCTCATAGTCGCATAAGCTATTTGCAATGAGCTATGAGCCATGAGCTACTCTGGGGAGAACCTGGATGGTTTTCTTTTTTATCCTTATTTACTTGGCTCCGCTGGTCATTGCCCTCTGGGTGTTCTACGACTCCCAAAAGCACGGGTACACCTTCACCCAGGGGCTTTTCTGGGCCATCGGCGTCTTCTTCGTCCTGATTGTCTTCCTCCCCCTCTACCTCTCTCGGCGGAATAAGAGAAGGCAGCACGCCCCGGGCCCGGGGCAAATCCCCATTCCCCCTTCTTCCACTCCCTGTTTCTATTGCGGTCAACCCTACCAGGGCGACCCCAAGATCTGTCCCCACTGCGGTCAAAACCTGAAGATCAATAGATGAAGAAGGGGCCGACCGCCTTATCCTTTGGCCCAGGAAGGTCGGCCCCGCTTTCGGGGGGGACAAGAAAAATGAAAAATCTGCCGGGAGGGATAAAGCGTCTCCCGGCCGGAATTCTTCAATTCCCCAGCCACTCGACGATCGTCGCTTCCCCTTGCCCGACTCCGACGCAGAGAGTCACCAGCCCGTAATAGGGCCGCTTTTCCTTGGGTGCCCGGCGCCGCATCTCGTGGACCAGGGTGGTCATCAAGCGGGCCCCGCTGCATCCCAGGGGATGCCCCAGAGCCACGGCCCCGCCGTTCACGTTGGTAATCTCGTGGCGGAATCCCAGCTCTTTCATCACCGCGAGGGCCTGCACGGCAAAGGCTTCGTTCAATTCGATCAGGCCGATCTTGTCTAGGGTGAGCCCGGCGCGTGCCAGGGCCTTGCGGGTGGCATGGATGGGGCCGAGCCCCATGACCCGCGGTTCCACTCCGGCGGCCGCCGCGCAGACCACCCGGGCCAGCGGTTTCAGACCCAGTTCGCGGGCTTTTTTGTCGCTCATCAGCAGGACCGCCGCCGCCCCGTCGTTGATCCCGGAGGAGTTCCCTGCGGTCACCGTGCCGCCAGCCCGGAAGGCCGGCCGGAGTTTGCCCAGGATCTCCATGGAGGTGTCCGCCCGCGGGTGTTCATCCCGGCTGACCAGGAGGGGATCCTTTCCCCGCTGGGGGACCGGCACGGAAACGATCTCCTCGGCGAATTTCCCCGAGTCGATGGCCGCCACCGCCCGCCGGTGGCTCTCCAGCGAGAAGCGATCCTGTTCTTCCCGGGAGATGGTGCGGGTGAGTTCATAGATGTTTTCCGCCGTTTCTCCCATGGAATCGATGCCGTATTTCTCCTTCATCTTGGGGTTGGGAAACCGCCAGCCGATGGTGGTGTCGAACACGGTCACATTGCCGAAGGACCACTCCGGGTAGGTCTTGGGCATGACGTAGGGAGCGCGGGTCATCACTTCGACACCCCCGCCGACGTACACATCGCCCTCTCCGGCTTTGATGGCCCTCGATGCGGCGTTGATCGCGGAGAGGCCCGAGGCGCAGAGACGGTTGAAGGTTACGCCCCCGACCGCGATCGGATAACCCGCGAGCAGCAAGGCCATCCGGGCCACGTCCCGGTTATCTTCGCCGGCTTGATTCGCGCAGCCCAAGTAAACTTCCTCGACCAGCGCCGCGTCCACTTTGGCCCGCTTCACGACCTCCGCGAGCACCAGGGCGGCCAGGTCGTCGGGCCGAACCAACTTCAAAATTCCCCCGTGACGTCCGATGGGGGTGCGCACTGCTTCTACAATGACAGCTTCGGGCATGGTTGAAATCCTCCTGATAGTTTCAATTACGGGATTCTTCTTGCGTAAGAGTCCTCTTTCTTTATAATCTAATCTCCGGCGTCATGTCAACTCGGGGATTGCCGTATTGCAGACCTTAGACCAAGGACTTCAGACATCCGACGAAAGGAAAAACGGCCAAGGATTCCCCCACGCGACAGGGCCATGAGCGGGAAAGATCGCGGAGTTCGAAAAGGATAGCCGCGACGCAAAGATCACCCACCCATCTGCATTTTTCCGTTTTTCACCCGATCGATGGATATCCCCTTCCCATCGATCCGTATTCTGAGCTTCTCACCGTTTTGCGGTGATGAAATGCCTTATCGCTCTATCTGGGCGGCAATAAAAAACCGGGGAAACCGATATGAATCCCATTTTTTGGAGGATGCAAAAATCTGGAAATGGTGATATAGGTCTATAAAAAAAGCCCATTGATTCAGCAGGAGGTCAGAACATGGAATACAGGAAGATGGGAAGGACGGGGCTGAAGGTTTCGACTTTCTGCCTGGGAACGATGACTTTTGGCCGCCAGGTGGAGGAGAAGCTGTCCCTCCGGATCATGGAGCGGGCCCTGGAGGCGGGGGTCAACTTCATCGATACGGCGGATATGTATGTGAACGGAGTGACCGAGCAGATCGTGGCCAAGGCCATCCAGGGGAGGCGGGACTCTCTGGTGCTGGCCTCCAAGGCCGGCCACCTGAGGAAACTGGCCCCTCAATTTGGAGAGCAGAAAGTCTCCGGGCCCCTCGACCTGGCGCGGCCGAAGCCTTTCACCCCCTGGCCGGGGGGCGAAGGAACGGGCCCGAATGACATGGGGCTTTCCCGCAAGCACATTATGCAGGCGGTGGAGGGGAGCCTGAAAAGGCTGGGGACGGATTATCTGGACATATACTATGCCCACATGCCCGACTATGACACTCCGCTGGAGGAAACGATCCGGGCCATGGATGACCTGGTTCGGCAGGGAAAAGTCCGGTACCTGGGCTGCTCCAACTTCCGCGCCTTTCAGCTGTGCAAGGCCCTGTGGATCAGTGACAAGCACAACCTGGCCCGGTGGGATGTCATCCAGCCTCCTTTCAACTTGCTGACCCGGGACATCGAGTATGAATTGCTTCCCCTTTGCCGCGAAGAAGGCATCGGCGTATGTCCCTTCAGCCCCATAGCGGCCGGCCTCCTCACGGGGAAATACGAAAAAGGCAGCGCCCCCCTGGAAGGGGCCCGCTTCAGCCTGGCGAAATTGGGATACACCTATAACCAGAAGTACTGGGACGAGCTGAACTTTGCCGCCGTGGAACAGCTGGGCAAAATCGCCGCCGACCACGGCAAAAGCCTGTCCCAGTTCGCCTTGGCCTGGGTGTTGAAAACTCCGGGGATCACTTCCATCGTCAACGGGGCAACCACCATGGCCCAGCTCGAGGAGAACCTGGGGGCCGTGAATATCAAGCTTTCCAAAGAAGAAATGGACGCCTGCGACGAAGTCTGGAAAATGCTGAGGCCGCCGAGGTTATTTTACGGGAGATAAAATTGCGGATTGCGCAATAGCAGAACAGGGTCCAGAATCCAGAATGGGAAATCTTGATTCTGACTCCTGAATTCTGGGTTGATCCGCATCCAATTCTGATTTACTTAAAAAATAAATTGGGAATCACCAGGGTAAGCCAGGGCCAGTAGGTGATGAGGAGGACCATCGCGAAATTTACGGCGAGGTAGGGAAGAAGGGGTTTGGCGACCTCGGAAACGGTGATCTTTCCGATACTGCAACCGACGAAGACTCCCAGCCCGATGGGCGGAAGAAAGAGGCCAATCCCCATATTCGCGACCAGGATGATTCCAAAGTGGACCGGATCGATGCCGAGCTGGGTGGCGATCGGGAGAAGGATCGGAACGGTCATGATGAGCGCGGGCACTCCCTCCAGGACAGCTCCCAGAAAAAGGAAAGAAATGTTGATCAGGAGGAGGAAAAGGATCTTTCCGCCTCCCAGCGAATTGATCACGCCGGCCAGAGCCTGAGGGACTTGCTCCCGGGTTAGGATCCATCCGAAGACCGTGGCCATGCCCACCATGATCATTACCTGTCCGGTGACCAATCCCGTCTGCAGAAGGACTTCCTTAAGCTGCCGCAGGTTAATTTCCCGGTAAATAAACATGCTTACCACCAAGCCATAGACCACCGCCAGGACGGCAGCCTCCGTGGGTGTGCAGACCCCGCCCAGAATTCCCCCGAAGATGATGACCGGCAGGAAAAGGGCCAGCAGCGACTCCTTCAAGGCCTTCATCAGGGGCTTGGTCCCCGCAAAACGTCCGGGGGGGACCCCGGCCCTCCGGGCCTGGATATTGAGTTGGATCATGAGGGCCGCGGCCATGGCCAGGGCGGGAAGAAATCCTCCGGCGAAGAGGGCTCCCACGGAAGCGTTGGCGATCCCTCCGTATATGACCATGGCGATACAGGGAGGGACCAGGATCCCCATGCCGCAGGCGGCGCAGACGATCGCCGTCGCCCGGGCAACGGGATAACCGGCCTGCTTCATGGCGGGAATCATAATCGACCCGATGGCGGCCGTATCGGCGGCCGTGGAGCCCGATATCCCGGAAAAGAAGATCTCCGAAACGATGGAGACCATCCCGAGGCCGTTCCGGAAGTGACCGACCAAGGCCTGGGCCAAGCCGACCAGCCGCAGGGAAATTCCTCCCGTATCCATCAGGGCGCCGGCGAGGATAAACAGAGGAACGGCCAGAAGAGGAAAGGAATCACAGCCGGTGAATATTTTTTGCGGTACGATCACCAGGGGGATACTCCCCTTTAACAGGAGGCCGAAGATCGAAGACAAGCCCATGCTGAAGGCAATGGGCACGTTGATGGCGATAAATGCGAGGAAGGCGAGGCTGAGAAAGATACCCATGGTCATCTACCCTCTGAGGTTTCTTTTTTCTCCACTGCTTCCTGCCCGAGGATGGAAAGAAGATGGATCAACATGAGAGCCGCCCCCACCGGAAGACAGGCATAGGCCCAGGCCATGGGGATCTCCATGGCCGGGGATTGCTGGTCCGCGGTCTTCTGTACCAGGAGAATGCCGCAGAACAGGAGCACAAGGATGACGATCCCTACCAAGAGATACATGAGGACGGTAATAGACCGCCTTCCCTTAGGGGGGAGCATCCGAAAAAAGAAATCCATCCCGAAATGGCCGCGCTTCTGCACGCTCAGGGCGGCCCCCAACAGGGAGATCCAGACGAAGAGGTAGCGGGCCATTTCTTCAGACCAATGGAGGGGCTGGGCCAAGAGGTACCGATAAACGACCTGGAGGAATACGACTACGGTCATGACCACGACGAGGCCAACCAGAACCCAGGCCTCTCCCTTGGACAGGAGAGTGTCGAACTTGGCCAATGCGCGGACGAAGGACTTCATGAATGATGGAGACGGTCCCCAAGAGGCGCGGGGGCATCCCGCCCCGGCGGGACATCGTGCCCCCACATTTCTTTTAATCCCTATCTCGTGTTGATGATCCGGTCGATCATCTCTTTGCCGAACTGGGATTCAAATTCTTTATAGACCGAGGCCGCGGCGTCCTGGAAGGGCTTTTTGTCCGGGGTGTTCACCTGCATCCCTTTGGCCTTCAGGTCCGCGAGTTGTTTGGCCTCGTCGTCCCGCAGGAGGTTCCGCTCGAAGGTGGCGCACTCGAGGGCCGTGTCGAGCATGATCTTCTGAATATCCTTGGGGAGGGATTGAAAGGATTTCTCACTCATCAAGATGGGCGAGGGGGAGTAAAAGTGGCCGGTTAAGGCCAGGTATTTTTGGACTTCATAGATCTTCCCGGTATAGATAATGGCGATGGGATTTTCCTGGGCATCGATGGTCTTCTGCTGAAGGGCGGTATAGACCTCAGCCCAGGCCATAGGCGTGGGGCTGGCCCCAAAGGCCCGGAAAGTGGCCAGATGGATCTTGTTTTCCATCGTCCGGATCTTGATTCCTTTTAGATCGGCGGGTTTCTCGATCGGGCGGGCATTGTTGGTGATCTGGCGGAAGCCGTTTTCCCAAAAGGCCAGCCCCCGGATCCCTTTCGCGGAAAAGGCGTCCAAGAGGCCTCTGCCGATCGGGCCGTCGAGAACTTTATAGGCGTGCTCTTTGTCCCGGAATAGAAACGGCAGATCCACGACAAACATCTTGGGAACAAACCCTCCCAGGGGCCCGGTAGACGTGACCACGAAGTCGACGGTGCCGAGCTGAAGCCCTTCGACGAGGTCCCGCTCGCTGCCGAGCTGAGTGGCAGGATAGATGTCGATCTTCACCTTATTGCCCGTTCGCTGGGCGACAAGTTCCGCGTATTTCCGGGCCCCGATGTTGTAGGCGTGGTCCGGCTGGGTGGCATTTCCAAGCTTGAAGGTCCAGGACTGGCACGGAGCGGAATCAACCCAAACCATGCTCACCAGGAAGAGAGAAACGAAGACAATCCCCAAAAACTTTTTCATGACCTATCCTCCTTTGATAACGAATTTTAATCTGGATCAATCTTGGGTAAGGCGCCGACAGACCTCTTTCCCGCAAAGCGCCACAAACTCTTTATCGGTATTCCACCCTAGAGGCCTGGCCCGATAGGGATGATGATTTTCCCTTCGATAAGCCCTCCTTCATTAGAGCCTTTATTCTTTCTTCTCCAGCGCCTCCTCCAATTTCTTTACTTCCTCGGGCGGCATGCGGTAACAATGTTCCGGCTTGGGGAATTCGCCTTTCTTAATGTCATCCTTGAAGGCCTGAAAAGCTTTGACGGTCTGTTCGCGCAGGTCCACATATCTCTTGGCGAATTTCGGAGTAAAGGCCTCGAACATTCCCAGCATATCATGAACGACCAGGCATTGGCCGTCGCAATAAGGCCCAGCGCCGATGCCGATGACCGGAACTCTGGACCGTTCGGTTACGGCCTTCCCCACTTCCGGAGGGACGCCCTCCAGGAGAATCATGCACACCCCGGCGTCTTCCAGAACCTTCGAATCCTCGATGATCCTGAGGGCCCCGGCCGCATCCCGTCCCTGCGCCTTGAACCCGCCGAACATGGCGATGGACTGAGGGGTCAGGCCCAGGTGCGCAACCACCGGGATCGTGGCTTTGATCAGCCCCTTGACCGTATCCACCACCTCTCTTCCCCCTTCCAGCTTGATGGCATCGCAGCCGCATTCGGCCATAAAGCGGCCGGCATTGCGGATGGCTTCCTCCTTGCTGATCTGGTAGGTCATATAGGGCATGTCCCCGATCAAGAAAACATTGGGGGCCCCTTTTCTCACTGCCTTCGTATGGGGAATCAGGAGATCCATAGTCACCGGAAGGGTGGAATCGTAGCCGAATACTGTCATGCCGATGGAGTCGCCCACCAGGATGATATCGATCTCCGCCTTTTCTTCCATCTGGGCCATTGGCAGATCATAGGCCGTCAGCCAGGTGATGGGTTCTTTCTTCTGCTTCTTCTCGAATAACGTGTGAATGGTTACTCTTTTCATCGCCTTTTCCTCTCTTTTCTTGGCTTGATGAGTTGCATTTATTCCAGGATACATCCTCGCATCGCCGAGCTGACGGACCGCCGGTAACGCTCCAGGAGAGACCCTTTGGGCAAATCGACTTCGGGGGGAAGCCTCCAGTCCTTCTTTCGTCTTTCCAGCAGGTCCGTCGGGACATCCAGATCGATCGTTCCCCCAGGAATGTCGATTTTGATCCAGTCCCCTTCCTGGACAAGAGCGATGGGACCGCCGAGGAACGCCTCCGGAGTTACATGGCCCAC
>PMCE01000182.1 GCA_003154025.1 Syntrophaceae bacterium
CCTCCATCTTATGGCCGCCCTGCCCCAGACGCAGCTTCTGTAATACGACCCGACCGGATCTTCCATCTATGGAGAACTCTTCGTCGAGCCCCTGAAGATGGAAGGGAACAAGGTGCGGGTCCCAACCGGGCCGGGGCTGGGAGTAGAGCTGACGGAGGAAATCATCGCCAGGTATCGACCCTAGAGATAGGGATCCCGATTGCCCGGTACTCCCCGCACGCATCCGGACGTGCGCCATTCCCCCACCCGGCTCTTGCCACGGGTGATAACCCCAACCCTCCTTAAGGGGGCAGGATGAACCGGGGCCTGTCTAAGACGCGAAATCGGTAGGGGCGACCCGGCGGGTCGCCCCTACTGCCACATATTGAATTTCTTCCGGAGCCTGTTAGAATCTTATCGCCCCGCCACAAACGCTCAGACACTGACCGGTCACGTAGTCGCTCAGGTCGGTGACAAAGAACTCGACCACCTTGGAGATATCCTCGGGCGTGGCCATTCGGCCCAGGGGGATCTCGGCCAGGAATCGCTCCCGCATCCCCGGAAGGCTGAATACCTTCTGCTCCAGGCGTGGCGTGCTGACGTAGGCCGGGGCAACGCAGTTCACCAGGATTCCATAAGGGCCC
Organism: Syntrophaceae bacterium; assembly: GCA_003154025.1. Next base: position 624 of record PMCE01000182.1, read on the forward strand.
AGCTCATTCGCCAGGTATCGGGTATAGGAGACCACCCCTGCCTTGGCCGCCCCGTAGGAGGCGTACAGTCCTCCCCGCTGGGCCTGTAGTCCCGCCTGAGATGAGGTATTCACGATCCTTCCCCACCTCCGGACCTTCATGGATTCTGCCACAGCCTGACAACAATAGATGGTGCCCAGGAGGTTCCGGTCCAGGGTCGCCTTGAGGTCCTCCTCGGATACCGAAACGGAGTAACTCTTCGCTACCTCACCGGCCAAGCCTCCCGCATTATTGACCAGGATGTCGATATGCCCGAATTCCTCCAAGACTTTTCCCACCATGTTCATGACCTGCGCTTTCCGGCCCACGTCCGCTTCAATGCCGATGCAGCGCACTCCCAACGCCAGCACTTCCTCCACAACTGTGGGGGCGGTGATCTCCTCCCCGAATTCTTTATAGGAAGCCAGATCCAGGTCGTTGATCACGATATCCGCGCCCAGGCGGGCCAGATGCAAGGCATGAGACCGGCCGATGGCCCGGGCCGCCCCGGTGATCAGGGCTACTCTTCCTTTTAGCTTCATCTCCTCCTCCCCGAAGAATCAAGACCGGAAATTATGGGCGGGACTCCTGCCTATGGGTTCCCGGCGGTAAGAAAAGGGCGGAAAAAAGACTCGGCCCAAAAAGCTGTCGGCAACGAGGTTATCCGGCATCCCCAGTGGGAACAGCCTTAGGGAAGATCCGGGAGATCATATCCCCAGATAGGCCTCCCGCACCTGGGGGTTGTTTAAGAGGTCTTTCCCCCCTCCCTCCAGGACCACGCTCCCGTTTTCCAGGACATACCCCCGGCCCGCCGTGGAAAGGCAATGGAAGACGTTCTGTTCAACGAGCAAAACCGTGATCCCCTGCTCGTTGATGGTCTTTACCGTTTCAAAGACCTGCCGGACCATGAGTGGAGCGAGGCCGAGGGATGGTTCATCCAGCATGAGGAGCTTAGGCAGGGCCATGAGCCCCCGGCCAATGGCTACCATCTGCTGTTCCCCCCCGCTCAAGGTCCCGGCAAGCTGGCTCATTCTTTCCTGCAAGACGGGAAAGAGGGAGAAAACCTTTGGGATGTTCTTTTCTTTGGCCTTCCGGGCTTTATCATTGAAAGCCCCCAGCTCCAGATTTTCCAGGACCGTCATGTAGGGGAAGAGAAGCCGGCCTTCGGGGATTTGAACGACACCCCGGTCCACGATTTCATGGGGATAGAGGTTCTCGATCCTCCGGCCCAGGAATTCGATGGTCCCGGAAGAAGCCCGCATAACCCCCGAGATGGTACTCAGGGTCGTGCTTTTCCCGGCGCCGTTCGAGCCGATGACCGACACGATCTCTCCCTCTTGGATTTCAAAGGAGACACTGCGCAGGGCTTGGACATCCCCATAATGGGCGCTGACTTCGGTCAACTTAAGCAAGATATTCCTCCCCCAGGTAGGCTTCGATGACTCGTTTGTCCCGGGAAATCTGGACCGGAGTCCCCTCGGCGATCTTCTCCCCGTGGTGGAGAACGATGATCCGGTGGGAAAGGGCCATCACCGCCTTCATCACGTGGGCGATCATAAAGATGGTAATCCCTTGCCCGGAAATCTTCTTGATGATGCCGATGATCTCCTCGGTTTCTTTGGGGTTCAATCCGGCGACTACTTCGTCCAACAGGAGAAGATCCGGGCGGGTGGAAAGGGCCCTGCCCAATTCCAGCCGCTTTCGGTCGGCGATGGTCAAACTCGAGGCCAACGAATCCCGGTATTTCGCCAGGCCGATAAAGGCCAGGGTCTCCAGCGCCCGATCCCTGGCTTCTTGCGCGTTCTGAACCCGGGCGAAAGCGCCGACCATCGTATTCTCCAGGACGGTCATATCTTTAAAGGGCTTCACCACCTGAAAGGTTCGCCCGATGTGCTTCAGGCAGATCTGGTGCGGCGGCCTCAGTCCCGTGATGGTTTCCCCCTGGAATACCACTTGCCCTGAATCCGGAGGGATGAATCCCGTGACCAGGTTGAAGATCGTGGTCTTTCCCGCCCCGTTGGGCCCGATTAAGCCGAGGATCTCGCCCCTGTGAATCTGGAAACTCACATCCCGCACCGCGGACAGGCCCCCAAAATGTTTGCTCAGGGACCGAACTTCGAAGTAAGGGGATTTCTCCCTTTCTTTCGCCGGGCCCAAAGCCCGTGCCGGGACCGTGGATGGAGCCGCGGCCCCTCCGGTTTTCCAGCCGCGCCGGCCCCCGGGAAGTTTCTCCAAGAGGGGACCATACCAGGTCTTGACCCAGCCGGAGATTCCCAGGGGGAAATACTTGACCGCCACCATCAAAACCAATCCATAGACGATGAAATTCAAACCCGCGGAAACTCCCCCCAGCCAAGCCCGGAGAAATACGTCCAGCGGGGTTAGAAGGAAAGCCCCCAGAATGGGCCCGGTCACCGTTCCCAGCCCCCCGATGATGGCGAAAAGGGCAAGTTCGACGGAAAAACCGAGAGTGAAGAGCGTNNACTCCCAGGCTTTCCGCCGCATCCTGATCCTCCCGCAGGCTGATCAGGTGAAACCCGAAGCGGGAATTGCGGATCCCGTAGCAAATGAGCAGCATGACCAACATCAAAGCCAGGGCAATATAGGCGTAGGGAAGCTTACTCTTGAACATGAAGTTTTCGAACCCCGGCTTGAAGGGGATGAGCAGGCCGACCCCTCCCTGGGTCAACCCCCGCCAGTAGGAAGCCAGATAGCGCAGGACTTCTCCGATGGCGATCGTCGCCAGGGCGAAGAAATGGCTCTTCAGCCGGAAGCAGGGAATCCCGATGCCGATGGCCACCAGCACGGAGAGAACGGCCCCGGCCACCATCCCCACCCATGGGGAAAGGGCGTAATGAAGGTACAGGAGGGTCGAGGTATACGCGCCGATCCCGAAAAAGGCGGTATGACCAAGGGAAATCTGACCGGCAAAACCGCCCACCAAATTCCAGGCCAGGGCCATGGTGCCGTAGAAAAAGCTGGATACGATGATGTCCTCGTAGAAGGGATTCTGAGGAATCAGGGGAAGGATGGCCATCAGCACCACGAGGAAAATAGGAAAATAGATCTTCGGATGGAGCCCGTTTTCGCTGATCGTCCCGGCAATCAATCTCATGGTTATATACCCTTCGTTCGCAGGTTCACGCCCGGCCGAAAAGACCCGTCGGCCGGAATAGGAGGATGAGGATGAAGATGATAAAGTAGATGGCCTCTTTCAGGTGGGGGGAAATAAAAAAACCGCTGAAGGCTTCCACCACTCCGATGATGAGGCCGCCGACGAGGGCGCCGATCAGGCTGTTATACCCGCCCAGGATCACCACCACGAAAGCGATCAGAACAAACATGGCGCCCACCGAAGGAAAGACGAAGAAGACGGGCATCAGCATGGCCCCGGCCGCTCCCACGCAGGCAATCCCCATCCCGAAAGCGATCTGATAGGTGCGGTAGACGTTGATCCCCATCAACATGGCCGCTTTTCTCTCCTGGGCCAGGGCGCGGATGGCTTTGCCGGTATACGTCTTTTGGAGAAAGATCAACAGCCCGGCGATGAGGCCCATGGCCAGGACGAAAGCCACCAGGCGGGGAAAGCTGATCATCAAGCCCGCGGCCTTCAGCGTCAAAGACGAGTAACTGGTCTTCACCGTACGGTAGTCGGCCTTCCAGAAAAAGAGGGCCAGGTTCTGCAGGACCATGGACAGCCCTACGGTCATGAAGATCTGATTCAGGGGGGGAGCATTGAGGATGGGCTGGATGGTCACCCGCTGGACCGCGACCCCGATCAGGAAGAATAGAGGAAGGATGATCACCAGGCTGAGATACGGGTCCACCCCGTAAAGCTGGAACAAAAAGTAGGAGGCATACATGGCGAGCATCAGGAATTCGCCATGGGCAAAGTTGACGATTTCCAGAACCCCGAAGATCAGGGTGAGCCCGATGCTGATCAGGGCGTAGATCCCGCCCAGTAGTAACCCGTTGATGATCAATTGCAGGATGGCCGTTTCCATTCTGGTTTCCCCGGGCAAAAGATTGCCAAGAAATCACGGGGGAGAAAGGGCCAGGCCCTCCCTCCCCCTTCCTTCCAAGACCCGCCGGCTATTTGATGAAATCGGTAGTGCCCTTGCTCCTCTGTTCCCAGGTGGGTAAAGGCAGGAGAGGCTGGCCCACGGCAAAGGACGCTGGATAAACCACCACCATTTTCTGATCTTGCCATTGCATAATAACGGGATGAGCTCGCAGATTCTGCCCGGCGGCGGGGTTCTCTGGGGGGGCAAACTTTATCCCGTAGCCAAGGACGGTTCCTCCCTGGGGAATATCCACGGCGAGCGCGGCCTTGCGCACGGCTTCGGGATCGTCAGACCCCGCCTTCGGAAGGACATCTTCGAAGAGGACCCGGCCGGCAACGAATCCTGCGGTGGCATGGGTTGCAGGATAATGGCCAAATTTCTTGTTGAATCTTTCCCGGAAGTCATTTAACAGCGTTTGCGTGTTCCCTACGAACACCTTGGGGTTGAATCCGATCGGGGGGTCGCCATTGAATATATAATTAGCCTCATTGCCGAAGGTCTTCGCCCAGTCCGGCATCCCGTGGCCGGCCCCCGTGCCGATGAAGGCTTTTACATTAAGGTCCATGTCCTTGGCTTGCCTCCAGAACAGGATGGAATCCTCCATATAACTGGTCGCGATGATCACGTCCGGTTTCTTGCTTTTAAAAATCATGGCGATGGAGGACAGGTCCACGGTCTTGGCGCTGTAGCTTTCCTGGGCTACCAAATCCATGCCCAGTTCCTTTACCCTGCTGACCGCGCTGTTTCCGACCGTGGTGCCATACAGGGAATCTTCAAACATGATGCCTACCTTCATTTTCTTAGGGTCCATCTTGAGCTTGGGGGCGACCACTTCGTTGGCAAAGTCGGCCGCCATTTTCCCGACCCCACTCGCCGTGGAGATGGTCCGGAATAGGTACTTGAAACCCCGGGCCGTGATGTTATCGGCAATCGCTCCCTCTTCCCAATAAATGACTTTGTTCCTTTCGGACACCTCGCTGGCCGCGTAAGAGAGAGAGCTCGAGTAGGTGCCGGTAATAATTTTGACTTTCTCCACCGCGATCAACCGCTCGCATTCGGTCATGGCCTTCTTGGGGTCCACCCCGTCGGCCTTTACCCATACAATCTTCCTCCCTTTGATCCCGCCCTTTTCGTTGACCATATCCTCGGCAATGGTGGACCCGTTGAACGACTCATTACCCAGCAGGGCGAGGTTCCCCGTAAATGGGTACAGAGCGCCGATCCGGTAGGGTTCGGCGGCCATCGCCGACGAAGAAATCCCCCAGGCGAACAGCAGGACAGCCAGGATGTCAATGATTCCTCTTTTCATGAATTGC
>PMCE01000106.1 GCA_003154025.1 Syntrophaceae bacterium
AAGCCGTTACTGTAACACTACACTAGAGCGCACAGGGCTCACAGGGAAAGCATGATTCCTTCAAAATACGGCATCTGCATCTTACAGGATATTCATTTTGGGGTCGTCTCTGCGAACCCTGCGGGCTCTGTGAGAGACAAAGGTCTTTTCTCTCGCCCGTTTCGCTCGAGCCGCGGAGATCACATAGGGAAAAGCTGAAACAAGGTGCAAGGTGCAAGGCCCAAGGATAAAGAAACAAAGAACAAAAACAGGCAAAAGGGGCAAAAGATAATGAAAAGACGTGAAACTTAAACCTGAATCCTGATTCCTGACTCCTGTATCCCGTGAACCCTGATTCCTTCTTCTCTTTCCTTGCGGCTTGTACCCTGTTCCTGTTTTTCCTTAAACCTTGAACCTTTCGCCTTGTACCTGTCTTTTCCTTGTACCTCGATCCTGATCCGTTAACTGGCAACTGGGAACAGGGAATTCAAAGGAATTTTTTAACCATTTTCCCAACAAGATCCTTAATCTCCTTCCGGCCTTCCGCCAGAATGGAGTAGACGATATTTTTATTGATGGGCAAATAATCATGGCCGACCACATTTCGGAAGCCGACCATTTTTTTATAACTTTCCTGGTCCCCTTCGCTAAAGACACCTCTTTCGAAGAGCAGATGCCCGGCCTCGTAGGCGGTCTGGGGGTAGCCGTAGTCCTCATCCACGGCGATATGCTGGACGATATCGATGAGATGGTTGACGATCTGGAAAAGATTATATTCTACGACATCCTGGGCGATGGGGTCTCCGAGGAAATCTTTCAGGCTCTGCCTGGCGAACGGTTCAATTTTCGCGAGATGCATCTCTATTTCCTCGACGCGCCGCGTAAGGACCAATCTATCAATCATGTAGCATAAATCTTTTTTATCCGTTGAAGGCGGATATTTCTGAGGGATGTGTTGGCATCGTAGAGGAAATAATTTTGGAAATAGTCCCGCCGAAGGGATCCCTTTTCACGAACGAAAATGGGAAGCCCCTGTGAAAGGGCGCTCAAAATCAGTTCATGGGAGGCCTCTTTCGCCGGGACGAGGTCCACATTCCTTTTCAGACGCAAAGACAATTCCACGGCGAGGCTGGTTCTTCCTTCAAAATCCAAATCTCCCCCGACCAGGATATCGATATCACTTTCCGGAAGCAACCGATGGAGGGCTGACCCGAACAGATAGGCATAGTCAAGACTTTCAGCTTGGGATAATACCGCTCGTATTTCAGCGATGTATTGGTTTAGGTCCATGGCAAAAGGCGCACGGTTCAAGGTTCATGGTGCAAGGTTAAAGGAACAAGGAGTCAGGAGCTAGGAAACAGGGTTCAGGTTTAAGGACAAAGGATTTTTTCTCTTGCCCGCTTCGCAAGAGAACATAGGTTCAAGGTTCACGGCGCAGGGTTCAAACCAAAAGGAGCAAGAGAACAGAAAACAATGTTGGGCGATGCGGGTTGACGAATTAGAGACTGTTGCTGGTTGCCAGGTGCCGTTTCAGCTGCTTGCGCCCTGTGCCGTGTACCTTGCGCCGTGTACCGTGTACCTTGAACCTGATCCCTCAACCGGCCAACTTATTCACTTGTTCGGCCACGTAACCGACCTGCTCTTCGGTCAGCTCCGGGTACATNNGTGAGATGGATGGGGATGGGGTAATGAATGCCGCAGCTGATTCCCTTCTCGCCCAGGGCGTTCATGAGCTTGTCCCGGTTCGGCGCGCGGAGGGCGTAGATGTGGTAGATGTGCCGGGCGTAGGAGGCCTCTTCGGGAGCGACCGCGCCGCCCGTCCCTTTCAGCAGTTTCGTGTACATCTGGGCGTGCTTCCTTCGGGCATCGTTCCACGCCGTGAGGTGTTTGAGTTTGGCGCTGAGAATGGCGCCCTGGATCCCGTCCATGCGGTCGTTCCAGCCGATCAGGTCGTGGTGGTATTTCTTGGATTGCCCGTGGTCCCGGGTCATGCGAATCTTGGCGGCCATCCCGGGATTGTTAGTCACCACCGCGCCCGCTTCGCCGTAGGCACCGAGGTTCTTCCCCGGGTAGAAGCTGAAGCATCCGGCATCTCCCATCGAGCCGGCCTTTTTGCCCTTGTACAAAGCCCCATGGGCCTGGCAGGCGTCTTCGATGACCACCAGGTTGTATTTCCGGGCGATCTCCAGGATGGGGTCCATGTCGGCGGGCTGGCCGAATAAATGAACGGGGATCACCGCGCGGGGGCGCGGCGATCCAGGCGCGAGGCCCGAAGTTCGAGGCGCGAGACGGGATTTTAAATACTCTTCTAATTTATTGGGGTCCAGGGTGTAGGTGCGGGGGTCCACGTCCACGAAGGCCGGGGTGGCGCCGCAGAAGCTGATGGCCTCTGCCGTGGCGATGAAGGAGTTGGGAACGGTGATGACTTCGTCCCCCTGCCCGATGCCCATGGCCAGGAGGCAGAGCCACAGCGCTTCGGTCCCGCTGCCCACGCCGATGGCATCTTTGCACTCGCAAAAGGCGGCGAATTCCTTCTCAAACTGGGCCACAAAGGGACCGCCCGCGAAGGCCGTCTTGTCCAGGACCTGCTGAATAGCGGAATGAATTTCATCCTTCATGGCCAAATATTGGGCCTTCAGATCAAGAAAAGGAACGTTCATAATACCTCCNNACGGCTCACGGCGTACGGCACACGGTTAAGACGAACGGTGCACGGCGCACGGTTGATTATTTTGAACGGCGTATGTGGTTTTTTGAGCGGGCCTGGATGAGACGAGTGAGCATAGCTGAAATGCCCTTACATTCTTCTTCGATATGGTCAAATTGGCCTTTTGTAATATAACCGATTTCAAAGGCAATAATTCCCTGAGTGAGAACCTCCGCGCAGGAACCTTTGGCGGTATAGAAGAACCGGATGGATTGTTTATCGGTGCCCAGTTCATCGCTCTCAGCAATATTGCTCGGCATGCTGATTGCCGCCCGGCGGATTTAATCCTTTAAGCTGTATTCCTTTGTGAAATTTTCTTGGTCACTTATTTTGTAAATATAAATGGCCAAATCCTTTGACCGCTGCCACACCTTTAATTTTCTTAAATTTCCCATCTTTGCTCTTTGTGCCCGTTCGCCGTGCGCCTTAGGCCGTGTGNNCCTTTGCCCTGCGCGTTAACCGTGCGCCCTTCACCCTGAGCCGTGCACCGTTTTTTTATGCCACTTAAATGCCGTTTCGACGATGGTATCCAGATCATTAAATTTTGGGCTCCAGCCCAGGATCTCCTTCGCCTTTTTGCTGTCGCTGATCAGCACCGGCGGGTCGCCTTCCCGCCTCTCCCCTTCCAGCACCCTGAAATTCTTTCCGCTTTTCCGGCGGACCGTATCGATTACTTTCCGGACTGAATAACCCTTGTCGTTCCCCAGGTTGAAAGAATCGCTGACCTTTTTCTCCTCCAGGTATTTCAGTCCTCGGAGGTGAGCCTCAGCCAGGTCAACCACGTGGATGTAATCACGCACGCAGGTCCCGTCCGGGGTCGGATAGTCGGTCCCGTATATATTGACCGACTCCCGCAAACCCATAGCAGCCTGGATGACCAGGGGGATCAAATGGGTCTCCGGGTCGTGCCACTCCCCCACCTCCCCTTCCGGGTCTGCTCCGGCGGCGTTGAAATACCGAAGGTTGATGTGCTTGATCCCGTAGGCCCGGTCAAAATCTTCCAATATCTCTTCGACCATCCGTTTGGTCCGGCCATAGGGGTTGATCGGGTTCTGGGGATGGTTTTCGGTCATGGGCATTTCCCGCGGATGTCCATATGTGGCGCAGCTGGAGGAAAAGATGAACTGCCGGACTCCGAACTCTTTCATCACGGTCAGGAGATGGAGGGAATTGGCGACGTTGTTGGAATAATACTTGGCCGGGTCGGTGACCGACTCATTCACGTAGGTAAAAGCCCCGAAATGCATGACCGCTTCGATGGGATAGGCCCGGAAACAGGCCCGGATCCGCTCCGGGTCGGCCAGGTCTCCGCGAAACCATTGCCCCCACTTGACGAACTCCCGGTGGCCGTAGACCAGGTTGTCGAAGACCACGGTCTCGAAACCCCTCCGGCTCAGGAGCTTATTGGTGTGGGAACCGATGTAGCCGGCGCCGCC
>PMCE01000184.1:0-2696 GCA_003154025.1 Syntrophaceae bacterium
CCGGCGACCCCCACCATCGTTATTCCTGCGGGAACCTGCGGGCAGGCCAGCGGGGCGAATGACCTGATCCGGGTGACCAAGCGGGAACTCCTGGCCCGGAAGCTTACGGACCAGATCCACCTGTGCATCACCGGGTGCCATGGATTCTGCGAGACAGAGCCCTGCGTGGTCGTAGAGCCCCGGGGGACTTATTACCCCAAGGTGGGGGTCGAGGAGATGGAGAGAATCATCCGCGACGTCAGCCGGGGGAAGGTGTGCGAGGAACTCCTCTACGTGGACCCCGATTCCCGGGAGAGGATTGAAAAGAAAAAGGACATCCCTTTTTTCCGGCGACAGGGGCGAACGCTCCTGTCGCGGGGCGAGAGGATCGATCCGATCCGCATTTACCAATACATCTTGAATGAGGGTTACTCGGCGCTGGCCGGGGTTCTGGCTGAAAAAGAGCCGGCGTGGGTCCGGGGAGAAGTGAAGGCCTCGGGGTTGCGGGGCCGTGGCGGGGCCGGCTTCCCGACCGGGCTCAAATGGGAAATGTTGTCCAGCCAGCCGGACGGCCGGGGCAAAATCCTGGTCTGCAACGCGGACGAAGGAGACCCGGGGGCCTACATGGACCGCAGCCTCCTGGAAGGGAACCCCCACAGCATCGTCGAGGGAATGATCATCGGGGCCTTCGCCACCGGGGCCACGGAAGGGATCGTGTACGTTCGGGACGAGTATCCGCTGGCCATCAAACACCTCCTCATCGCGATGCGGCAGGCCCGGGAGGTCGGGCTCCTGGGGGAGAACATCCTGGGAACGGACTTCTCCTTCTCCCTCGACCTCGTGAAGGGAGCCGGGGCTTTTGTCTGCGGGGAAGAGACCGCCCTGATTCAATCCGTCGAGGGAAAGATGGGCGAGCCCCGACAGCGCCCCCCCTTTCCGGTGGAGAGGGGAATCGACGGGAAGCCGACGGCGATCAACAACGTGGAGACCTGGGCGAATATTCCTCTCCTCTTCGAAGAAGGGGCCGCCGCTTTTCGCCGGACGGGTACTGCGGGAAGTCCCGGGACCAAGATTTTCAGCCTGGTGGGCAAAGTCCGGAACACGGGATTGGTGGAGGTCCCCATGGGAACCTCCATCCGGGAGATCGTGTACGGAATCGGGGGCGGCCCGCGGGGCCGTGCGGGGATCAAGGCGGTGCAGACCGGCGGTCCCTCCGGGGGGTGCATTCCGGCGGAGATGTTCGACCTTCGCATCGACTACGACAGCTTAGCTAAGGCCGGCGCGATCATGGGGTCGGGCGGGATGATCGTGGTGGATGAAGATTCCTGCATGGTCGATCTGGCGCGCTACTACCTGAGCTTCCTCAAGGGTGAGTCCTGCGGGAAATGCTTTCCCTGCCGGAAAGGAACCCAGAGGATGTATGAAATCCTCGACGACATCTGCCGGGGAAAAGGGACACTAGCCCATCTGGACCTTCTGGAAGAACTGGCCCGGGTGGTCAAGGACACCACTCTCTGCGGCCTCGGACAGACGGCGTCCAACCCGGTGCTCTCCACGCTCCGCTATTTTCGCAATGAATACCTGGAACACATCGAGAACGGGCGCTGTCCCGCGGGCGTGTGCAAGGACCTGGTGGGAGCGCCGTGCCAGTCCGCCTGCCCGCTGGGAACGGAAGCCTGGCGCTACATTGCCCATATCCAAAAGGGAGAATACGAGGAGGCCTACCGTGCCATCCGGGAATCCAACCCCTTTCCTTCGGTCTGCGCCCGGGTCTGCCATCACCCCTGCGAGGAGAAATGCCGCCTGGGAAGCAGCGGAAGCGAACCCCTGTCGGTACGGGCTCTCAAGCGATTTATCACTGATCAGGTTTCCCCTTTTGCCTATGCTCCGAGGCCTGAAATAAAAACCGGGGCAGAGGCCCTCTCTGTGGCGGTGATCGGGGCAGGACCCGCGGGATTGACCGCCGCCCACCTCCTTTCTCTCCAAGGGTATCAAGTATCCGTGCTTGAGAAGGCGGCGACGCCGGGAGGCATGCTGGCCGGGGCCATTCCCGCCTATCGTTTGCCCCGGGAGGTTTTGCGTCGGGAGATCGACTCTCTCTTGAACGAAAACATCACCGTCCATTACCAAAAGGCCCTGGGCCGCGATTTCACCGTGGATAGCCTTTTGGCTTCCGGATTTAAGGCCGTTTTTCTGGCCACCGGAGCATGGAAAAGCAAGGACCTCGGCTTGGGGGCGGAAACCTCGAAGGGGATTCATCAGGCTTTAGAATTTTTGCAGGCCAACAATCTGGAAGGAAGGGAACTGGCCAAAGGAAGGGTGGGAGTCATCGGCGGAGGAAACGCGGCGGTGGATGCCGCCCGGGTGGCGCGCCGCCAGAAAGATGTGGAGAGCGTCACCATTCTGTACCGACGCACCCCGGAGGAGTTGCCGGCCTTTGCCGAAGAAGTGCAGGCCGCGATTCAGGAGGGGATCCGGGTGGAACCTTTGGTATCCCCTCTCCGGGTCCGGCACCAGGGAGGAAGATTGACCGGCCTCCTGTGCCTCCGGAACCGACCCGGCGAACGGCAGGCCAGCGGGCGGAGAAAACCGGTCCCCGTTCCAAACAGCGAATTTGACGTGCCCCTGGACACCCTGATCATCGCCGTGGGAGAGGAGCCGGATGTTGAAAGCCTTTCCACAGCGGGGATGGAGATGACCCCGGAGGGAACGGTTCG
>PMCE01000184.1:2838-11610 GCA_003154025.1 Syntrophaceae bacterium
GCCAAAAGATGCCTGCGCTGTGATCTGGAATTCACCCAGCCCCAAGGTATGGAAGTCAAAAGAGAGGGAGAGAAGAAAGTCGCATGATCAACCTAAAATTGAACGGCCTGGAAATTTCCGTGGAAAAGGGAACGACTCTGTTGGAAACCGCCCAGTTCTATGGCTTTCCCATTCCCACCCTTTGCCATATGGAAGGCCTGTCTTCCTACGGGGCCTGCCGGCTGTGTGTGGTGGAGATCGGGGAAGGGCCCAAAGCCAAGCTGGTCACCTCCTGCACCTATCCGGCGGAAGAGGGGCTGGAGGTGCGGACCGGGTCCTCGCGGGTGGTCCAGGCGCGCAAGATGATCCTGGAGCTCCTGCTGGCCTCCTGCCCCCAGTCGAAAAAGATCCAGGACCTGGCCTCCGCCCACGGCGTCCGCCGGCAGCGGTTCCGACAGGAATTTGAGGACTGCATCCTGTGCGGGCTCTGCGCCCGCGTCTGCAAGGAGCAGATGATGGCCGGGGCCATCGGATTTTACGGACGGGGGGAAAAGAGAAGTCTGGGGTCTCCCTTTGACAAGAAGTCGGAAGTATGCCGGCTGTGCGGGGCCTGCATGTATGTCTGCCCCGCCTGCCAGCTTCGCTGCACCTATCAGGACCCGGAAAAGGCCATCTGCGGGGGATGCGCCAATTTGGAGGCCCCTTGTCTGGAAAAGGCCCCCTTCGATGACCGGATGTGTTTCCTGGACCCCTGCTTGGCTTGCGAGATTCCAAAAGAAGTTAGAAAGGAGTAAGAGAGAATGAGCCCAACTCTGTCCCGCGTAAATTCTTCAGCCGCCACTTTAACCAAGAACCGGACCGAGGGGTCGATCGTTCCCGCTTCGGGCATGTGCGTGACGTGCGTGGACGGCTGCATCGGAATGTGCGAGATCGGCAAGTCCGCCTACCGGGGGTCCGAAGTCAGCTATCCCCAGCCCTTCGGGGTCATCACCACGGCGGCGGAAAAGTCCTACCCGGTGGATTATTCCCACTTCAACATCATGGGAACGGTGATCGGCGCCCACGGGATCGAAGCCGACAGTGACAAGGCGATCTTCCCGGCGGTGAACCTGGAAGTCATCATCGGGCACGACCGGGGGCTGAGATTCCGTTACCCCTGGATCATCTCGGCCATGGGGTCCACGGATGTAGCCAAAAACAACTGGGAGGGACTGGCCATCGGCTCGGCCCTCGCCGGAACCGGCCTGACCATCGGCGAGAACGTGGCCGGCATGGACCCGGGCGCGGTGATGCGCAACGGACGGGTTATCGAAACGGTGGACCTGAAGCGCCGGGTTCAGCTCTACCAGGAATACCAGCGCGACGGGTACGGGGCGATCGTCGTCCAGGCCAACGTGGAGGACACCCGTCTGGGAGTCCAGGAATATGCCCTCGAAAAGCTGGGCGCCCAATGCGTGGAGCTGAAATGGGGGCAGGGGGCCAAGGATATCGGCGGGGAAGTCAAGATCCGGGATCTGAAAAAAGCCCGGACCCTGAAGGAGCGGGGCTACATCGTCCTGCCGGACCCGGATGATCCGGATGTAACCCGGGCTTTCGAGCGGGGAGCCTTCAAGGAATTTGAGCGGCATTCGCGGGTGGGAATGGTCACGGAGGAGTCCTTCGCCCGGAGGGTGGAAGAGCTCCGCGGGGCCGGCGCGAAGTACATCTTTCTCAAGACCGGCGCCTACCGGCCGGCCGACCTGGCCCGGGCCCTGGTATTCGCCACCCGCTATAAACTGGACCTCCTGACCGTGGACGGAGCCGGAGGGGGAACGGGCATGAGCCCCTGGCGGATGATGAACGAGTGGGGGGTGCCGCCGGTGGAACTCCATTCCCTTCTTTACCAGTATGCCAAACGCCTGGCGGAGAAAGGGGAGAAACTTCCCGCCCTGGCGGTAGGAGGAGGTTTTTCTTTCGAAGACCAGATCTTCAAAGGGCTGGCCCTGGGGGCGCCCTACGTGAAGATGGTGGGCATGGCCCGGGGGCCGATGGCCGCCGCCATGGTGGGGAAGACCATCGGGAGAAGGATCGAGGAAAACCAGATCCCGGTCTACGTGGAGCGCTTCGGCCGCACCAAAGAAGAGATCTTCGTGACCGCCAGTTCCCTCCGCAAGGAACTGGGGGCGGAATTTTTCGACAAAATCCCCACCGGCGCGCTGGGGCTTCTTACCTACTACGAACGCCTCGCCCAGGGGTTGCGCCAGCTCATGGCCGGGAGCCGTAGATTTTCCCTGGAGCACATGTCCCGGAACGACCTGGCCGCCCTGACGCCGGAAGCGTCGGCGGTCAGCGGGGTCCCGCACGTCCTGGAGACCGATCGGATGGAGGTGGATCAGATCTTAAATTCCCGATAAGTGGCCATGCCGGATCGATTTTCACCGAGGCCCGGATTGATTCCGGGCCTCTTTTTTTTCGTCAAAGAATTGCCCGGTCATAGTTTGCTATAATAATAAGGAGCGGGAGTCCAAATAAGGAGGAGGGCGAAAAGATGAAACTTCGGGGAAAAAAGGTGGTCATCATCGGCGGGAGCTCGGGGATTGGCTTGGCCACGGCCAAGGCGGCGGCAGCGGAAGGGGCCCAGGTGGTCATCGCCAGCCGTTCGGAGGAGAAGCTGCGCAAAGCGGCGGGCGAAATCCAAGGGAAGGTCGAACCCATTCCGGTCAACACGCTGGAGGAAGCCTCATTGAAAGCCTTATTCGACCGAGTGGGTGAATTCGATCATTTGGCCACTCCCGGAAGCGAGGCCGCCCGGGGGCCCTTCCTGGAGCTGGATCTTCGCGCGGCGAAGGCCGGCTTCGACAGCAAATTCTGGGGCCAGTACCTGGCGGCCAAACATGGGGCCCCCAAGATTCGGGCGGGGGGATCCATCACGCTCGTCTCCGGCGCCTACAGTCAGCGGCCCGGGAAAGGGGCTTCCCTTCTGACCGCCATCAACAGCGCCGTCGAAGGCTTGGGCCGGGCCTTGGCGGTGGAGCTATCCCCAATCCGGGTGAACGTAGTTTCGCCCGGCCTGGTGGATACACCCATCTATTCGGGGATGCCGGAGGAAAAGCGGAAGGCCATGTTCAGCGCCGTGGCTGCGGCGAACCTGGTGAAAAGGATCGGGCGACCCGAAGATATCGCCGAGACCGTTCTCTACTTGATGAACAATGGCTATACCACCGGGGCGACGCTTTTCGTGGAAGGCGGAATCATGCTGCGTTAAAATAAAGGCGGGAAATCCATTTGCGCAAAATGGAGGGCGCGTTCCCCGGACGCTCCGCCGAGTCGGGTCTGATCGGGGATCAGGCCCTAGATCCGGTCTGAATTCCCGAAATCGCCGGAGAGAGTAGGGGCGACCCGGCGGGTCGCCCCTACAATAGCAGGAGAAAGAAGAATTACTGTTTCAGGTAAGCCAGCTTGTCCCACCGGACCGGGTAGCCCCGGGTGACTCCGGGGGAGAAGTAGGTGGGGCTGTTCCGGTCGGTCACCACTTCGATCAGGTACGGTTCGTTGGCCTGGATGGCTTCTTGAACCGCCTTCTTAATTTCTCCCGAACTGTGGATCTTTTTGGCTTTCACCCCGTACGCTTCCGCCATCTTTCCGAAATCGGGGTTGTAGAGCTGGCCGGTCTTTTCGATCTTGAAGGAGGACCAGGTCTCTCGCCCAAAGTTGGCCAGTTGGCCGTGGCGTTCGATGCTCTGCCCGTAGTTATTAATCAGCACCCAGACGACGGGGATATTGTATTCAACGGCTGTGCCCATGGCATAATTGGCCATGAGCATCGACCCGTCGCCGCAAATGCACACCGCCGCCTTATTCGGCCGGGCCAGTTTGACCCCCATGACGGCACTGGCCGCCCACCCCATCTGCGCCCAGCCCGCGTTGTTGAAGAAGGTATTGCGCGTGAGGGTCTGGGTCAATCCCTCGTAGGCCTGCTGGATGTCCCCCGTATCGGTTACGATGTTGGCATCCTTGGGAATGGCCTTACTCACTTCGTAGGCGAGCCGATTGGTGGAGACGGGGTTTTCCTCGCCCTGCATATCGGAAGCGACCTTTTGAATCCACTCCTGCTTCCACTTTCTTGCGGTCTGGCTCCANNGCCATAACGATCTTGCTATCGCCCACCATCCCCACATCGGCGGGGTAATTTCGGCCGATATCCATCTGGTCGATGTTGACATGGATTAATCGGGTGTCCGGGAAATTGTACACCACTCCCTTGCGCCACCCGGAGGTGTTGGCATCGCAGAAATGACATCCTACGGCGAGGATGAGGTCGGCCTCCTGCGTCGCCTTCACGGAACAACCCCAGCCGCTCCGTCCGACAGGCCCCAGGCAAAGAGGATGATCCTCTTCCAGAACCCCCTTCCCCGGCATGGAGGTCACCAGAGGAATATCAAAGGCCTCCACAAAAGCCTTGACCTCATCCCAGGCTTCTCCCAAATGAACTCCTCCACCGGCCACCAGAAGCGGTTTCTTGGACTTCAGGAAAAGTTCCGTCGCTCTCTTGATCTGCGAGGGATCGGCTCCCATTTTGGTGCTGACCGTATCTTCGGGAAAATCCTCGGCCTCGTCGATCTCGGTTTCATGGGCGGTTACGTCGAAGGGGATGTACACCGTAGTCGGCCCGGGTCTTCCGGTGCCGGCCAGTTTATAAGCCTGCCTGACCTGCCAGGCCAAAATATCCGGGCGCAGGGTGTACCAGACCCGTTTGCTGATAGGCCGGAAGATACTGGTGATATCGTCCCCCGCATGGACGCTCAGCTCCTCCAGGCTGGACCGGTCCAGGTAATGCGTGGGAGGGGCCGTGGGAATCAGGAGCACACCGGAAGAATCCAGCATGGCGTTCCCGGCCGCTGGAATCAAGTTTAAGGCTCCCGGTCCCACACTCGCCAGGACAGGGCAAACCTTATGTTTTGCCCGGAAATACCCGTCGGCCATCTGCACGGCCGAAAATTCATGTTTCGTCTGGATCCCCTTGATGTGCGGTTTCTCCAGAAGCCCCTCCAGGATTCTCCAAATGCCATGGCCGTTATAGCCGAAGTAATACTCGACTCCCAGTTTATCCAGGCACTCCGCCACGATGCGCCCGCCATCCATCTTGGCCATCTCTGTTTCTCCTTTTTGCTTTTCAACGGTGTTGTTTCTCGTGTAAGATGGGAAACGATGTATCTTATATTGGTAATATCCAGCGCTAGAAATTGTCAAGAAAATAGTTGGGGGATTCGGATTTTTTCTTAAAAAGAGATTCACGGCGTTCTAAAAACGTGTAGACATTTTTCAACGGCGAAAGGAGAGGATCATGCAAAAGCTGATTTGGGCGTTGGCCGTCGGTTCTTTTTTCTTCGGGGCTTTTCTCCCGGCCGGGTGGAGCGCGGAGCCGGTGAAGATCGGATTGGGCTTGCCCCTGACCGGGCCCCTGGCCTTCCTGGGGAATGAATTTCTGAAGGGCTCCCAACTGGCCGCCGAGGAGGTCAATAAAACGGGCGGCATCCTGGGAGGCCGAAAAATCGAACTGGTGGTTCGGGATCACAAGGGGATTCCCGCCGAAGCGGTTACTCTCGCCAAGAGGTTGATCGCCGAAGACAAGGTGTCGGTCATCGATATCGACCTGCCCAGCTCCGCCAACATCGCGGTGCAGGTAGTGAGCAAGGAGATGAAAGTAGTGCAGCTCTCCGGGTTTGGTTTTGCCCCGGATGTGTCCGACAAGGGGCATCCCTACCACTTCCGGGTCTGCACCCGGGCCGAATCCCTCACCCGGGTATTGGGGGATTATTTGGCAGCCCTTCCCAACAACAAGAAGATCGCCATGGTGGCCCCCAACGACGACTACGGCCGGGGCGACCTGGCTTCGATGATCGGCGTCTTCAAAAAGATCGGGAAACCGGAAGTCGTTTATGAAGCCTATTACGAGAGGAACCAGACGGACTTCAACACCATCCTGCTGAAGATGAAGTCGCTGAACCCGGACTGCTACTACGTCAACGTCCGTTGGCCGGCCAGCGCCATCGTCCTCCAGCAGATGGACGACCTGGCCATGCTGAAGGGGAAATACCTCTCCTCGAGCGTTAACTTTTTCAATAAAGATCTGGCCAAACGGGTGGGCCCCCTCATGGAAGGGGCGGTGATGGCGGTCTCCTGGGCGCCGATGTTCAAAGACGAGGAATCCCAGAAGCTGGTGAAAGCGTACCGGGCCAAGTACGGGGATGACCCCAACGACTCCGTTTCCCTGGGCTGGAGCCCGATCATGG
Source organism: Syntrophaceae bacterium (assembly GCA_003154025.1). The sequence continues at coordinate 9,090 of PMCE01000184.1, forward strand.
TCGCGGCCATGGGTATTAATAAAGCGGGGACGGACAAGGATGAGGAAAAAATCCGCCTGGCGATAAAGGGACTCAAGTATAACTCCCCCCAGGGGCTCATCAACTTCGATGATAAAGGGGATTCCGGAGTTCCCGCTTATGTGCTGCAGTTCAAGGGGGGAGAGTATCACCTGATAAAATANNAAGGCAAAAGGAAAAGGGTTCAAGGATTCCAGAGGCCAAAGGGTCAAGGGTAGTTTTTTTTCTTTCACTCGACCCCTTGAATCCTCGAATCCTAGAACCCTTTGAGCCTTTATTAAGCTATGTGGGATACAACCGTCATTCTAGCCATTCAGCAGATCGCCAGCGGGCTGGTCATGGGGTCCATGTACGCCCTCATGTCCATCGGCATGATGCTCATCCTGGGCATCATGACGGTCATCAACATGGCCCACGGTGAATTCTACATGCTCGGGGGGTTTGTCTCCTTTTTCCTGATGACCCAGATGGGCCTTCCGTATCTGGTCTCCCTCCCGGTTTCCATGGTGGTCGTGGGCGGGATTGGAATCGTCAGCGAGAAGATGACCATCCGCCCCCTGGTCGGCCGTCCCTGGTATTCCACGTTTTTAACCACCTTCGGACTTTCCATGATCCTGAGGGATGCGGCCCAGATCATCTGGGGGGTGGACCCCCGGGAGATCGTTTCCCCTTTTTCCCACAAGCGGGTGGTTTGGGGCCCGGTGTTTCTCACCCAGCACCGCATCTTCGTCTTTGTAGCCGGGGTGGTGGTGATCGGATTGCTTTACCTCTTCATCAAGAAGCATAAGGTGGGAATGGCCATGCGGGCCATCGTCCGCGACCGGGAGGCCTCGGCGCTCATGGGCATCAACCTGAACGCCATGAACAGCTTCACCTTCGCGCTCGGGGCCGGAACGGCGGCCCTGGCCGGGGCTCTTCTGGGGGCCATCTTCAACGTGCTTCCTTCCATGGGGGAGCTGCCGATGGTCAAGGGATTCGCGGTGGTCATCATGGGCGGCATGGGCAACGTCCAGGGGATCCTCTTCAGCGGGCTGATCCTGGGGGTGGTCGAAAGCCTGGCGGCCAGCTTTATTTCCCTCGGCTTCTCGGATGCCATCGCCTTCGGCATCCTGATCGTCATCCTCCTTTTCAAACCCGCCGGCCTCTTCGGGAAGAGGATTTGACCATGAACCGGCGGAAGCTCCTCTTTCTCTCCGGCCTCATCCTGGTTCTGATTCTTCTCCCCTGGGTCTTCCAGGCCGCCTACACCCGGCACATCCTGGTCATGGCCGTGATCTACTCCTTCAGCGCCCTGGGCCTTAACGTGATCTTCGGTTTCGCCGGGCAGACCGCCTTCGGGCTGCCCGCCTTCTTCGCCCTGGGAGCCTACATCTCTTCTCTCCTGGCCCTGAAGCTGGGCTTTCCCTTCTCGCTCTGCCTCCTGGGCACCATGGTGATCTCCGCCGGGTTCGGGTTCGTGATCGGATATCCCTGCCTGCAGCTGCGGGGCATCTACTTCGGCATCACCACCATGGCCTTCGCCCAGATCCTGTACTACGTCGTCTCCAACTGGGTGGAACTGACCCGGGGACCCATGGGCCTGGTGGACATTCCCCCGGCCAGCTTGGGGTTCGGCGATCATTTCCAATTCGTCTTCAACGGCGAACTGAGATATTACTACCTGGTGCTGGGCGCCTGCCTGCTTACCCTTTTCTTCCTGGCCCGGCTCATGGAGACTCGTCTGGGAAGGGGTTTCGTGGCCATCCGGGAAAACCAGGACCTGAGCGCCTCCATCGGCATTCACCCCTTCTGGGTCAAAATGGTCGCTTTCATGCTGGCCTGCATGATTACCAGCATGGGGGGGAGTTTCTACGCTCATTTTGTAAGGTTCGTGAGCCCCATCGAGTTCCAGTGGTACTTCATCGGCCTCACCTTCATCATGGTGATCACCGGGGGGATCGGAACCATTTGGGGACCTTTCATCGGAGGGGCCATTTTTACGGTCCTTCCCGAGGTCTTCCGGGCGGTGGAAACCTACCGCAACATCCTCGTGGGGGCGGTGCTCATCCTCATCGTCATCTTCTTCCCGGAAGGGATCATGGGGAAAATAACCCAGCGGAGAGCGAAACGGCCCCTTCCTGCCATGGAGCGGAAGAATGCTTGAGACGAAGGGACTGACCGTAGCGTTTGGGGGGTTGGTGGCCGTGAACCAGGTCGATCTCTCCGTCTCCCCGGGGGAGATCCTGGGAATGATCGGGCCCAACGGGGCGGGAAAGACCACCTTTTTCAACTTGCTTACCGGATTCTTAACGCCCACATCGGGACGGATTCTTTTCAAGGGAAAAGATATCGGCGGGCTCCCTCCCAGCCGAATCGCCTCCCTGGGGCTCTGCCGGACCTTTCAGATCACCAGCGTGTTCCCCGGGCTCACCGTGTGGGAGAACCTCCTCACCGGGACCCATTGCTGGACGCAAACCCGCTTCCTGGACACGCTGCTGCGGTCGCGGGGCTATGGGGAACAGCG
>PMCE01000191.1:0-2464 GCA_003154025.1 Syntrophaceae bacterium
ATCAGCAGCAGAGGGATCTCATCCATGAACATGCTGATAACGAAATAACCCACCACGATCCCGGCGATGACCACCCAGCGGTTCAGCTGCATTTCCGTGACCACGGTGAGCAAGTTCTGCGGAACCTGGCTCAAGGTCATGTAATAGCCGAAAATCTTGGCCCCGGCTATAATCAGGAAGATCATCGCCGTGACGCGGATGGTCATCCTCAAAGCCTCGACCATGCCCGCCCAGGTAAGGCGCTTCATGATCACGCCGATGGCCGCCGACATCAGGGCCCCGATGGCCCCGACTTCCGTAGGAGTTACCACCCCGGAGTAGAGGAGGCCCAGAACGCAGATGATCAATAACAGGGTGGGCCAGATGGGGAGCAGGCCCCGAAATCTTTCCGGCCAGGGTACGCGGTAAGTCTGCGGGGCATGCTTCGGGCTGATGGTCACCCAGATCACGATGGCCAGGCACAGCAAAATGCCCAGAACGATCCCCGGGATGATGCCGGCGATCAGCAATTTCCCGATGGAAGTCTCCGTGGCCACACCGTAGATGACCATCCCGACGCTGGGCGGGATCAGAATGTCCAGAGTGGCGCCCACGCCGATGGCCCCCGCCGCCAGTTCTTCGGAGTACCCAAAGCGCCGCATGTTGGGCATGGCGATATTCGCCATAACCGAGGCGGCGGCTACGCTGGCACCGGACATGGCCCCGAAGATTCCGCAGGAAAAGACCGTGGCGATGGCCAGACCGCCCCGGATGTGGGAGAGCCAGTTGGAAAGCCCGTTGAAGAGATCCCGGGCCAGGCCGCTGGAAGAGGCAAAATAGGCCATCAGAATGAACATGGGAATGGTCGTCAGGAGATATTCTGATGCCGTGGTAAAAAGGGTGGTCCCCAGCTGGCCGATGACCGATTCCCATCCGCCGGTGAAGAGATACATTCCCAGAATGCCGGCTCCGGCAAGGGAAAAGGCGATGGGGATGCCCAGGATCAGGGCGATCAACAGGACGATGATAGGCAGGCTTTCCGCCATGGTTCTACCGACCTCCTCCCGAGACTCTCCGCAGGTTAATAATCTTTGGATTCTTCCTTGGTCAGGCCCGACTTCCCCTTCACCAGATCAAACCCCATGACCAACGTAACGACCAGGAGGCCCACCAGAACGATCACGTACCCCGGGCCTGAAGGCAGGACGTCCAAGGTGATGGCGAAAGGGGCCTTGGGCGCCTGATAGATCGTGGCGACGATGAACAGGATGCACAAGAGAATGCAGACCAAATGAGCAAAAAGATTCAGAACGGCCTGCACCTTGCGGGAGAGATGGTCCAGGAAGAACGTCACCCGGATGAACCCCCCTTCACGATAGGCGCAGGAGGTTCCCAGATAAACCGTGGCCACCAGCAGGTAGGTTTCGGTAAANNCTCCTCCGGTTGGACCGCCGAATCCCGGGCGGTTATAAGCCTTTGAAAACGGGTTCCCGTTTCTCCATAAAGGCCTTTACGGCCTCTTTCTGGTCCTGGGTGGTGCGGCAAAGGCCCTGGGCGTAGCTTTCAAAGATCAGTTGCTCGCGCAGCTGGTTGCGGATCTTCTCCCACATCACCTTTTTGGCCAATTCCACGGATATGGGAGGGTTGGCGGCGATCTTCTGCGCCAGTTCCTTCGCCCGGGTCATCAGCTCCTCCGCCGGGACCACCCTGCTTACCAGGCGGATCCTTTCGGCCTCCTGGGCATTGATCACCTCGCCGGTCAAGCACAACTCCAGGGCCTTTTCCATTCCCACGGTCAAGGGCAGTAAAAGGGACGCCCCCCCGTCGGCGATCAGCCCCCGCTTGACCCAGATGGCGGAGAAGCGGGCATTGGCGGAGGCGATGCGGATGTCGCAGGTCAGAGTCATGGTCAAGCCGACCCCCGCGGCAATGCCGTTCACCGCGGCAATCACGGGTTTATTCACTTTTTCAAAGGCCAGGATGAAGGAGCCTACCAGCTGAAGAAGGGTCTGCCGGCTGGTGTCGGTGATCTGCCCGGCGGCGCGGGCGGCCTGGACGGCCACGTCCGCCCCCGAGCAGAATCCCCGGCCCGCTCCGGTCAGGATGANNCGGGCCGTCTTTCTCCAGGATTAAATCCTTCGTCTCCATTCTGCATCCTCCACTTTTCTTAACCGTTTAGTTTCTTGAAAAGCCGTAAATTCCCCTCCATCTCCCCGAAGCTGTGGAAAAACCTAGAAATTTGGAAATGGAAGGAACTATCCGTGTCCGGGAGACGGGAAAATTTGCACCGCCAAAAAAAGCGCTGATTTCTTCGTTGCCCGCAGGGCACTGAACTCATGCAGTGCCCAAACGAAAATCTGCCGGCTTCGCCGCAGGTTCGCCCGAGTTTGTGCACGTACCTTTGCGGAAGTTCGGTGGCCCCTTTGGAGGAAGGAATCGCCCGCCGATTTTGGCGACGCAAATTTTCCCGTCTCCCGGACAACAA
>PMCE01000191.1:2488-7787 GCA_003154025.1 Syntrophaceae bacterium
CCCTTTTTATTCTGCCGGTTCATCATCTAGCTTTATGGAAGCCGCTCTCCGCGACTATTCCGGTTCATATTGTTTGGCAACCCCTTTGCGGATCAACTCCTGAATCGCCTCTTCGCTGTAGCCCAGCTCTTTCATAATCTCCTTCGTGTTTTCCCCGAGCATGGGGGCCCGCCGCCGGAAGGGGGCCGCTTTTCCCGATAAATAAATGGGGGTCTTCACCGCGACTATTTTGCCCAAGGAGGGATAATCGACTTCTTCCAGAATTCCCCTCCCTTGGACGTGGGGTTCCTGGAGGATGTCTCCCACATTGCGGACCATTCCGCAGGCCACGTCGGCGGCCAGCAGCTTGGCCTCCAAATCCCGGCTCGTAAACTTTCGACTTTCCCGGGTCAAAATCTCGGAAATTTCGACTCTTCGGTCCGCCCTCTGCTTCCGGGTTGCGTACCGCGGGTCTTTCGCCAATTCCTCGAGGCCCAGGACCCTACAGAGGCCTTTAAACATATGGTCCGTTCCGGCCACGACGTAGACCAAACCGTCCCGGGTCTCGAAATTCTGGATCGCTCCCCCGGAGGGCTGGGCCGAACCCGCCCGTTCGGGCAATTCTCCCCTCCTCTTGTACTGGGTCACATAGGGGGCCATGGCATAGAGGGCCACATCCAGCAGGGCTATATCAATCCTCTGGCCCCGCCCGGTTTTACCCCGCTGCAACAAAGCGGCGGCAATGGCGAAAGCCGCGTTGGCCCCCGTGCAATAGTCGATCATGGCCGGGCGGATTCGGACGGGGGGACGGTCCGGTTCTCCGGTGGAATCCATGATTCCCGACATGGCCTGCAGGATGGGCTCATAAGCCGGCCGGTGCCGGAAAGGTCCTTCCTGCCCGAATCCGGATATGGAAGAATAGATGATGCCCGGATTGATACGGCTGATCTCCTCGTATCCCAGGCCCAGTTTGTCCATCGATCCGGGCAGAAAATTCTCCACCAGGACATCGGAATTCTTGGCCAGCTTGAGGACGATTTCTTTTCCTTCCTGGGTCTTCAGGTTCAACGCCATGGCCCGCTTGTTGCGGTTGAAATTGAAAAAATTGGCCCCTTCCATGGGTTCCCGAAACTGATCGCCGATAAAAGGCTCGATTTTGACAACTTCAGCCCCCATGTCCGCCAGCATAGCCGTGCAAATCGGGCCGGATTGGACATGGCTGAAATCCAAGACTTTGATCCCGGCCATAGCGTTGTGAACTTCCGCAATTTCCATCCTTTTCTCCTTCTTTCCTTCATAAATTCGTGGCGCCCAAGACTTTGGTCTTGGCGAAGGCCGCGACGATAAAATCCGTGTATGCCTAAAGCCCCATCGAATCGGCGACCTTTTGCCGCTGAACCCAGGAATCCCCGAAGTCCAGCTCCGAAGCTTTGGCGTGCTTATAGTAGAGATGAAGGTCGTGCTCTTCCGTAAATCCGATCCCGCCGTGAAGCTGATGGCCGATGTGGGTGGCTTTTTTGTAGGCATCGCTGCACCAGGCCTTGGCCATGGCCACTTCTTTGCCACTGGGAAGGCCGGCGCTGATGAGGGAGGCGGCCTGGTAGGCCACCAGCCTGGCGGTGTCCAAAAAGGTGGTCATGTCCGCGCAGTAATGGTGGATGACCTGCAGGGTCCCGAGGGGCTTGCCGAACTGGACCCTCTGCTTAACGTAATCGACGGTCATGTCCACCACCCTGGATAACCCCCCGACCATTTCGCCGCATTTGAGAGCAATCAACTTGGGCATGATCTTTTCGACGTACTCCGCGCCCTTTCCCGGCGCCCCCAGGAGATCTCCCTGGGCGGCCGGATAGTCGGCGTAGGTCACCGCAAAGTCCTTTTCTCCGGTGAGGGTGTTGAGCGGGGTCACCCGGATCCCGGACTCTTTGCTTTTCGTCTTGAAAAGGGTCGGCCCGGAAGATCCGGAACCTTTTTTGAGTCTGGCGCACACCAGGATTTCGTCGGCCACGTGGGCGTAGGGAACGAGGAGCCGGGTTCCCGTGATCCGGTAAGAACCCGGAGCGACCTCCCGGGCTTCCAGAGCGGGGTCGAGGTGGTCATAATCCCCCTTTTCGTTCCGGAGGCCGACGGTCAGAATCTTTTTCCCATCCACGATTCCCGGCAGGTATTCTTTCTTGACTTTTTCATCCCCGGCTTCGCTGATGAGCAGTCCGGCAAAGACCGCGCTGCAGAAAAAGGGGCTCGGCAGCACGGCCTTTCCCATCTCCTCGAAGAGGGCGAACAGGTCAAAAAAATCGCCCCCGCTCCCCCCGTAGGCTTCAGGGTAAACGAGCCCCAGCCAGCCCAGATCGGCCATTTCTTTCCAGAGGGCCGGGGAGAATCCCTTCTCCTCCTTCAATATATTCTTCACGAAAGAACTCGGGCATTTCTCCTTCATGAATTTCTCGGCATTGCTCTTCAACATTTTGGTTTCTTCCCGCAGGCTGAATTCCATCTTGAGCGCTCCTTTCCTTGGAGAGAGTGCAAGTGCAAGTGAAAGTGAAAGGAAATAAACTGCAATACTGTGAAAGTGTAAGTGTAAGTGTAAGGGAAGAAAAAAGGCCTCGTTTTAACTTTCACTTACACTTACACTTTCACTTATTTCCTTGGCATATTGAGTCCGCGCTGGGCCACGATGTTCTTCAAGACCTCCACGCTTCCTCCCTGGAGGGTGTAACTGGGCGACCAGAGATAGCATTCCGCCAGTTCCCCGTCAAAGGCGGCCCAGGGAGTCCCCTCGCGCAGGAGGCTCGAGGGTCCGAGGATCCTCGTGGCCAGGTCATTGAGACGCTGTTCATACTGGTTGCAGTAGGCTTTGGCCAGGGCCGCTTCCTTGGAGGGTTTTCGGCCCTGATCGACGGTCCAGGCCGTGTGATAGACGAGGAGCCGGCCGATCTGGAACTCGGTTTCCAGTTGGGCCAGGGAATCCCGGACCCAGGAATAAAACCCTTCTCCCGCCTTTTTCTTGTCCATCTGCTTCACGTATTCCAAGAGCCTTTTGTAAATGGGGTAATTCTGCAGGAGCCTTTCGACCCCCGACCTCTCGTAATCCATCTGGGCCATGATCTGCTTGAAGCCTTCATTTTCCTGGCCCACCATGAATCTTTTCTCCACCCGCACGTCGTCGAAGAATACTTCGTTGAAAGTATGCCTCCCGGCCATGTTGATGATGGGCCGGACGGTCACCCCGGGAAGGCGCAGGTTGAGGATGAACTGGGAGCAGGACTCATGGCGGGGCACCTTGGGGTCGAAACAGGTCCGGGCCAGGAGCCAGCCGTATTCCGACTGATGGCCGCCCGAGGTCCAGACTTTCTGCCCCCGGATGATGTAAGAGTCTCCGTCCTTGGTGGCCGAAGTGGCCACATTCACCAGGTCCGACCCGGCGTTCGGTTCGCTGAACAGAAGGCAGAATCTCATGTTATCTTCCGCTTTTACGAATCGCGGCAAGAAATATTCTTTCTGCCAATCCGACCCGAAATGGATGATCGAGGGCCCGATCTGCCGGTCCGCGAGAAAGTGATAGGCCACCGGGGCCTGGACCTTGAAAATCTCCTCGTTCAAAATCACCTTGTCCACATAGGTCCGGCCCTGGCCCCCGTATTCTTTGGGCCAGGTCATCCCGATCCAACCCTTCCGGGACATCTTCCGGGAGAACTCCTGATTGTTCCCTTCGGCCAACCCCCCGCTTTTGGCCACGAAAGTCTTCGCTTGGATCTCGGCCTGGAGAAAATCCTGGACCTCCTGGCGAAACTTGTTCTGCTCTTCCGTAAACCAGAATCGCATATTCCTCATCTCCTTTCTCGAAGGCCTCTCGACGAAAGAGCCTTCGGACCCAAATCCTTGATAATCAGGACCCCAAGGTGAAGGGTCCCGTGAGCCTTTCGTGCTCTATACAATTAGCGGCAAACTAAAACCAACCTGTTGGTAAGAAGGAAATACCCTTCATCAGGGCCGCAGGGGCACGATGCATCGTGTCCCTACAAGCGAACCGGGGTGGTGGCGAAGTCACTCTTTTCGCGCAACACCGCGGAAAAAGCCTATCCTCCTAACGTTCAAATTCTTTAAATTTTGTTAAACATCTGGCAAACAAGTTTTGATGACTTTTAAATCTTTTAACTTTAGGCACTTGAGCGCACTTAAGGCACCTGAGGCACTTTCTTTCGGTTGCGGCTCTACCGCGCTGCGTTTTCCTCTTCTCTAAAAATCCTACATCAGATGATATTTCCATTCGGAAGTAAGTTTGTTCACCATCTTCAGGGTTTCCAACGAATTCTTGTTCTTGTAAGAAACACCGGCCACGAGGCAGTTGACCAGGGTGACCGCGCTCGCCTGGGAATTGAAGTACGTGGAAGACCGATTCCCCAACAGAAGAACGAGGTCGGCGACCTGAGCGATGGGGGAGATGGGGGAATCGGTAATGGCAATGGTCTTACACCGATTCTTCTTGGCGTACTGCAAGGAAGCCAGGGTCTGGCGGGAATAACGGGGAAGGCTCAGGGCGATGATCAAGTCCCCCGAACCGTAATTGATGATCTGGTTGGGCAGGCCTCCGGGGGTGAACTCCAGCAGATCGCAATCTTTTCTTACCTGGCTGAGCAACAGGTAGAGCAGGTAGGCGACGGCATGGGAGGAACGGCCTCCCGTCGCCCCCACCCTGCGGGCTTTGGTGATTTCCTGGACCGCCCGGTCGATGGTCTCGTTGGCATTCAGCTCCCGGGTCTTCCTCAGATTTTCATTATCCATTTCGAAGATCCGGGAGTAGATATCCTCTCCCTGACCTTTGGCCATGGAGTTTTCCAGAGCCCGGGCCGGGGAAAGCTTTTCCCGGATCGCATCCTGCAATTCTTTCTGCAGGGCCGGGTAGCCTCCATAATCCAGGGCGCGGGCGAAGCGCACGATGGCGGATTCGCTGGTCTTGAACTGACGGGCCATCTGGGAAATGGTGAAGAAAGCGGCCTCGTGGCCCAGGGAAAGAAGCTGCTCGGCAATCTTCTTCTGCTGGCCGGTTAAGGAGGAGAACCGTCTTTGGATTTTGGGGGCAAGCATGGCACTTCACCCGGCAGGCCTAAAATATTTTCTTGGGGTGAAAATATTTTTCTTATTTTCTTTTATGATGCAATTTTTATTTCATCCTGAGAAAAATGTCAAGGCCAAATTATTCCTTGCCTCCCTTCGCTTTTGCGATTTTCTTTCCTGGGCAAAGGCAAACTTGTGGCCGGGAAGCAAGGGCGTGCCGGGCAAAAAGCATCGGCGGGAAAAGAATTCCATCCGGAGATCCCCC
>PMCE01000450.1 GCA_003154025.1 Syntrophaceae bacterium
TATGCCGAGCAGGAGAAGGGCGTTCTGGAAGAAGTCACCAAGCTCCGGAGCCAGTGGGGGGAGGCGCGCCAGTCGGGCGATATCAACAAGACCTTCCAGGCGGCCCAGGGGATGGAAAGCGCTCTGGGCAGGTTGATGGTGGTGGTGGAGCGGTACCCGGACCTGAAGTCCAACCAGAATTTTATGAAGCTCCAGGACCAGTTGGAAGGGACCGAGAACCGGATCAGCGTGGAGCGGCGAAGGTACAACGAAATCGCCCTGAACTACAACAAAAAGATACGCACCTTCCCCGGACTTCTCTTCGCCAGCGCTTTCGGTTTCGAAAGAATGCCCCTTTTTGAGGCGGACAAGGACGCCAAGAAAGCGCCCAAGGTGAAATTTTGATCTTCCCCGGAGGGCGGATGATTCTTCTCCATCGCCTTTTCCTTGCCGCGGGTCTCTGCCTCCTCTTCTGCCTTCCCGCCGGCGCCCTGGAAGTGCCGTCCCGGCCTGACGGACGGGTCACCGACCAAACCGGAACCCTCACCCCGGACCAGATCGCCGCCCTGGACCGGAATTTGGAGGCCTACGAAAGGGAAACGACCAATCAGATTGCCGTCCTTCTGATCCCTTCGCTCGAGGGGGATAGCTTGGAGGATTATTCCATTCGCCTCGCCGAAAAATGGAAAATCGGGCAGAAGGGGAGGAACAACGGGGTCATTTTGCTGGTTGTGAAGAATGACCGCAAACTGCGAATTGAGGCCGGGTATGGACTGGAGGGGGCCCTGCCCGATGCGCTCTCGGGGACCATCATCCGCGACGAGATCACCCCCCGGTTCCGAAACGGCCAGTTCTTCGAGGGAATCGAGGCTGGCCTCAGGGCCATCATGGCGGCGACAAAAGGGGAGTATAAAGCGTCCGCCGGGAAGAAGGGGAGCCCGCTGAATTCATGGCTCCCTCTCCTGATCATGGGCGCCTTTTTGGTCTTTTTCCTCTTAGCCGCATCCAAGGCCCGGAGAGGACATTACCATTCCGGAGGGTCGCGGGGCTGGACTTCAGGGGGTGGGTTCTTTGGCGGAGGCGGAGGAGGGTTCTCCAGCGGAGGAGGCGGTTTTTCCGGCGGCGGGGGTGATTTCGGCGGAGGCGGGTCGAGCGGCAGCTGGTGATAACCTGATATGGGACGCAGATGAACGCGGATTTCCAGGATTGGGGAAATACAATATTATTGGACACCGATGAACACGGATCAACACAGATTTGAATATAGAGCCAAGACAAAGAATGAAATGAATAGTATAGATGGCCGCTGGAAGAGAACGAACAATGGACGGTGGACAGATGGCTACGGGTCACTGGCACTGGGCATTACCGGATGGGCGTTATTTTTTTGATTTTAGGCACTTTCGCGCACTTTAAGCATTTTAGGCATTTCCGCTGAATTTATCTGTGTCCCTTTAAAAATTATGTTTTTTAAAAAGCATCCCAAGAAATTTTTCACCGACGCAGAGCAGAAGCGGATCGTCGAGGAGATCCGGAAAGCGGAGCACCTCACTTCCGGGGAGATCCGGGTGCATCTGGATTGCTGCTCTCACGAAGAGACGCTGGGAAAAGCCAAGAAGGTGTTTCATCGGCTGGGGATGACCCGTACGAAACATCGGAACGGAGTGCTGATCTACCTGGCCACGGAGCACCGGAAGTTCGCCATTCTGGGAGACGAGGGGATTCATCGGACGGTGGCGGAGAATTTTTGGGACGAAGTGAAAGAAAAAATGCAGACCGAGTTCCGGGAAGGCCGGTTTTGCGGCGGGCTTTGCCTGGGAATCCGGGAAATCGGCGAAAAGCTAATAACCTTTTTCCCGGCGGAAAAGGGTGACCGGAATGAACTTCCCGATTCGATCAGCGAGGAAAAATGAAATTGGCCTACGATCCGGTGGAGAGACATAAAAATATCGAAAGCGCGGTCATCCAGGAACGAATCGGTGGGGATTTGAGAAAGTATTACCGGTTTCGCCATGACCGGACGCAAGGCGGGATGATCACCGCCGATTGCGCCGGCTGCGGCCTCACCTGCAAATTCTGCTGGGAGCGCAGGGAATCGATCCTGGAAGGGCGGGAGCCGGGTGAATTCCTGAGCCCCGTCGAAACCGCCGGGCGAATCCTGGCGCTCATGAAGGAGAACAAGGTCCGCCAGGCCCGGCTCAGCGGGGGAGAGCCCACCATCGGGCGGTCCCACCTGTTTCCACTCCTCAATGTGTTCCAGCATAAAGGGATGCGATTCATCCTGGAAACCAACGGGATCCTGATCGGCGAGGATGAATCCTACGCCCAGGAACTGGCCCTCTACCCTTTCGTGCATGTGCGCGTGTCCTTGAAGGGGTGCACGGAAGAAGAATTTGCAAGGTTGACCGGCGCGGCCCCCAAGGGGTTTCATCTGCAACTGAACGCGCTGCGTCATCTGAAAAAAGCAGGAGTGAGCGCCCACCCGGCAGTGATGTTCTCTTTCTCGGGAAGAGAAGCCACCGATCATCTCTACAGCGCAATCTGGAAGATCGACCCCATCATGCACAGCGAGATCGAGAAGGAAGAGGTCATCCTGTATCCTTACGTGGAAGAAAGGCTCAGGCGGGCAGGCTTGACCTACCATTCAGGGCATATTCCCGAAAAACAGGAGGGGAAACGGCGGAAAGGGGAAAGAATGAAGGATGAAAGGCCGAAGATCCAGGAAGCAAATCCGACCAGAAGGGAAGAGACGAGGTTTGAGGAACAGGTGCCGCGGATCAGGCCAAAAAACGCGAGAATCATAAGGATACGATGAACAATGCAGCGGGCGAGGAACGAGGCCCAAGATCATCATTAAGAAGACAGTTCTAGTCCCCTTCTTCCCCCAAGCTCGGACCTCCATCCTCGAGCCTCGAGCCTTTTTTCGGCAGTACCATCACTCCCTCCTGCGGGTCGCCGAGGGTCATCGTGTCCCCCCTTAAAAAGTCCCGGGCTACCAGCGCGCAAGTCAGCGCATCCAGCTCGTCCCTGGTAACCTCCGGATTTTGCCAATTTCCCTTCACCTTGAATCGTTCCAGCCCCCGCTTCAGACCCTCGGGGTCTTTCTGACGGGGGATCCCCCAGAGATCCTGGGCCGCTCCCGGGTAGGTTTCGAAAACTTGGACGCCCCTGCGTTCCAGCTTTACTTTTAACCCCAGCCCGCGGAGGGTCAATTGGCGCATGGGTCCCAGGGTAATGGGAAAGAATTTGATCTTCATGGCCCGCAGTTCCAGGTCGCAGACCCGGAAGTGGGCTTTTCCCACGCATGCGCAGTCATCCCTCAGGCAGCACCTCCCCCGGGGAAGGGATAAGGGCGCATCAATGGCGGCAACTTTGACCCCCTGGCCAAGGGCCTGGAGGATCTCTTCGTCGGTGTGAAGGACGGAGACCTCAGCACGATTCCCTTCCATCTGGCAGAACCCGGTATTCCTCTTCTCACTCCCGGCCAAGTCAATGCCCACGACTTTTATTTGCTTCCGTTGCATACCGAACGATTCCCGAAAATTCAGATTAAGGCAATGATCTCCATCCGCTGCCTTCCCCTCGATCATATGCCGGTCTAGGAGATTCCGCAATCCGGAATCCTCTTTTTCAAGCATGGGTACCGGGCGACCATGAATTTTATCGGGTTCGGGTTGCCATCTCCGCCGTGTCGCTTCCCTTTCTCAATTCCGGATCTCCTGTTATAATAATTCGGGAGTTATCTTAAGTGGAGACGCGCGCCAAGCAGTCAGGGGAGGCAATCGATGGTACAGGTGAAAAGAAGGAAAGGGACGATCGGCATATTAACGGGTGGAGGGGACGTTCCGGGGCTCAACCCGGCGATTCGGGCAGTCACCGTCCGCGCGATTCGCGAGGGCTTGCAGGTGATCGGGCTCCGCAATGGCTGGAAAGGTTTGATTTCCATGGTCCGGGATAGGAAAGCCCACCAGGACGACCATTTCCAGGTTCTCACCGAAGAGGTGGTGAATAAGGTTGGCAGGACTGGCGGAACCTTTCTCCATACCTCCCGGACCCGTCCCAGCCATGTTCCCAAAGATGACGTTCCCGAACACCTGCAGGATCAGTATAAAGAGAAGGTCAACGACCTCACCCCCGAAGTTTTGCAGAACCTCGACTTCCTGGGGATTGATTACCTCATTCCCATCGGCGGGGACGACACTCTGAGTTATGGCGTCCATCTGGCCAAACAAAACATCAAGGTGATCGCCATTCCGAAGACCATGGATAATGACGTCCCGGGGACGGATTACTGTATCGGGTTCAGCACCAGCATCACCCGGACCATCGAGATGATCAACAACCTCCGGACGACTGCGGGGTCCCACGAGCGGATCCTGGTGATCGAAGTATTCGGACGGTACGCGGGTTTTACGGCGCTCCTGCCCACCATGGCGGGGGCCGCGAACCGGTGTGTGATCCCGGAGTACAAGTTCAACATCGAACGCCTGACCGAGTTATTGGTCGAGGATCGCTTTACCAACCCCAGCAAGTATTCGGTCGTCCTCGTCTCCGAGGGGGCCACCTTCGAAGGGGGCGAAATGGTCTTCATGAAAGATGAAACCGACCCCTACGGCCATAAGAAGCTTGGCGGGGTCGGGGATCGGGTCTCCGATCTGGTCAAGGATCTCTCCGGAAGATTCAACCGCGGGAAGAAGATCAACACGATCAACCAGCGGTTGGGCTACCTGGTCCGGTGCGGGAATCCCGACGCCGTTGATTCCATCGTGCCCATGGCCTTCGGCAACCTGGCCCTGAACCTCATCTTGAGTCATTCTTCCGGCCGGCTGGTCAGCCTGCGGAACGGGCGGTACGATGACGTCCCCATCGAAGTGGTTACCAGCGTCAAGAAGGTGGTGGATGTGGAGAAATACTACCATACCGAGCGCCTGCGGCCTCACTACGAAAGCTTCGAATCCAAGCCGCTCTTCATCATGACCAGCGACTATTAAGAAAACGGGGGCCTGTCCCGGGCCCCGGGCGAACCAGCCCGGAGCGGGGGTAGGGGAGGAACCACCATAGACGAGGGAAAGGAGGATTTTTCATGAACAGCAGAGAACGGGTTCTGGCGGCCCTCAGTCATCGGGTCCCCGACCGGGTTCCCATCGACTTCGGCAGTTTTCCCGGCGCCACGTCCATGAATGTCTGGGCATACAAGAATCTGCTGGAGTACCTCGGGGTCAAAAGGGAGGTGCGCATCGGCGCCCTCATCATGTTCACGGCGGAGATCGATGAGGACATCCTGGAACGGTTCCACGTGGACACCAAGACCATCACGCCCTCGATCTCCCTGGGTGATTTCGGCATACCGGAGGAGTTCGTGGACAAGCCCTGGGGAGTCCGGTGGCAGAGGTCGACGGATTACACGTATGCTCCGGTGGAAGGCCCTTTCCAGAAGATTACCGATCCCACCGTGGAGGATCTGAAAAGGCACAAGTGGCCTAAGGCATCAGAGGTCGAGAATTTCAACACCTGGCGGGAGAAAGCCAGGAGGCTTCGTCAGGAGAGCGACAAGGCCCTGGTGGCCCGAGTCATGCCCGGAATCGTGACCTACGCCCAGTTTCTAAGAGGGTTTGAAAATTGGGCGATCGACCTGGCGCTGAACCCGGGATTCAGCAGGGGCCTCCACGAAAAGCTGGCGGAGATCTGGATTGAAGCGGTCAGCCTGGTCGTGGAGGCGGTGGAAGACAACGTGGACATTATCATGTTCGGGGAAGACCTGGGGATTCAGAATCAAACCATGCTGAGCCCGGCCATGTTCCGGGAGCGGATGAAACCCCTTCTCACCAAAATGGTGCAAACCATCAAGTCCCGCACCAAGGCCAAGATCGCCATGCACACCTGCGGTTCCGTCTATGCTTTCATCGAAGATTTCATCGATATCGGGATCGATGTTTTGAACCCCATGCAATCCAACGCCAAAGACATGGAAGCCCCGAAGGTCAAGGGAATCGCGGGGAATAGACTGGCCCTCTGGGGAGGGATCGACACCCATCAGGTGATGCCCAACGGAACCCCGGAAGAGGTCCGGCAAGAGGTGAAAAGGAAGATCGCCATTTACGGAAAGGGGGGCGGCTACATGCTGTCTCCCGATCATAACGTTCTCGTGGACGTCCCACCCAGGAACCTGATGGCCATGTTCGACGCGGCGGCTGAATACGGGAAGTATTAGGCCTCTGGCCTGCGATCCGAGGGCGGTCTCCGTATTTTGGAAAGGGAAAAGAGAGGAAAACGGAAAGGGCCGTAAGGTTCGGCGGTTCAGGGGGGTTCCGGAATGGCTCCCGGGAGCTGGTGAGGCAATTCGGTAAATCACGGGTCGTGGCGACTGGAATTTTCAAAGCCACTCCTGGAAGGAAAGCAGGAAGGAGCAAAATCACAATGACCACCGTTGACCTGAAACGCGAAGGAGACGTTTTCATCCTGACCATGCAAAGTGGAGAAAACCGGTTTAACCCGTCCTTTATCGGCGATATGAATCAGGCGCTCGATCAAGTGGAACGGTCCACCGGCCCGGCGGCGGTGATTACCGTGGGCGGCGAAGAAAAATTTTACTCCAACGGCCTGGACCTCGCCTGGCTCATGGGCGAGGGAAGGAAGGAATGGAAACATTTCGTCCCCGAGGTATTGAAATTCCTGGGACGGGTCATGGGATTCCCCGTGCCGACGGTCGCCGCGGTCAACGGGCACGCCTTCGCCGCCGGCGCCATGCTGGCATTGGCCCATGACTTTCGGGTGATGAGAGCCGACCGGGGTTTCTTCTGCCTTCCGGAAGTCGACATCAAAATCCCCCTGGCTCCCGGCATGAGAGCCCTGATTCAAAGCCGGTTATCTCCCCTCGTGTTCCGCGATTTGGTTCTCACCGGGGCACGGATCGGGGGGGCTGAGGCGGAGAAACGGGGAATCGTAGATGAAGCGGTTTCCCCGGGACAGCTGTTGCCGCGGGCCGTAGCCCGGGCCGCTGCCTTGGCCAACAAAGACCGCGGGATCTACCGGGCACTCAAAAGAGGAATGTACGCCGAGGCCCTGGCTCTCCTGGAGAGCGGGGCGGCGGATTTCAGTCATTTTGGAGAGTGAAAAAATAGAAAGTGCTGCCGTGCTGCTGTTTTGCTGTGCTGCCGTTAGAAGGGACCGCAGCACGGCAACACTGCAGCACTGCAGCACCGCAGCACCGCAGCACTTCTTGTCTTTTTCCCCTCGCGCCTTGAGCCTGTCTTTTATTCCAGCCTTTTCTTGAACCGCAGCGAACTGAAGGTGAATACAATCCCCCCGACAATGGCCAGGCCGACCATTTGCGGCCAGAGGACGGGAAACCCGCTTCCCTTGAGAAAAATACCCCGGATGATAACCAGATAGTACCGAAGGGGGTCGGCGTACGTGAGGTATTGGACGATCGTGGGCATATTGGCGATGGGAAAAACGAAGCCGGAGAGGAGAATGGCGGGAATGAAAAAGAAGAACATGGCCATCATGGCCTGCTGTTGGGTGTGCGAAATGGTGGAGATGAAGAGGCCGATCCCCAGGGAACTGAGCAGATAGATGGTCGTGGCCGCCAGAAGGAGGAGAAGGGAACCCCGGATGGGCACTTCAAACCAGAAGACCCCCACCAGGGTGACGATGAGCACGTCCACGTACCCGATCAGGGCGAAAGGAATGGTTTTGCCCAGGATGAGCTCGAAGGGTCGGATGGGAGAGACGATGAGCTGTTCCATGGTGCCGATTTCCCTCTCCCGGACGATGGCCATGCAGGTCAGCAGAAGAGTGACCAGCATGATCAGAAAAGCCATGATGCCGGGGACGTAGAAGTTCCGGCTCTCCAGGTTGGGGTTGAAGAAGGCCCGGGACTCCACGTCGATTCCCCCCCGGAGGAAGAAGGGCCTCTTCATGGCGTCGGGAATGTTGGGAAGGGAGGTGATCCGCTGGACCAGAATCTGGCGGGAATATTCGGAGACGATCCTTTGGGCGTAGGTCATCACCACGGAAGCGGTGTTGGAATCCGTTCCATCCACGATCATCTGGGCAACGGTTCCCTCGCGCGTCCGCAGCTGACGGGCAAACGCGGGGTTGAGCTGGAGGGCGGCGCTCACCCTTCCTTCGTCGATCAGCCGGCGAATTTCCCGCGGGTCCCGCGGGTGCGCGGCGATCCGGAAATATCCCGAAGAGGCGAAATGTTCGATCAACTCCCGGCTCTCGGGGCTGTTGTCCAGGTCATAAACGGCCAGAGAAATGTTGCGAATGTCGGTGTTGGCCGCATACCCGAAGATCATCAATTGAATCAACGGGGGAAGGAAAAGGATGACGCGCATCCGGGGATTGCGGAGAGCCTGGATGAATTCCTTGATGAGCATGGATCTCAAGCGTAGCCACATGGTTCAGCCGATCCTCTTTTGAAACCGCAGGTGCGCCCATAGAGTCATCCCCCCGGCGTAGAGGGCCAGCAGAAGCGCCTCGGCCCAGAGTATTTCCAGGCCAATCCCCTTTAAGTAGATTCCCTTGAGGATGGCCACCACATAACGGCCGGGGACGATATAGGTGAGGAATTGGATGAACTTGGGCATGTTATGAATCGGGTAGATGAAACCGGACAGAATAAAGGTCGGCAGATAGGAAAGAATGATGGAGATCTGGCTGGAAAGGAGTTGGTTTTTGGTGACGATGGAGACCAGAACTCCCTGACAGATGGCCCCCAGAAGGAAGAGGCTGGTCAGGGAGAAGAGGAGAAATCCGCTCCCCCGCAACGGGACCCCGAAGAGATATTTTCCCATGACGACGGAGAGCCCCAGGTCAATCAACCCGATCAGGAAGTAGGGGATTACTTTTCCCAGAATCAGCTCCCCTTTGCTGAGGGGAGTGGAGATGAGCTGTTCCATGGACCCCTGCTCCCATTCCCGGGCGATCGTCCCGGAGGTGAGAATGGCGGCCAGGATGGAAAGGATGATGGCGATCAGGCCGGGGACGATGAAGTTTTTCGATTCCAGGTCCGGGTTGAACCAGATGCGGATTCGGGCTTCAATGGGCGGAGATATTCTTCCCACCCCCAGGCGGGTCATCTTCTCCTTCATCAGATCCTGGGAGTAGAGCAGGGTGATGGCGTTGGCATACCCCAGGGCGATGGTGGCGGTGTTCGCATCGGTCCCATCCATCAGCACCTGGATGGTGGTCTCCCGGTCCAAATCCAGGTTTCGGGAAAAGTCGGCCGGAATCACCAATCCCATGAGCGCCCGGCCGGTATCCAGCATCTCCTGGAGCCGGCCGTAGCTTTGGACGGCCTCTTCGAGTTGAAAGTATCGGGAGCTCAAGAAACGGTCGATCAGGTCCCGGGACTTGGGCGAACGGTCCTGGTCATAGACCGCCGTAGGGATGTTATCCACGTCCAGGGTGAGGGCATAGCCGAAGAGGAGGAGAAGGATCACGGGAATGGAGACCGCCAGGGCCAGGCTCCGCGGGTCCCGGAGGATCTGGAGGAATTCTTTATGGGCGATGGCTTTGAGGCGGATGAGTTTCATTTTGTATTGGTTTAGGGGCGATTCATGAATCGCCCCTACGGTTTTATATTGGCTGGATGATTTTCATCTTCGAGCCATTTCAGGGGGTTGTTTTCAATGTATTCGCGAATTTCTTTCAAATCGATTTCGTTGCGAATCACGTGTTCGTAATAATTACGTTGCCAGACCGGTTGGCCGCGGGTAGTACGAAGGTGGTTGATTTGTTGGGCCGAATTCATTTTAAAATACCCGACCATTTTGGAAAGAAGCATTTTCCGGCGAGAATGGATTACCGTTGACATTCGTAGGGGCGATTCATGAATCGCCCCTACATCGATCGTGATGATCCCATGGAAATGGTTGGGCATGACTATATGGACTTCGATACCAGTATGGGGATATCTCTGCGGTAATTTTCCCCAAATGGATTGCACCTCTTTTCCCGCTTCGCTTAAATGCATTTTCCCCTCTATGATCCCCCCAAACAAACATTCCCTTTGCTGGGTGCAAATGGTCACAAAATAAGCCCCGGCTTGGCCGTAATCGTACTCTTTCAATCGAATGGACCGTCGATGAGGTTCTTTTGTGTCATCCATCCTTTTCCCCCAATAATCTAACCTCTTCCCGGTCTTTCTCCTCGACCAAAGAGACAAAAACGTCCTCCAACGACGGGTCAATTTTTTCCAGTCGCTGGATGCCGATCCCATGAGCGGATAGAAGCGAAGGGATGGAGGATGCGAGGTTGACGTCCTTTGGGGTTACGATATGAAGTGTGTTCCCAAAGACGGCGATCTCCCGTAGGGGCGATTCATGAATCGCCCCTACCTGCTCTTTTAACAGGTTGAGAGATTCCACCAGTTGTTCCGTCTCCAGTTCCCATACCGCTTCAGGCATGTAGTCTTTCTTCAACTCTGCGGGAGTTCCCAAGGCGATGACCTTTCCCCGGTAGATGAGGGCGAGCCGGTCGCAGTACTCGGCTTCATCCATGTAATGAGTGGTCACGAATATGGTGATCCCCCGCCCGGCCATTTCATAGATCAAGCTCCAGAAGCGGCGGCGGGAGAGGGGGTCGACCCCGGAAGTCGGTTCATCGAGGAAGAGGATGGAAGGTTCATGAAGGATGGCACAGCCCAGGGCCAGACGTTGTTTCCACCCGCCCGCCAGAGTATTCGTGAGGCTCTTGCGCCGGTGCTGCAGGCCGGCCATTTGCAGGACCCACTCTTTCCGCTGTCTCCCGGCGTCCTTCGGGAGGCGATAGATCCCGGAATAGAAATCGATGTTTTCCTCCACCGTCAGGTCTTCATAGAGGGAGAACTTCTGGGACATGTACCCGATATTCTGTTTGATCTTTTCCGACTCCCGGTAGAGGTCGAACCCTCCCACGGTTCCTTGCCCTGAAGTGGGAGTGAGGATGCCGCAGAGCATCCGAATCGTAGTGGACTTCCCCGCCCCGTTGGGCCCCAGGAAACCGAAGATCTCCCCTTTTTTAATCCGGAGGGATACATGGTCGACGGCGGTGAAGCTTCCGAAGATCTTCACCAGATCCTTGGTTTCTACGGCCCAGTCCAGGTTCTCTTTCCCGATCATCTGAAAAGATCTTCTCTCCGGCAGATTGCTGAAAAATTCTTTTGGGTGTCATGGCGACCCCGCCTAGGTGGGGGAAGCAATCTCTTCCATCATAAGATGACACACCTTGAGATTGTCCCGCCTCTGGCGGGATCGTCCCGCGCTTCGCGGGACTCCTCGCAATGACTGCCAAAATCGAGTTTTTCCGCAAACTGCCAGGCTTCAAAAGCCGATGTGTAAGGGCGAAAAGGCTAGATCTGAAGAAGAAAAAATTCCCCCTCTTCGCCTTTCCCTCCATTATTTTTCCGGGGGGACGGTGGAGATAAAAACGTCTTCCAAGCTTGGAGATATCTTTCTCAGAGAAAGGATTTCATTCCCCGATTCGGGCAGCAACCTTTCCATATCTCCTCTGGCTTTCTCCCCCTCCTCCAGCAGAACGTGAATCTTGTCGCCGAATATCCCCGCGCTCCTCACTCCGGCGAGATTCCTCAGAACCTCCAGAGCCCTCATCTTCTGCGGGCAACGCACCTCCCAGAGCTCTCCCTTCATCAGGTCTTTGACCTCCTTCGGAGAGCCGACCGAGAGGAAGCGTCCCTGGTGCATCAACCCCACCCGGTGGCACCGCTCCGCTTCATCCAGGTAGGCAGTGGAGATCAATATGGTCACCCCTTCCTGGAGGAGGTCATAGAGAATCCGCCAGAAGTCCCTCCGCGAGACAGGGTCCACCCCATTGGTGGGTTCATCGAGGAATAGAACCTCCGGAGTGTGCACCAGGGCGCAGGCCAGACCCAACTTCTGTTTCATCCCCCCCGACAGGTTCTGGGCCAAGCGGTCCTGGAAAGGGGCTAGGTTGCTGAAAGTCAGGAGTCTTTCGACCCGCGGAGGACGCTCTTTCCGGGGGACCTCGTAAAGGTCGGCATAGAAGTGGATGTTTTCCATCACCGTCAAATTCCCATAGAGAGCGAAACGCTGGGCCATGTATCCGATTCGCTCCTTCAAAGGCTCCGCTTCTCGGGTGACGGAATGCCCTAAGACCCGGGCATCACCGGAGGTCGGCTGGAGAATGCCGCTGAACAGACGCATCAGGGTGGTCTTGCCCGATCCATCCGGGCCGACCAGGCCGAAGATCTCCCCCTTTTTTACGGTGAGATTCAGCTGATCGACTGCGGTGAGCGCGCCAAATTTTTTGGTCAGATTCTCTGCTTGAATGGCAAACATATGAGGAGTAATTTCAAGTTTCGGGTTTCGAGTTAAAAAAAAGAAAATATCTCAGAATAGATTTTCCCTGCTGGTTTTGGAATCCCAGTTGAAGCCGGGAAGATCTCCTTGGCCTTTGAACCCGAAACCCGAAACGGTTTCTTCAGTCTTTCAAATGGATCTTGCCGTCCGCCGGCATTCCGGGCTTCAGCTCCCCGTGCGGGTTTTCCAGGGATACTTTGATGCGGTACACCAGCTTGACTCTCTCTTTGGCCGTCTGCACGTTCTTGGGGGTGAACTCGGCTTCCGAGGAGATGAAGGTGATCTTTCCGGGGTAGACCTTTCCGGGAAAGCTATCGGTGGTGACCGAAACCTTCTGGCCCAGCTTGACTCTGCCCAAGTCGTTTTCATTGATAAAGGCTTTCAACCAGGGCTTGTCCACGTCGCCCAAGCTCACCACGGCCCCTCCCGGGACGACAAACTCACCCGATTCCGCATTCTTGACCAGGACGACACCCGAAAGAGGGGCAACCAACTGGGTGTACCCGATCTGGGTTTCAATGACCGCAATGGCCGTGGAAGCTTCCTTGATCTGGACCTGGGCGGTGAGCAGTTCTTTCCGCAAGACGTCCACCTGTATGCGGTGGGCTTTCGCTAATTTCAAAGCGGCCTGCGCTTGTTCCCACTGGGCGCGGGCCGCCTCGATTTCTTCCTTGCGCGGACCTTCGACTACCAGAAGGTAATTCTCGTTGGCTTTTTTCAGATTCGCTGCGGCCACATCGTGAGCGTTTATGGCTGAGTCCCAATCCTGGGCGGAGATGAAATCGTTCTTAAAGAGCTTTTCCGCCCGATCCATATCCGCTTTTCTCTTCACCAGGTCGGCCTGGGCCTGTTCCAAGCCGGCCTTGGCTGCCTGGATCTCCTGGGGCCGGGATCCGGCGAGAAGCTGCTGGAGGCGGGCGTGGGCGGCCTCGAGAGCGGCCTGGGCCTGGGAGACTTCCTGGAGAGTGGACAGGTCTTGAAGTTCGATATTCTTCTGGAGACTGGGAATCCGGGACTGGGTCGATTCGAGGGTGGCCTCTGCCCTGACTTTCTGGGCGGTCAGATCCAGGTGTTCAAGCGAGGCAATGAGTTGTCCTTCTTTTGCTCGGTCTCCCTCTTCCACGGCGAGCCGTTCAATCTTCCCGGGGATTTTGAAGGATACATCCACGGTGGTGGCCTCGATATTGCCCGAGACCGCGACGTCAGTTCCCTCGCCCTCCGGGTGTCGAAGGAAAAAGAAATAGAGGATGGCTCCCCCCGCCGCGATCAAGATGAGGATAAGGGGGAGGAACTTCTTCTTTTTCATACTCCCTGGCCTTCTTCCGTAAATCAGAATGGTGGAGATCGCTTGCTTTATAAGATCAATTTCTCCCTTTTTATGTCAAGCCTTTTTTCGATGATTTCTGTAAGGCAAACCCCCGGCTCTGCCCGGGGGCCTGCCTGTGGCGGGGTTGACATTTCCGGGATGCCTAAGTTGTGGCTCGGGCCCAGGGACCTTGGGCTCAAAAAGCATCGGCTGGGACGGCCCTATTCCTGGAGGCTTGGACTGGCCTCCGCAAAATGAGGCGGGCCGCTCGGGCGACCTGTCGGTGGCCCCTAGAAAGAGAAGAAATAGCCATGGGAGGGCGAGAACGGTTGCCCCGCCCGATCCATGAAATAGAAGGCGCCTCATGGTTTTTGAGCCCAAGGTCCCTGCGCCCGGGCCTGGCATCTAAACGAAAGCCACCTTTAGAGCGGCT
>PMCE01000353.1 GCA_003154025.1 Syntrophaceae bacterium
ACGGTTCGAGAACCTCTCGTCGTCCTCGACGAGAATTTGAGGATAAAGACGGTGAACCGGTCTTTTTACCAGACCTTCCAGACCTCGCGCGAGGAGACGGAAGACCACCTGGTCTACGAAGTGGGCAACCGCCAGTGGGATGTGCCAGACCTCAAGAAACTGCTGGAGGACCTTCTCCCTCAAAACATATCCTTCCAAGACTTTGAGATTGAACACGAGTTTCCCGCCATCGGACGCAAAATCATGCGGCTTAACGGCCGGCGTATCTTCCAGGGAGACAACGGGCCGCTGATGATTCTTCTGGCGATTGAAGATATCACCGAGCGGAAGTGGGCAGAAGAGGAAGTCTCCAAATTAAATGGCAATTTGAGACAGAGGACGGTAGAAGTGGAAGCCGCTAACCGGGAATTGGAATCCTTCAGTTCCTCCGTTTCCCATGACTTACGGGCTCCCTTGAGGAGTATCGATGGATTCAGCCTGGCCCTGTTCGAAGACAATTTCCAGAAGCTAGACGAGCCGGGGAAAGAATACCTGCAACGGATTCGCGCGACGACTCAACGCATGGGGCAGCTAATCGACGATCTACTGGCCTTAGCGCGGGTCACCCGCGGCGAGATGCAATGGGAAGAAGTTGACCTGGGTGCAATGGCCGATCGAATCGCCCAAGAGCTTCGAGAAAGAGAACCCCAACGTGAAGTCGAATGGATCATCCAACCGGGGCTAATCGCCCATGGAGATGAGCGGCTTCTCAGGGTCCTGCTGGAAAACCTTCTGGGGAATGCCTGGAAATTTACGGGGAAACATCCGCGGGCCAGGATAGAATTGGGAGTGATTCAGGGGGAGAAACGGCCGGCCTATTTCGTCCGGGATGACGGGGCCGGCTTCGACATGGCTTTTGTCGATAAGTTGTTTACCCCCTTTCAGCGATTGCATATCGCCACCGATTTTCCGGGCGTGGGGATTGGCTTAGCTACGGTACGGCGAATTATTTACCGGCACGGCGGCCGGGTCTGGGCCGAAGGAGAGGTAGAGAAAG
Organism: Syntrophaceae bacterium; assembly: GCA_003154025.1. The sequence continues at coordinate 1,037 of PMCE01000353.1, forward strand.
GAGCCACTTTTTATTTCACCCTGGAAAAGTGAGAAGGGGGGTATTTTGCTCTGATTTCTGAGCTTATGAGGGGCGATGCTATGGAAGAAAAGACGATTCTCCTGGTGGAAGATAATCCCGATGATGTAGACCTGACTTTGCGAGCTTTTAAGAAAAACCATATTCTAAACAAGGTTGTAGTGGCCCGCGATGGAGCCGAAGCACTGGACTATCTCTATGGTACGGGACCTTATGCAGGGCGTGACTCCAGGGATGTCCCTCAACTCATTCTCTTGGACCTGAACCTCCCTAAAATTGATGGCCTGGAGGTGCTCAAAAGGATTCGCGCCGATGAGCGGACGAAATACATTTCCGGGGTGATCCTCACCTCGTCGAAAGAGGAGCAGGACGTGATTCAGGGTTATAGAACGGGGGCCAACAGTTACATACGGAAACCGGTGGATTTCAAGCAATTTGTCGAGTCCGTGAAGCAGTTGGGGCTTTACTGGCTAATTCTCAATGAACCCTTCCCGGAAAAAAGAGGGCATTAAATGAGCAAACCCTTGCCTGCCTTGATCGTTAAAGATTCGGAGGATCATACCGTCTTATTGGGGAGGGAGCTCCGAAGATGGGGCTATGAAATAACCTTCCCGAGGGTGGAAACGGCCGCGAGTCTGAAGGCCGCCCGCAGGTGAGCGACTCCATAAGGGAGAGGATCGGGACGATCCATGAGGCCACGCAGCGCTCCGCCAAACTGGCCATTCAGCTTCCGGCCTTCAGCCCGCGCCAGGCCGTGGAGATGAAAGTCCTCTGCATGAATGGCTACCTCGACTACCCCCTCTTACCGGGGGAGAGGATCACCCTGAAGCCATTTTCGCTCGAAGGATTAACCAGGAAGGTCAGGGAAGAATTGGGTCAGGAAATCCGGGAATCATGAAAGGCTTAAAGCCAATCCTCCATGATCTCTCTGAGGGGAAGTATGGGACAGCTATTGCGGGTATTGCTCGTAGAAGATTCCGAAGATGATGCTCTCCTGGTTTTGCGGGAGCTCAAACGGGGCGGGTATGAGCCCATCTCCGAGCGAGTCGATACGCCGGAGGCAATGTCGGCCGCGCTGGCAAAGGAATGGGACCTGATCATCTCCGACTACGTGCTCCCCGGTTTCGACGGGATCGGGGCCCTGCGGGTCATGAAGGAGCGGGGTGTGGAGTTTCCATTCATCGTCTCATCGGGCAAAGCCGACGAGGAGACTCTGGTAGCGGCCATGAAGGCCGGAGCCCAGGACTATATCCGGAAAGGCAATCTGTCCCGCCTAGGGCCCGCGGTGGAGCGGGAGCTGCGGGAGGCGGTGGTTCGGCGAGAACGGAAAAAAGCGGAGGAGGCCTTACGGCAGAGCGAGCAGTTTAGCCGCGAGGTCATTTCCGGAGCGAGAGACGGGATCATCGTCTATGACCGGCAGTTCAGATACCGGGTGTGGAACCCATTCATGAAGACCTTGACCGGCATCTCTGCTTCCGAGGCGTTGGGCAAGTATGCCTTGGACCTGTTCCCCCATCTGCGAGAGCATCGAGTGGACGCGCTCCTCGAGCGGGCGCTCGCCGGAGAAACGGTCCAAAGCCCCGATACCTTTTATCAGGTCCCCCAGACCCGGAGATCGGGCTGGGTTTCCGCCATATACAGCCCGTACCATGATGCGAACGGGGAGATCATCGGCGTGATCGGCATCGTGCGCGACATCACCGAGCGGAAGGCGGCCCAAGAAGCGATACGAAAGTCGGAGGAAAAATACCGCACCCTGGTGGAGAATGCCAACGACGCCATCTTCATCGCCCAGGATGAAACCCTGAAGTTCGCCAACCGCAAGACCCAGGAGATGCTCGAATCTTCCGCCGAAGAGCTGGCCCGGATTCCTTTCGAAGAGCATATCCACCCCGAGGACCGGGGCATGGTCCTGGAGAGGCAAAGGAGAAGGCAGGCGGGAGAGGAGATGCCGGGCGCCTACTCCTTCCGGGTGGTCACCAAAAACAGTAGGCATCTCTGGGTGGAATTGAACACCGTCTTGATCGAATGGGAACAAAAGCCGGCAACGCTGAACTTCGCCCGGGACATAACCGAGCAGAAGCAGCTGGAGGCAAAGTTTCTCCATACGCAGAAGATGGAGGCCGTGGGGCAGCTGGCCGG
>PMCE01000253.1 GCA_003154025.1 Syntrophaceae bacterium
GCACAAAAAACTGGCGGTGGGCAAGGACATTTTATCCTTGACAGCTGGATTGGCAGTCGATACGCTTTTCATAAAACAGCACTCTACAGGAGGAAAAAAGTGAAAGGCTTGAAGTTTTTCCTGACGATGGCCCTGATCCTGGCGTTCGGAATCTTTTCCGGCTGCGCCAAGAAGGCGGTCCGCTCTGACACCGCAACGTACACCCCCTCGCGGGTGGTCGAACCCAAGCCCTCAGAACCCAAACTGGAGTCTAAGCCCGAGGCTTCCTCCCCGGACCAATCGGCAGCCGAGGAAAGGGAGAAAAAACTCCGGGAAGAGAGCCTCCGCGAAGAGGAGCTCCGGAAGAAAGCCCTGCAGGAAGAGGCGGCCCGCAAAGCGGCGGCTGACCGGGAAGCGGCCTTGAAGGCCAGCAAGCTGGAACCGGTCTTATTTGAGTTTGATCAGTGGTCGCTCCGGGAAGATCAGAAAGAGGTCATGGCGAAGAACGCCGAATGGCTCAAGGCCAACCCGAATACGAAAGTGAGGCTGGAAGGCCATTGCGATGAGCGCGGAACGGCCGAATACAACCTGGCCCTGGGGCAGAAGAGGGCCGACGCAGTTAAAGGCTTTCTCGAAGGGCTGGGGATTTCGAGCCAGAGGATGAACACCATCAGCTACGGGGAAGAGCGTCCTCTGGACCCCGGGCACGATGAGGCCGCCTGGGTCAAGAACCGCCGGGTTGATATTCTTCCGGTAAAATAATTCATCTCCTCATTCCCGTGTCAACGAACCGGGGAATATCTCGGTCAAAGGTACATCTTTGCCCTGGGGAAACGGAAAGGAGTCGGGAAGCTGGTCGGGGGGTTCGGAGCATTTCATCAACCACGAAAGGAGGACTAGCCCATGCCCATGACCAAGATGCAGGTTGTAGCCTACCTGGCAGAGGAGGTGGGGATCACAAAAAAACAAGGTGCTGCGGCTCTCGCCGCGCTCGCCGAGCTAGCCGCCAAGATCGTCAAAAAAGGGGACAAGCTGGCTCTGCCCGGCTTTGTGACCCTGAAGGTCCAGCACCGGAAGGCCCGCATGGGCCGGAATCCTCAGACCGGGGAGCCCATCAAAATACCTGCCAAAAAGGTGGTCAAAGCCGTTCCTGCGGGGGCGCTGAAAGGAATTTTGGGAGGAAAGAAAAAATAGGTTGAACGAAAAAAAAGGGGGTGAACCTGGAGAAGGTTCATCCCCTTTTTTCTGCCTTCGGATTTGCCCCGATATTTTCCCCGGGGTCCTGCCTGAATCTTACTTCCAATCCCTCCGGAATACTTCTCCTGCCCAGCCCGGTTACCGGTACCGATCGGGATACGCTTTCAATTCCGCATAGAAGTCGGCGACCATCTTGGGAAGGGAATACTCCGGCTTCCAGCCCCACTCTTTCTGGGCATTTTGATCTTCATAGCTCACCCCCTGGGATTTGCTGTGGTATTGCATGGCCAACGGGTCCGCCTTGAAGGTCAACGGCGCCTGGGGGAAATGCTTTTTTATTTCGGCCACCAGCTCTCCCGCGGAGATGAGCGGCTGGATTCCGGCCAGAAGATAGCAAACCCCCCGGATGGCCTCCGCCGGGGCCGCCTCCAGCATAACGAGAGACCTCGCCGCATCCTTGAAATAGATGACCGGGCAACGGACATGGGGCTCCACGAAGACCTCGTATGGCTCCCCGTAAAAGGCTTTTTCCACGGACCAGGCATTGTAGATGGAAATATGGGCGGTCTTCGCTCCGGGGCCGATCACCGAAGGGAACCGGACCGCCCGGAAATCGAGCCCGTATTTCGTCCGGTAGAACCTGCCCAGAAGCTCGGCGAAAACTTTGGTGGACCCATACATGGTAATGGGTCTTTGAATCGTAAGGTCGTTGATCACCGGACCGTGGATGTCGAGCCCGTAGGTCGCGGTGGTACTGGTGAAGATCACCTTGGGAACCTTGAACAGGCGGGCGGCCTCCAGAACATGATAGGTCCCGGCCACGTTGGTGGCGAAGGAGGACTGAGGATCGGCGTTGGAAGGCAGGGAAAGCATGGACCCCAGGTGGAAGATGGCCCGCGGAGAGCTCTCTTTCACCGCATCCAGAACCTTGGAAAAGTTGCCCACGTCGCCGGGGAATACCGTCACTCGGCCGGCAATCCCGGAAAACTTGGCAGGGCGGATGTTGATGTCCATCACATACACCTGTTCGCCCTTCTCCACCAGCATCCTGGTTAGCGTGGAGCCGATAAGGCCGAATCCCCCAGTCACCAGAACTGACATAGATACCTCCCCATCTCCCCTTCCGGCTGATTCCCCTGTTGCCCGGGGCCGGCAGGTCAATTGAGCGCTGTCCCCAAAATCTTATTGCCCTTCTTCTTTCTCNNTTCTCGGCCTTCTCCGGCTTCGGCGGTTTTTCCTTCTTCTCTTTCTTTCCTTCCGGTTTGCCTTCGGCCTTTCCCTCGGCTTTGGGTTGTTTTTCGCCCTTCTCTTTCTTCGCTTTCTTTTCTTTCTTTTCCGGTTCCGCTTTTGCGGCCCCGGCTTTGGGCGCCTCTTTAGCCGCTTTCTCCGCATTCACCCTGTCGATCTTGGCCTGCGCCCTCTCCTGACTGAGTTTTTCCTGGGCGGCAATGCTGGCCAGCCGATAGTCCATCTTCCGGACCAGGGCCTTCAGCCTCCGGACGGTCGCGTCTCTCTGGATGTCTCTGTCCTTACCCCCCTCCTCTTTCAGCCGGGCCAGGCGGGTGCTGAGTTCCTCCTGGATCTTCTTCTTCTGGTTCTCTACGTAGACCTTGGCTCTAAGGTTCATGCCGATCTCCTCCATCGCAAGAAATGATCTTTCTTTTTAACACAGCCGGTAACCCCACAGCAACAGAAAAACTCAATAATCAATGGTCAATGATCATTCCTATATGGGCATTGAATGATTTTTATTGCTCATTGGATATTGACCATTGGCCATTGCTCATTGATCCTTTGCCTTCACCATCCCCGCTCATGCTTGAAGGCGGTGCGTCCGGGCAACGTACCCTACATCATCTTTTGAAATTACCTCAACCCCTTCCCGGAATGCAAACTTGTTTTCTGGAGTTTTCCCCCTTGCGCCTTAGGCCTTACGACTTGCGCCTCATGCCCTTGATATTTATCATTTGCCCCCCGTGGACCCGGATGTTAAGATGGCATCGTGCAACGAGAAGACTTTCTGAAAATTGCCAAGCCTTCCCGTTATCTCGGCGGAGAAATCAACTCGGTGGTCAAAGACCCCGGGGGGGTGAGGCTGAAGTTTGCCTTGGCCTTCCCGGATGCCTACGAAGTGGGGATGTCCCACCTGGGCGTTCAAATCCTCTACCACATCCTAAACGGAATCCCGGAGGTCGCCTGCGAGCGCGTCTTTTCTCCCTGGCCGGACATGGAAAGTCTCCTCCGTGGAATAGGCTCTCCCCTTTGCTGCCTGGAATCATCCCGGCCCGTGAAAGATTTCGACGTCCTCGGTTTCTCCCTGCAGTACGAACTCAATTACACCGGAATTCTTCAAATCCTGGACCTGGCCGGCATCCCTTTGCGCGCCAGCCAGCGGACGGAGGACGATCCTCTGGTCATCGGAGGGGGTCCCTGCGCCCTGAACCCGGAGCCCCTGGCGGATTTCTTCGACCTCTTCGTCCTGGGGGACGGAGAAGAAGCGGCGCCGGAGATCTGCCGCGAGATCATCGCGGCCAAGGATCAAGGGCAAAAGAAGGAAGCCCTTTTGGAAAGGCTGGCGAAGATCGAAGGGGTTTACATCCCCTCTTTCTTCCAGGTTGAATACCAGCCCGACGGGCGGATCAGTCAAATTGTTCCCTTGAATAAGGACATCCTCCACGTCAGCCGCCGGGTTTTTCCGGACCTCGAGAAGGGGGCCTTCCCGTCCCGCCCCATCCTTCCCTTCATGGAGGTGATCCACGACCGGCTTAATATTGAAATCGCCCGCGGCTGCACCCGGGGATGCCGCTTCTGCCAGGCGGGAATGATCTACCGCCCCCTGCGAGAACGCTCCCCCCGGAAGATCCTCGACCTCATGAAGTGCGGTCTTGAAAACACGGGATACGATGAGGTATCCCTTCTCTCCCTCAGCACCGGGGATTACACCTGTATCGACCCCCTGATTTCCTCCATCCTGGATCATACCCGGGAGCGAAGGATCGCCGTCTCCTTCCCCTCCCTCCGCGTGGAGACCCTCACCCCATCCCTCATCCGGCAGGTTCAGGAGGTCCGCAAGACCGGCTTCACCCTCGCCCCGGAAGCGGGCACCGAACGTCTGCGTGGGGTGATCAACAAGGGGAACACCGAAGAGGACCTGCTCTCCACTATTCAACAGGTCTTTTCCGCAGGCTGGCGGCTGGTCAAGCTGTATTTCATGATCGGGCTCCCCACGGAAGAAGATAAAGACCTGGAAGGCATCGCCTCCCTATGCCAGAAAGCCCTCAAGGTTGCCCGGCGCTCCAAGGGTTCCGCCCAGATCAATGTGAGCGTCTCCACTTTCATTCCCAAAGCCCACACCCCGTTTCAATGGGAAGCCCAGGGCTCCGTCGAAGGAGTCCAGAGAAAGCACCAAATCTTGCGCAGGAACCTGGATCGTCACGGTTTGAATTTCAAGTGGACGGACCCGCGCCTGAGCATTCTGGAGGGAATCTTCGCCCGGGGAGACCGCAGGCTGGGGCAGACCCTTGAGACGGCTTATTCCCTGGGGTGTCGCTTCGACGGATGGGGAGAGCATTTCCGGTTCGAGCTTTGGGAAAAAGCCTTTGCCCGGACAGGGGTGGATCCTTCCTTTTACCTCCGGGAAAGGGGCCTGGAGGAAGTCCTTCCCTGGGATCACCTCGAATCGCGGGTAAACAAATCTTTCCTGAAAGAGGAAAGGAAGAAAGCCCAGCAGGCCCTTTCCACTCCCGATTGCCGTCAGGCTTCCTGCAACGGCTGCGGGGTCTGCTTCGGGGTGGAAGCCCTCTCCAACCGGATGGCCACATGCGAGGATCTGGAGCCCCGGTTGAGCTCCTCTCCCGGGCCCCAGAAGAATCCTTCCTTTCCGCTCAGACGATTTCGTTGTCATTTGACCAAATTCGGGCCGGCCAAATTTTTGGGCCACCTGGAATTTTCGCAGTCGATCATCCGGGTTTTCCGGCGCGCAGAGATTCCCCTGGTTTTTTCCCAAGGCTTTCATCCTCTTCCCAAAATTGCCTTTGGGCCTCCCCTCCCCGTAGGTACCGAGAGTTGGGCCGAGTACCTTGATTTTCACGTGCAGGGAAAATTTCGACCCGAAGAGGGACTGGTGCGGCTGAACCGAGTCCTTTACGAGGGCGTGGAGATTTTGGAGATTCAGGAAATTCCCTTGAAATCGCTTTCAATTTTTGATAATATAATTACGATATTATATAATATCAACCTTGGCGCGCTCCCTTCAGCTGCCGGGGAAAAGATCAGCCGATTTGAAAAAGCGGAAGATTTCCCGGTTTCCTGGGCCAGAAAAAAAAAGAATATCGATTTAAAAAAATATTTACTGTCGATCAAACTTTACGAAGAATGCAGCTTGCGGCTGCATCTGAGTTTTGGGCCGGAGGGGACCCTGAGGCCGGAAGAAGCCTTGGGATTTATCATGGGGTGGGCTGAGCAGGAGAAACCGGCCATGTCCACCCAGAAGATTCAGGTTCTCTTTAAAGGTTCGGAGCCATGTCCAGCGAAATCCTGATCAACGGAAGTTCGGCTGAAACCCGCGTCGCCCTGCTGGAGAGCGATGTCCTGGTGGAGCTTTACGTGGAGCGGAATTCCGAGCAGGGGATCACGGGGAACATCTACAAAGGCCGGGTCGTCCGGGTTCTTCCCGGAATGCAGGCGGCCTTTGTGGACATCGGGCTGGAAAAGGCCGCCTTCCTTTACGTCTCCGACGTCCATCAAGACTTCGATGACCTGGAAATGCTCATGCGCACCCGCGAGGAGGAGGGAAACGGACACTCCCACGGTGAAGAAGAAGAAGTTTTGAACCTGGGCACTCCCTTCCATATCGAAGACCTTTTGCACGAGGGGCAGGAGGTTCTGGTGCAGGTGTCCAAGGAGCCCCTGGGGACCAAAGGAGCCCGGATCACTTCCCACATCTCTCTGCCCGGACGCCATCTGGTCCTCATGCCCATGGTTGACCATATCGGGGTATCCCGGCGGATTGAGAATGAGGCCGAGCGCAAGCGGCTCCGCGACATCATTCAGCTGATCAAGCCGGCGGCCTGCGGGCTAATCGTGCGCACCGCCTCCGAGGGCAAAGGAGAACCCGAACTCCGCCAGGACCTCGATTTTCTCCTGAAGATGTGGGGCACCATCCAGAAGCGCAAGGCGGTCAGCCCCGTTCCCGGCCTCATTCACAAGGACTTGGACATCAGTCTTCGGGCGATCCGCGACCTCTTAACCCAGGAGGTAGAACGGGTGGTGGTCGATTCCCGGGAGGAATACCAGAAGATCCTAGAATTCTGCGACACTTTCATGCCCCAGCTGAAATCCTCCATCGAAATGTACGAAAAAGAGGAGCCCCTTTTCGATTACTACGGGATCGAGATGGAGATCGGCCGCGCCCTGGGCCGCAAGATCTGGCTCAAGTCCGGGGGGTACATCGTTACGGACCTGACCGAGGCTCTCACGGTCATCGACGTCAACACCGGTCGATACGTGGGAAAGAGAAATCTGGAAGATACCATCCTGAAGACCAACCTGGAGGCGGTGAGAGAAATCGCCTACCAGCTCCGGCTGCGCAACATCGGCGGAATCATCATCATCGACTTCATCGACATGGAGAAGGAATCCAGCCGGGACAAGGTCTTTCAGGCACTCACCGAAGCGCTGAAAAAGGACAAGAGCAAGACCAACATCCTGAAGATATCGGAGCTGGGGCTGGTGGAGATGACCCGCAAGCGGACCCGGGAAAGCCTGGGGAGGATTCTGAGCGAGAGGTGCTTCTACTGCGAAGGCCGGGGATTCCTCAAATCCCGTTCCACCATCTGCCAGGAGATCCTGAGGGAAATTCAGCGGGACATCCAGGAGCTGAGGGGGGAAACCATCCTGGTGGATGTGCACCCCAACGTAGCCAACTACCTTTACGATGAAGCCCGGGCAGAGCTCGAGAAGCTGGAAAGACGCTATACCAAGCGCATTACCATCACGGGGAAGAATGACTTTCACCTGGAGCAGTATGAAATTCACAGCCAGAACGGTCATTTTCCCATTGACAAATCCAAGCCTGGGATTCTAACATAGTATTTTAATTTAAATTTCCCTCTTGCCTTCCCTCCTTGCTTTCGGCCAGAGAGGGCGGGGCGAGGGGGCTATTTTTAAATGAACATCGGGGGGTAAAGTGTACGCAATCATTCGTACGGGCGGAAAACAGTTTAAAATCTCTCCCGGGGATACCATCAAGGTGGAAAAGCTTCCCGGCGAAAAGGGGGATTCCGTGGAGATGACGGACGTCCTTTTCTTCGCCGAGGGAGAAAACGTTCTTGCCGGACAACCTGTGCTTTCGAACGTCAAAGTGGTGGGAGAGATCCTGGGCCAACACCGGGCCAAGAAGGTGATCATCTTCAAGAAGAAGCGGCGGAAAGGATACGATAAAAAAACGGGCCACCGCCAATCCTTCACCAGTGTGAAGATTAAGGAAATCAACNNAGGGGGTTCGCATGGCGCATAAAAAAGGACAGGGAAGCTCTCGCAACGGCCGGGACAGCGCCGGCCAGAGGCTGGGAGTGAAACGGTACGGCGGGCAGTTCGTCCATGCCGGGTCCATCCTGGTGCGGCAGCACGGCACCCAGATTCATCCGGGCAAGAACGTGGGAGTGGGGAAAGACTGGACCCTCTTTGCCAAAATCGATGGCATCGTCACCTTCGAGCGTCTCGACCGGGACCGGAAAAAAGTCAGCGTTTATCCCGGCCAGGCCCAAGGGGCTCAGGCTTAATTGCGCGTTCCAGCCGGCCTCCGGAGAGGCCGAAAGAAGACGGGGAGTCTGACCGATCAAGTTCGTCGATGAAGTGAAAATCTTCGTCCAGGCCGGGGACGGAGGGAACGGTTGTATCAGTTTTCGCCGTGAGAAGTATGTTCCCCATGGTGGCCCCAACGGAGGCGACGGGGGAAACGGCGGGGATGTAATCCTGAAAGCCGACGGCCAGCTCTCCACCCTCCTCGATTTTCGTTACCACCAGGAATACCACGCCAAAAGAGGACAGCACGGAAAAGGAAAAAATCAGGTAGGGAGAAGCGCTTCCGACCTCGTCCTCCCTGTTCCGCACGGAACCGTGGTGCGGGACGCTGATACGGAAGACATTCTCAAGGATTTGACCCGGGAGGGGGAGATATTCGTCGCCGCCAAAGGGGGAATGGGAGGCCGGGGGAATGCCCGCTTTGCCACTTCCACCCATCAGGCTCCCCGCCACGCCGAACCCGGGCAGCCGGGGGAATCCCGGTGGGTCCGCCTGGAATTGAAGCTCATGGCGGACGTGGGCATCATCGGCTACCCCAACGTGGGCAAGTCAACCCTGATTTCCAAGATCTCCGCAGTGCGGCCCAAGATTGCCGACTACCCCTTCACGACCCTGACCCCCAACCTGGGCGTCGTCTCCTGGCGGGATCAGCGTCCTTTCGTCGTGGCCGATATCCCCGGGATCATCGAAGGGGCCCACCAGGGGGCCGGCCTCGGACTGCAATTCCTCCGCCATGTGCAGCGAACCTCCCTGCTCCTTCACGTCCTGGATCTCTCCGCCCTGAACTCCCGCGATCCGCTGGACGACTACCGGGTTCTGAACCGGGAACTGGCTCTCTTCGATCCGGATCTGGCCCGAAAACCCCAGCTGGTGGCCTTGAATAAGATCGATGCACCGGAGGCCAGGGAGAAGCTTCCCCGGGTACAGGCTTATTTAAAGAAAATCAAGAAGCCGGCATATGCCATATCTGGGCTTACAGGAGAAGGATTGCCGGAACTCCTCGGGGCTCTCGCCGGGCGCCTGGCCAGGGAGTCGCAGAAGGAGAAGTCGGATTGAGCCGGAAGGAGAACCTAAAAGGGGTCCGAAGGGTCGTCCTCAAGGTGGGAAGCCGGGTTTTGACCGGGAAGGGAAGAACCCTGAGTCAGCCGGTCTTTGACCGGCTCGCCCGGGAGATATCGGCCGCCAAGAAGAAAGGCTTCGAGGTGGTCCTGGTCTCTTCCGGGGCCATCGCCGCCGGGATGGGCCGCCTCGGCCTCTTGGAGAAGCCGAAGACCATGCCCCAGAAGCAGGCCTCGGCGGCCATCGGCCAGAGCGCGCTCATGTGGAGCTACGAGCGGGCCTTTTCTTTCTACGGCGAAAAGGTGGCCCAGGTTCTCCTGACCCGGGATGACCTCTCCAACCGCAACCGTTACCTCAACGCCCGCAACACCCTCCTCACGCTCCTGGAGTTCGGGGTCATTCCGGTCATCAACGAGAATGACACCGTGGTGGTGCAGGAGATCAAGTTCGGGGACAACGACNNCTCTCGGCCCTGGTCACCAACCTGGTCAACGCCGACCTTCTGGTGATCCTGAGCGACATTGACGGCCTTTTTGATAAAGACCCGAGGGTCCACAAAAACGCGCGGCTCATTCCCCTCGTTCCCCAGGTTACCGAGGATATGGAGGAGAAGGCCACGGGAACCCTCAGCGCCTTCAGCATCGGCGGCATGGTCACCAAGCTGCAGGCCGCCCGCAAGGCCGCCCTCTTCGGCATCCCCACGGTCCTGGGCAATGGCATGGTGGAAGGACTGCTGGAGAGAATCCTTCGGGGAGAAGAAGTGGGAACCCTCTTTACCTCGCAGGTTAACAAACTGACCAGCCGCAAGCACTGGATCGCCTTTACCCTGGAGCCCCACGGCAGGATCATCGTGGACGAAGGGGCCAAGAAAGCCATCCTGCAAAAGGGCAAGAGCCTTCTCCCCTCCGGGGTTCTTTCGGCGGACGGCAAGTTCGGCCAGGGAGACCCGGTGGTTCTTGCGGACGGGAACAGGCGTGAATTCGCCAAGGGGCTTACCAACTACGATTCATCGGAAGTAAACAAGATCCGAGGATTAAGGACGACGGAAGTCGAAGGCCGGCTGGGTTACAAACACGCCGATGAGATCGTCCACCGGGATGACCTGGTATGCTTCCCCGGCCCCGGAGAGTCGGCCTCCTGCGCCCTGCCCTCTCCCGGGGAGCCGAAGACGCGAGGACCGAAATGACAAATTCCAAAATCCAGATCCCAAATTGCAAATAAAAACCAAATTCCAATGACCGAAACAAACTTGCAAAGGACCGGGCAACCCGTTTGAAATTTGGATTTTTGCTGTCTGGAATTTATTTGGTCCCGCGCTTCGCGGGATTGGTGCTTGATATTTGGCGCTTTCGGTGAAGGAGGTCGGAATGTCCCTGAAAGAAGAAATTCTGCATATCGCCGAAAAGGCTCGGCAGGCCAGCCATGTCCTGGGCAATCTTTCTACCCCGGTCAAGAATTCCGCCCTGGAAGGAATGGCCGAAGCGCTGCTCCTCTCCGCCGCCAGCCTGAAGGAGGCCAATGCCCTGGACCTGAAAGCAGCCCGGGAATCCGGACTCTCTTCCGCCATGATCGAGCGCCTGACTCTCTCCGACGCGGTCCTCCAGAGAATGGCCGCCAGCCTGAAGGAGATCGCCCTCCTTCCCGACCCGGTGGGAGAAATCACCAAGATACGGAAACGGCCTAACGGACTCCTGGTGGGCAAGATGCGCATTCCCCTGGGGGTGATCGGAATCATCTATGAATCCCGCCCGGATGTGACCTCCGACGCAGCCGGCCTCTGCCTGAAGGCCGGAAACGCCGTGATCCTGCGGGGAGGGTCGGAAGCCATTCACTCCAATGTGGCCGTGGCGGAGGTCCTCCAGAGGGTCTGCCGGCAACGGGAGGTTCCCCCGGAAGCGATCCAGGTCATTTCCACCACCTCCCGCAAAGCGGTGGAAGAAATGCTTCAACTGGAAGATTATATCGACGTGATCATCCCCCGCGGGGGAGAGGAGCTGATCCGCTTTGTGGTCTCCAAATCCAAGATCCCGGTGATCAAGCACTACAAGGGGGTCTGCCACATTTTTGTGGACGCTTCCGCGGACCTGGAGATGGCCCAGAAGATCTCCTACAACGCCAAGGTCCAGCGGCCGGGGGTTTGTAATGCCATGGAAACCCTCCTGGTCCACCGGGAGATTGCCCCGGCCTTCCTTCCCCTCGTGGCCAAGAAACTCCAAGCCGCCGGCGTGGAGTTGCGGGGATGCCCCGTTACCCGGAGGATCCTGAGCGACGTCAAAGAAGCGCAAGAGGAAGACTGGGCGGCCGAGTACCTGGACCTGATCCTGGCCGTGCGGGTGGTGGACGACTTGGACGAAGCCATCCGGCACATTATCCGCTACGGCTCCTCGCACACGGAGGCCATCGTGACCCAGGATTACACCAACTCCCAGAGGTTCCTCCGGGAGGTCCCCTCTTCCACCGTCTTGGTCAATGCTTCCACACGCTTCAGCGACGGCTTCCAGCTGGGGCTGGGGGCTGAAATCGGGATCAGCACCACCAAGCTTCACTCCTTCGGTCCCATGGGGGTGGAGGATCTGACCACTTCTAAATTCATCGTCTACGGTTCGGGGCAGATCCGGACATGAAAAAAATCGGCCTCTTCGGCGGGACCTTCAACCCCATTCACCTGGGTCATCTGCGGGCCGCGGAGGAAATTTCCGATTTTTTCGGCCTCGCCCGGGTGATCTTCATCCCCACGTCCGATCCTCCCCATAAAAATAAAGAAGGGATCTTGTCCGCAAACCTTCGGGCGGAGATGGTCAGCCTGGCCGTATCCGACAACCGCCGTTTTGCCACGTCGGAGGTGGAGCTCGACCGGCCGGGAAAATCCTATTCCGTCGAAACCCTCGAGCACTTCCGCCGCCAGTTTGACCCCGGAACCCAGCTTTATTTCATCGTCGGCCTGGATGCCTTCCGGGAAATTCACACCTGGAAGGAATACGCCTCCCTTTTCGGACTCTGCCATTTCGTGGTCATGAGCCGGCCGGGGTTTGAAAAAAATTTCTCCCCTGAACATCTACCCGTTGAACTGGCCGATGATTTTTGCTATGATACGCAAAAAGGCGGATACGCTCATAAGTCCGGTTTTTTCGTTTACCCCGCGGAGATCACCGGACTGGATATCTCTTCCACCCGAATCAGGGAATATCTCCGACGGGGAAGATCGATCAAATACCTGGTTCCGCCGGCGGTGGAAGTCTTTATCGAAACGAATCAACTTTACCAAGACAAGGATCCCGAATCGACAGATTGACTCCCTCCAGCTCCAAAGAAAAAGCTTTCCTCTGTGCCCAAGCCCTATTGGACCGCAAGCCCATCGACTTGGTCATCTTAGAGGTCAAAGACCTTTCTTCTTTTACGGACTACTTTTTGATCTGCAGCGGGAACTCGGACCGCCAGGTCCAGGCGATTGCCACCCACGTGGAAGAGAAGCTGGGCAAAGAGGGGCTTCGTCCGTTCGGGACCGAAGGGAAGCGGGAAGGGCGCTGGGTCCTCCTGGACTACGGGGACGTGGTGGTTCACGTATTCTACCATCCGGTCCGGGAGTTTTACGACCTGGAGAGGCTCTGGTCGGATGCGCCGCGGATCGACCCCCCCCCGGTCAGGAAAGTCCGCCGCAAGCGTCAGGAATGAAAAAATTCCGCCTTTCTCTTATCTTCGTAGGCCGAGCTTCCGATCTTTATATCAGAGATGGCTGCCGGGTCTATGAAGAGAGAATTCGGCACTATGCGGACCTCGCCCTGATCTGGGTACCGGAAGAAAGGGTTCCATCCAAAGGGAGAATTACCTATATTCTCCAGGAGGAGGGTCGAAGGATTCGGGGTAAACTCTCGCCCGGAGCCTTCATCGTGGCCCTGGATGAGAAAGGAAAGCTTCTCTCCTCCGAGGCTTTTGCCTGTTCCCTGGAGAAATGGAGCGGTTCGGGTTCCAAGGAAATTGCTTTTATCCTGGGCGGACCCTATGGATTGGAAGAATCCCTGAAGAAAGAGGCCGACCTCAGCCTCTCCCTGTCCCCCATGACTCTGGCCCACGGAATGGCCCGGATGCTCCTTTTGGAACAGATCTATAGGGCTTTCACCCTCCTGCGAGGGGAGCCTTATCATAAATAGAAGGAGCGGATCATGTTCTCCCGCACCCACTTCATCGTCTTTACCCTCATCTTCATCGGCTTCGGCTACCTGTTCTACCTCAACCCCCAGGAAGTGGATTTTTCTCTGTGGGAGGACCGATACCTCACCATCTCCCCGGCTCTCATCGCTTTCGGAGCTTTCATCATCGGAGCTTTTTTCGTCTTTCTGGTCACCCTCTTCGTGGATGCCCGGAGGGCGTTCCAACTCTGGCGTTCTTCCAAATCCGAACGCAAGGAAGGAAAAATCCGGGAACGGTACAGCGATGCCCTGGAAGAAATGCTCAAAGGGAATATCGAGCAAGCCAAAGAGACGCTCACGAAGATTTTGGACAAGAGGCCGAATCATCTGCCGGCCCATATCTCTTTGGCCAACCTCTATTCCCTGGAGGGGAAGTATGGGGAAGCCATCGAGGTCCTAAACAAGGCCAAAGCCCTGGAACCGGGCAGCCTGGAGTTGCTTTTCGACCTGGTGAAGAACAACGTGGGACTCAAGAGATATCCCGAAGCCCTGGAGCTGCTCGGCCACATTCTCGACCGCGGCTCTTCCAACCGCGAGGCTCTCCGCAAGAAGAGGGACATCCATATCATCATGGGCAACTGGGATGAAGCCTATCAGACCCAGAAGAGCGTGGTGAAATATACCAAGGAAAAGGAATACGCCCAGGCCGAAAAAAGGGTCCTCTCGGGAATGGAATACAAATTCGCCGAGGAACTGGCCCAGAAGGGCGAATTCCGGGAGGCCGAGAAGGCCCTGCGGGAGATCATCAAGGAAGACCCCACCTTCTTCCCCGCTTATGTCTCCCTCGGCGATGTGCTCCAGAGACAGGGATCTTTCGAAGAGGCCGCCCAGATCTGGCGGAAAGCCCTGGAAGCCTCCTGGAACCCGGTCTTCCTGGACCGTCTGGAGTCTCTCTACCTTTCCATGGCCAACCCGCAGAAGGCCCTGGACCTTTACCGGGACTACATGGGGGACCGTCCGGAGGACAGCGTCCTGCGGTTTTTCTTCAGCCGGTTGCTCATCCGACTGGAGATGGTGGATGAAGCCATCGAACAACTTCGGGATTTGGAGACCGCCGGGATCGTCTTCCCCGAGCTGTTCATCCTCATGGGTCAGGCCTACCACCGCCGGGGCGATTCCGCCGACTCCATGGAAGCCTATGAGAAGGCCGTGGATACGAAAAAATTTCCCCTCCCCGCTTACCAGTGTTCGTCCTGCGGACGCACCCAGGCGGAATGGTCGGGGTTCTGCGAGGCATGCCATTCCTGGGGAACCTATTCCATCCACCTCCCGGAGTTCTCCCAGAAGATGCCGGCGATCCCTTTCTATAGCTTCCCGGCAAAGACATGAGCTCCGCCTCCTTCTGGCGCGCCCTGCTGGATTTTTTTCTGCCGCCCAAATGTTCGCTCTGCGGGAGCTCCCTCAACCCTCCTTCCAGCGAACGTCCCTGTCCCTCCTGCCTCGCCGGGATTACATTCTTCTCCTCCCCTCTTTGCCTCCGATGCGGCATCGGCTTTTCCTCGCCCGCCGAGCAAGATCATCTCTGCTCCCGCTGCCTGGCAGGCGAATGGGCCTTTGGGAAGGCCCGTGCCGTCTGCGCTTACGAAGGAGGGATCATCGAAGCCATCTCGCGCTTTAAATTCGGCGGGGTCGCCCGTCTCGCCAGACCCTTGGGGGCCATGATGGCTGAATACGGGGACCCAGAATTCCCCTTCCCGGCCATCGACCTCGTCGTTCCCGTTCCCCTCCATTCCCGGCGTCTTCGCGAGCGCGGCTTCAACCAATCCCTCCTCCTGGCCCGACAGGTGAGCAAAAGGCGGTCGATTCCCCTGAACTTCACGGCCCTCGATCGGATCCGGCAGACCCGACCGCAGACGCGGCTGTCCGGTCCCGAGCGGCATAAGAACGTTCGGGGTGCCTTTGAGGTGAATGCCCCTGGGGCCGTGGCCGGTCGAAAGATCCTCCTCATTGACGATGTCTTCACGACCGGCGCTACCATTCAGGAATGTACCGAATCCCTGCTGGACGCCGGGGCGAAAGAAGTTCACGTGCTGACTCTGGCCAGGGTCGTCTAGCTTTTTTGGATTCTTTTTTTCTTGGAGCATTTGTGCTATAGGTATAAAATATTCGTGAAAAGCGAGAAAGGAATCACCTTTTATGGCCGAGATACCGATCACCAAAGCAGACCCCAAAAACCTCAAGAAGAAACCGGCACCCGGCACTCAGCTGGGGTTCGGGAAGATTTTCACCGATTATCTATTCATGATGGAATACAAAAAGGGGAAAGGGTGGAAGAACCCCCGCATCGAGCCCTATAAGCCCTTTTCCATGGACCCGGCGGCGCTCGTCCTCCACTACGGGCAGGAAATATTCGAGGGGCTGAAAGCCTATCGATGGGGCAATGGCGATATCTACCTCTTCCGGCCGCGCAAGAATTACGAACGGATGAACCGGTCGGCCAAACGACTCTGTCTGCCGGAGATCGACGTGGACTTGGCCATCGAGGCGACCCGGCAGCTTGTGCGACTGGAGAAAGACTGGGTCCCCGCGGCTCCCGGCGCATCCCTTTACATTCGCCCGAATCTGATCGCCACCGAAGCGGCCCTGGGCGTCCAGGTTTCCAAGGAATGTCTCTTCTACATCATGCTCGGGCCGGTGGGCGCCTATTATCCCCAGGGGTTCAATCCGGTGGATATCTACCTGGAAGAGAAATATATCCGGGCCGCCCGCGGAGGGTTGGGAGAGGCCAAGACTTCGGCCAATTATGCCGCCAGCCTGCTGGCCCAGGAAGAAGCCCATGAAAAGGGTTTCACCCAAGTGCTCTGGCTGGATGCCATCGAACGGAAATACCTGGAAGAAGTGGGAACGAGCAACATATTTTTGTACATCGGAGACGAGGTTGTCACCCCTCCTCTCGGGGGGACGATCCTCCCCGGGATAACCCGAGACTCCGTCCTCCATATCTGCCGGAACTGGGAGATGAAGGTTTCCGAGAGAATGGTCAGCCTGGACGAGGTGATCTCCGGCTTGGAATCCGGCAAGGTGAAAGAGATCTTTGCCAGCGGAACAGCGGCGGTCATATCCCCCGTGGGGAAACTGGCCTACAAGGGAAAAAGTTACGTGATCAACCAGGGTAAGGTTGGCCCCCTGGCGCAAAAGCTCTATGATACCATCATGGACATCCAGTACGGAAAGACCAAAGACCCCTATGGATGGATGGTGAAGGCGACTTGATGCGCCCAAGGTGAAGCACCGCATACCCACTTTTAAACAAGCCAACGCTTTTGGGTGTTGGCTTTTTTGATTTCAATACATGAATGGAAGAAAAATAGAAGAAAGTTTAAGCTTTTTTCTTTGGAGGACAAGATATGGTCTCAAAAATCAAGAAGGTCGCCGTAATCGGAACAGGAACCCTGGGGACTCAGATCGCGGTCCATTCTTCTTATCACGGATGTGAAGTATCGGCCTACGACCCGGATGAAACCTCCTTTCGAAGGACCATCGAGATGATTCGTCTCCGCCTGGCCAACTCCAATCGGAAACCGGCGATTCCACTGAAAGAAATTCAAAGGCAGGCCAAGAAGATCAGGCTGACCCGGACCATAGAAGAAGCAGTACAGGGGGCGGATTTGGTGATTGAAGCAATTCCTGAAGATTTGTCTCTAAAGCGCAGTATTTTTAAGCAAATTGATTCTTATGCCCCCAAGAAGGCCATCTTGGCTACCAACAGCTCTTCCATCCCCGTATCCAAGATTGAAAAGGCAACCAAACGGCCGGAGAAATGCCTGAACTTGCATTTTTATTCCCTCGACCTGGGCAGGAATATTGTGGACGTTATGGGCGGAACGAAGACCCCTCGCCGGATTATAGAGGCTGGCAAGGAATGGGTTAGGTCCATCGGCTGCGTGCCGCTGACCGTTAAGAAGGAGCTCCTGGGCTTCTGTTTCAACCGGGTCTGGCGGGCGGTCAAACGGGAGACCCTTCACATGTGGGCCGGGGGATACGTGGATTTCAGGGATATCGACCGGGGATGGATGATCTGGACCGGTATGTCCCAGGGTCCCTTCGGGATCATGGACGCGGTCGGTTTGGATGTGGTGTACGGAATCGAAACGGTTTATTATAATGAGTCGAAGTCGCCGAAAGACCGCCCTCCCAAGGCGCTGAAGGCCATGGTCGACCGGAAGCAACTCGGGATCAAAACGGGCAAAGGGTTCTACGCTTACCCCAATCCGGAGTTCAAGAACCC
>PMCE01000467.1 GCA_003154025.1 Syntrophaceae bacterium
ATTCGTGTTGTGCCCTCGGCGGCTAGATTCCTGCCTTTATGAACCGCATCCCCGGCAACTGCCGGATATGCCCGGCCAGCTCGAGGGAGAGGAGGATGGCGGAGACCCGTGGGCTGGGGAGGGCGCTCTGGGCCGTCACCTGATCGATGTGCAGGGCCTGGGTCCCCAGCACGTCAAAGACCCTGGCCTCTTCCCCGGTCAACCTCGGCTTGGGCGGCTGCGCCTGCGGCTCGGGCAAAGAAAGCAGAGGGAACTCTTCCAAAACGTCCTCCGCCCGGGTAACCAGCTTGGCTCCCTGCCGGATCAGGCGATTCGCCCCCGCACTGCGGGCCGAATCCGCGTTTCCGGGAACGGCGAAGACCTCCCGGCCCTGGTCCAGCGCAAAACGGGCGGTAATCAGCGACCCGCTCCGGAGGGTTGCTTCCACTACGACCACCCCCAGGGACATTCCGCTGATGACCCGGTTCCGAATGGGGAAGTGATCCTTCTCCGGCGGAGTTCCCAGGGGAAATTCGGAAAGGATTGCTCCCCGGGCTTCCACTTCCGAGAACAGATCCCTATTCTCCGGGGGATAGATGAGGTCGATTCCGCACCCTAGGACCCCGATCGTCCTTCCCCCGGCAGCCAAGGCCCCCCGGTGGGCGGCCGAATCCACTCCCCGGGCCAGCCCGCTGACGACCGTGACCCCCCGCTGGCTCAAGCCCATGGCGATTCGTTCGGCAAACCCTTGGCCGTAAGTCGTTGGGTACCGGGAACCCACCACGGCTACGGCCTTCTGATCCTGGGGGATCACCATCCCCAACACATAGAGGAGAGGCGGGGGATCATAGATCTGTTTCAACCCGGGAGGGTACTCCTCATCATCCCAGGGCACCAACCGGGCACCGATTTTTTCCGCCGACTGTAACTCTTTATCGACCTGGTCCTTCCAGTGAAACTTTTTTAACGCCCCAACCACCTTGGGGCCGATTCCCTCAACCCGTTCCATGTCTTTGGTTTTGGCCTGGAAGACTCCCCCGGGGCTTCCAAAGGCCTCCAGGAGGCGCTTGAAGAGGACGCTCCCCACTCCAGGAGCCATGGAGAGAGCTACCCAGTGGTACAAGTCCTTAGGGGGCATGGGAAGAGAACTCAATAAAAAAGGGATCGTGGATCTATCCCTTCCACAATCCCTGGTTTTAATCAATCCCCAAAGTCTGATCCCGCGGGGAAAAATGGAGAATCTAAGTGGTTACTTCCCCTTGCCTGAAACGATGGTGTCCCCGGCATAAATAGCCTGGGTGGATTGGGTGACCAGCATGGTCGAGGTCTCGGGAGTCGCGGTGATTACCACTCCTTCCCCGACCTTCATTAAGGGCAACTCCTCCTTGCTTTTCTCCGTCTCTTGGGTGTAATAGGGCAGAGTATAGATCGAAAAGAGATCGCCCACAATTACCCCGTCTTGCGTTCCCCGATCGATGAACACAACCTCCCGTTCGGAAATATTCCACTCATCCTCGGCAGCGGAAATGACTACCCCTTGGAGTCTGCCCTGCGTCCGAATCGACACTACCGGGGGCGGAGAGGAAGGAAGAGGCACGATCAAGTCCCCATGGTTTATCGCCCCAAAGGACTTTTCTATTTTTGCGGGGACGATAGGACCGTTACCGTCCAGGACGACGATCCTCCCCGGAAAAATTACATTATGGCCGAGTTTCTTGTCGGTTAGGGGATGTTTGACTTCTGTGGAAACGCGGGCGACCGCCAGGCGATCGCCCGCCTTTACCTTTTTCCCCGATTCCACCCTTATGTAGATTAATTCTCCTTCGCTCAGGTTCCAAACAGCGTCCTGGCCACCCACGATGGTTGCCAGATAGGGGAAGGGTTGGGCGGTGATAAAGCCCAAGGACCGGATCCCGTCCTGGACCCAGGATAGATCCAGGGTTTGGCCGGGCTGGGCGTTTGCTTTGCCCACCATCCCCGAGAACCCCATCCCGATCAGAACGGCCAGCGTGGTAATCAAAATTCTTTTCGTGCGTCCCATGGAAGACCCCCATAATTTTAAATGGTTTTTTATGCAAGGTCCATGCCTAACCGGCCTGTATGAAAAATACCTTTGCTTCGCCTTTTTTGTCAAGGAAAATGTTTCCAGGCCTTCTGACCCTTGCCGCAAAGAATGGGTATTTTCTCTTATCTTATCGTCTGAAAATCTAAAAAATTCAATCTACTATAATGGATTTGGGATAAGGGGGCAAAGGAATAAGGCGCGAGAGAAAAAAAGGATGAAGGCGGGGGGGAGTCGGCGAAAAAATAAATGAGAATAAGTGGTTAAACGAGTAGAGAAAGGGCGGTGCGGATGAAACCCTGGCCGATGGGGGCAAAATCGACCGGGTTGAAAAATGAGCGCGCGATGGGTTCAAGGTGCATTATGGGCGTCCGAAGGCAAGGCTTCAGCCCCCATTCAGCCGAGAGATGATCCCGGCTTTGATCGTTCTTTTGACAACCCCGGTCATTTCCACCGTCATAACCAAACTTTCCTTCATTGGGAAAAACCGGAAAGCTGATTCCAGGGAGAATTTGTCTTTGACATTTCTAATGGGACTTTATTACAATAACTCCGGTTAGAAAGGGAGTATTTATCAGAAACCGTTGAAATGTTAGGCGCTTTATAAGTTTAAAAGCCGATCGAAGAAAGGATCTGGGGGATGAACTTCGAACTCACCGAAGAACAAAAAATGGTCCAGGACATGGCCCGCGACTTTGCCGATCGGGAGATCAAACCCAAGGCCCCGGAGCTCGATCAAACCGAGCGCCACCCCGCAGAAATCATCCAGAAGATGGCCGAACTGAGCCTGATGGGAATCGCCATTCCCGATACCTATGGAGGCGGCGGAGCGGACATTGTCTCTTACGCGGTGGCCATGGAGGAAATCTCCCGGGGGTGCGCCAGCGTGGGCGTCATCATGTCGGTGAACAACTCCCTGGTCTGCGACCCCATCAATACTTTCGGCACCGAAGAGCAGAAGAAGAAATACCTGACCCCCCTGGCGTCGGGGAAGAAACTGGGCTGCTTTGGGCTGACCGAGCCCGAAGCCGGGTCTGACGCAGCCGGCCAGAAGACCACGGCCGTCCTCCAGGGTGACCAGTGGGTGATCAACGGGAAGAAGAATTTCATCACCAACGGGAATGTGGCCGACTCTTGCGTGCTCATGGCCATGACCGACAAGGGCAAGGGATACAAAGGGATCAGCTCCTTCATCGTGGACACCAAGACGCCGGGCTTCTCCGTGGGGGCGGTGGAGAAGAAGCTGGGGATCAAAGCCTCGGGAACCGCTGAGCTGATCATGGAAGACTGCCGCATCCCCAAGGAGAACCTCCTGGGCCAGGTGGGGCAGGGCTTTTACGTGGCCATGAACACCCTGGACGGAGGACGGATCGGGATTGCCTCCCAGGCCCTGGGGATCGCCCGGGCGGCCCTGGAAGCAGCCGTCGAGTATTCCAAAACGCGCGTGCAGTTCGGCGCGCCCATCTCCAAGCTTCAGGCCATCCAGTGGATGATTGCCGACATGGCTACGGAGCTCGACGCCGCCCGCTTGCTGACCCTGCGGGCCGCGTTTCTCAAGGACCATAAGCTCCGGTATGAGAAAGAGGCGGCCATGGCGAAACTCTTCGCCTCGGAGGCGGCCAGCCGGATCGCCACCAAAGCCATTCAGGTTCACGGGGGGTATGGGTACATCAAGGAATACAACGTGGAGCGCCACTTCCGGGACGCCCGAATCACGGAGATCTACGAGGGNNCTCCTGGCTTCTGAATTCCAGGCAGAGAGGTTTGAGTATGATCCGAACCAAGCAAGATTACATCGACAGTCTGAAGAAGCTGAACCACGTAGTCTATTACAAAGGGAAGCGGGTGGCGGACGTAACCGCGCATCCTGCTTTCATCCCGCACATTAACGCCGCGGCCAAAACCTACGAGTTGGCGCTGAAACCGGAGTATGAGGACGCGATGACCGCCACCTCCCACCTAACGGGGAAAAAGATCAACCGCTTCACCCATGTCCACCAGAGCCGGGATGACCTGATCAAAAAAGTCCAGATGCTCCGTTTGATCTCCCACGAGACCGGCAGCTGCTACCAGCGGTGCGTGGGGTTTGACGCCATGAACGCCCTTTACGGCGTCACTTATGAAATCGACGAGAAGCATGGGACGCCTTACCACGAACGTCTGAAAAAGTTCCTCGCCTACATTCAGGAGAATAATTACATGGTCGTGGGCTCCATGACCGATCCCAAGGGAGACCGGTCCAAGGGGCCGACCCAGCAGGCAGACCCGGACCTCTTCACCCATGTGGTCAAGAAAACCGACAAGGGAGTGGTCCTCCGGGGGGCCAAGGCTCACCAGACGGGGGCCGTGAATTCCCACGAGATGCTCATCATGCCCACGCAAGCCATGCGGCCGGAGGACAAAGACTACGCCATCGCCTGCGCGGTCCCGGTCAATGCGCCCGGCGTGACCATGATCTTCGGCCGGCAGACCAATGAAGAACGGAAACTCGAACAGGGAATGGACGCGGGAAACCCGGAATTCGGACTGGTGGGCGGGGAAGCGCTGGTGGTCCTGGAAGACGTCTTCGTCCCCTGGGAGCGGGTTTTCATGTGCGGAGAAGTGGAATTCGCCGGCCTCCTGGTCGAAAGGTTCGCTTCCCTGCACCGGCAGAACTACGGGGGCTGCAAAGGCGGGCTGACGGATGTGCTGGTGGGGGCCACGGCGCTGGCCGCGGATTACCAGGGTACTTCCCAGGCTTCTCACGTGCGTGATAAGCTTGCGGAGATGACCCATCTGGCCGAGACGATCTACACCGGCAGCATCGCCTGCTCGGCCATGGGCCACAAAACCAAGGCGGGGAACTGGGAGCCCGATACCCTTCTGGCCAACACCACCAAGTACAACGTGACCAAGAACGTCTACGAAGTGGCCCGCCTGGCCCATGATGTGGCCGGCGGGATCATCGCCACCCTGCCTTTCGAGGATGACCTGAAGAGCCCCGAGGTAGGCAGGTACGTGGAGAAATACCTGAAGGGGGTGAGCAACGTCCCCACCGAAGACCGGATCCGCCTTCTCCGGCTCATCGAGAACATGACCGGAGGGACCGCGCTGGTGGAGGCCATGCATGGCGCCGGCTCCCCCCAGGCCCAGAAGGTCATGTACATGCGCTCCGGGAACCTCGAGCAGAAAAAGAAGCTGGCCAAGAAGCTGGCCAAGATTTCATAAAAACCGCAAGGCGCAAGTCGTAAGGCGCGAGAGCGTTTCTAAAACCGTAAGTCGCAAGTTGTAAGTCGTGAGAGCGGGAAAATTTTTGTTACCCCTTGCGCCCTCGCGACTTGCGCCTTGCGATTGGGGCTTTTCCCAAAACCTTAAACCATTCACCAAGTCCGAAAAATCATCGACGGAGGAAAAAAATGAGAGACGTAGTCATCGCCAGTGCAGTCCGCACCGCCGTGGGTACCTTCGGGGGTGCTCTGCGGGATATCCCCGCCGTGGAGCTGGGAAAGATTGCCGTTCAGGAAGCCATCAAAAGAGCCAAGATCAAACCGGAACAGGTGGAAGAGGCCATCCTGGGGAACGTGCTCACCGCCGGCCAGGGACAGAACCCCGCGCGGCAGGTGGTGATCCGCTCCGGGATCCCCAAAGAGGTTCCCGCCACCACCATCAACAAAGTCTGCGCCTCGGGCCTCAAGTCGGTCATGATGGCCGCTCAGGCCATCAAAGCCGGGGATGCGGACATCGTTATGGCCGGCGGGATCGAGTCCATGAGCATGGCCCCCTTCCTGCTTCCCGGAGCCCGCTGGGGGTACCGCATGAACGACGGGGCGGTGATCGACGGAATGATCCACGACGGCCTGCTGGACATTTTCAACCGCTACCACATGGGGATTACCGCCGAAAACGTGGCCGAAAAATTCGGCGTCTCCCGGCAGGAACAGGATGCCCTGGCGTTCCGGAGCCAGCAGAACGCCGGAAGGGCGATCAAAGAGGGGCGCTTCAGGGAGGAGATCGTTCCGGTCATGATTCCCCAGAAGAAAGGGGACCCGGTTGCCTTCCAGGTGGATGAACATCCCCGCCCTAATACGACTTTAGAGGCTCTGGCCGGGCTAAGGCCCGCGTTCAAGAAAGACGGAACGGTGACGGCGGGCAACGCTTCGGGGATCAACGACGGAGCGGCGGCCATCGTGGTGATGTCGGCCGAGAAGGCCAAGNNNAACGAGGCCTTCGCCGCGCAGGCGGTCTATGTGAACAGGATCATGGGCTGGGACATGGAGAAAGTCAACGTGAACGGGGGAGCCGTCGCCCTGGGCCATCCCATCGGAGCCAGCGGGGCCCGCATCCTGGTCACCCTGCTCTACGAGATGAAGAAACGGAAGGCCCGCTACGGGCTGGCCACCCTCTGCGTCGGCGGAGGAATGGGCGGAGCGTTGATTGCGGAAATGCCCTGATCATAGCCGGGAATGAGCTTTCCGCAGCCCGCGAGGGCCGGAATCAGTTTCGGGTTTCGAGTTTAAAGTTTCGAGTTTAAACCCGAAACTCGAAACCCGAAACTCTTTCATACATGCGCAACATCAAGCTGGTCATCGAATACGACGGAACGAATTATCACGGGTGGCAGGTCCAACCCGATGTGGTCACGGTTCAGGAGGTCATCGAAGAGAAGATCGAAGTCATGACCCGGCAACGGGCCCCCTTGATCGGTTCCGGAAGGACCGATTCCGGGGTCCACGCGCTGGGCCAGGTCGCCAACTTTCGCACCGCCGCCAACATCCCGGTCGAGGGGTTTCAGAAGGGGCTGAACAGTCTCCTCCCACCCGACATCGCCATCCAGTCCGCTGAAGAAGTCGACTCCCGGTTTCACGCCCAGTATGGGGCCAAGCGGAAAACCTACCGNNACCTCGTTTCAGGGCGCAGAGGCGGATACGGATGACCCGGTCCGGGAAGTTTTTCGCGCCGAGTGGTCGGCGGGGGAGTCCGAGTTTCTCCACTTCACCATCGAAGCCGACGGTTTCCTGAAACACATGGTCCGCAACATCGTAGGAACGCTGGCGGAGGTGGGCAAGGGGAAAAGTTCGCCGGAACGATTCCAGCAGATCCTGGCCGCCCGAGACCGCCGCCAGGCCGGGATGACCGCTCCTCCGCAGGGGCTCTTCCTGGTGGAAGTGAAGTATTGATCAATCCTGCCTTGCGATATTCCGCGTTGGGTGATATAAAGGCTCTATCTTCAGGAAGATAGAATGCAGAAGTCAGGAGCCGGAAATCAGAAGGGAGCGCGTGTTTTTCCATTCTGACTTCTGGATTCTGGCTCCTGGCTTCTTTCCTGCCTTTTGCCGGGGGGGATAAGTTCGAGGTTCAAGAATAAACCTAGGAGGAGAAATTGATGGGCCAGAGCGAGGTAAAAAAATACGATCACGAATATGTCATGCACTCCTGGAGCGTGCAGACGGCCCTGGATCCGTTGGTCATCACCCGGACCCAGGGGGTACACATGTGGGACGAGAACGGGAAGCGCTACATCGATATGACTTCCCAGCTCATGAACCAGAACATCGGTCACCAGCACCCCAAGGTGGTCGAAGCCATAAAGAAACAGGCGGAAAAGATCTGCTTTTTAGCTCCGGGGCTGGCCTATGAATCACGGTCTTATCTGGGAAAAGCCCTGGCCGAGGTGACCCCCGGCGACTTGAAGAAATTCTTTTTCACTCTGGGAGGGGCCGATGCCAACGAGAATGCGGTCAAGATAGCCCGGCTTTTCACCAAGAAATGGAAGATCGTTACCCGGTACCGGTCCTACCACGGCGCGACCTATGGGGCCATCGCCTTGACCGGAGACCCGCGGCGCCCTCCGGTGGAACCGGCCATGCCCGGCGTGGTCCGGGTATTTGATCCTTACTGCTACCGTTGTTCCTTCGGCCTCACCTACCCAAGCTGCAACCTCCGCTGCGCCGATTCAGTGGAGGAAGTGATTATGTACGAGACCCCCGAGACGGTGGCCGCGGTGTTGGTGGAGTCGGTGGTGGGGAGCAACGGCCTGATCGTCCCGCCCGACGGATACATGCAGCGGCTGAGGGAGATCTGCACGCGGAACAACGTCCTGCTGATCACCGATGAAGTCATGTCCGGGTTTGGACGATGCGGCAAGTGGTTTGCGGTCAACAACTGGAATGTGGTTCCCGACATCATTACCATGGCCAAGGGGCTGACTTCGGGATATGTTCCCCTGGGAGCGGTGGCCCTCTCGAAGAAGATAACCGATGTCCTGGATAAGCAGATGCTCTGGGCCGGGTTGACCTATAACGCCCATCCGCTCTCCTGCGGGGCGGCCATCGCCACCCTTCAGGTGTACAAAGAAGACAAGCTCTTTGAGAACAGCGCGGCCATGGGGGAAGTGGTGCGGAAAGAGCTGGAAGCGATAAAGGCCAAACATCGAAGCGTGGGAGATGTGCGGGGAATCGGTCTCTTCTGGGCGATCGAGCTGGTGAAGAACAAGAAAACCCGCGAGCCCCTGGTCAAATGGAACGCCATGGGGGCCGATGCGGGCATCGCCAAGGAGATCAACAAGCGCCTGCTCGAAGGGGGGGTCTATACCACGGTACGCTGGAACTTCCTCTTTGTGGTGCCCCCGCTCTGCATCAAAGAGAGTGAGCTGCGCGAAGGGCTGGCGGTGATCGATAAGGTCCTGGATTACGCGGATACGGTGGCGGAATAAAAGCGAAGAGCAATTTAGCTCATGGCTCATAGCAAAGACAAAGCCTTTGGGCCGTTGCTATGAGCCATGAGCCATGAGCGCAATATGAGAAATCGAATTCCTCCGGAAGCGGCGCCCGACCTCATTCTCTGGGGAGGCCAGATCATCACCATGGACTCGCGGAAGCCTGCGGCCCAGGCCGTGGCCATCAAAGATGGACGCTTCCTAAAGGTGGGGGGGAATGAGGAAGTCCAAGCCCTGACGGGGACCAAGACCCGGCGGATTGCGCTGCGGGGGCGGACGGTGACGCCCGGGTTCATCGATTCGCACCAGCATCTGTCCCAATACGGGACCGACCTCCTGCAGATCGATTGCAGCCCGAAGCGGTGCCAAACCCTGGCCGACATTCAAAAGGCCGTTATGCGGGAGGCCCGGCAGAAGCCCGCGGGCGAATGGGTCCGGGGGGTCGGGTACGACGACACCAAGATCCATGCGGCAAAAGTCCTGACCCGCTGGGACCTTGATGAAGTCGCTCCGGGCCATCCGGTTTTAATCCAGCAGGTGAGCGGGCATTGGGGGGTCGTTAACAGCAAGGCCCTCGAGGTCGGGGGGATTCGAGAAGATTCCCGGGACCCCAAGGGGGGAGCCTACGGACGGGACCCCGGCACGGGCCGGCTGAACGGCGTCCTCTATGAGCAGGCTGAATTTGCCTTCGTCTTTGAAGGGACCACCGGCCATCCGCCGATCATTCCTTCCTTTTCCCTGAAGGAGCGGATCAAGGGATTACGCCTGGCCGGGAGCCGTTACCTGGCCTCCGGTATCACCAGCGTCCACGATGCTCTCGTCTCCGCTCAGACCATGGAGACTTACCAGGAGGTGCGGAAACGAGGGGAACTGCAACTGCGGGTTTACCTGCTTATCAGCGTCGAGTATCTTCCGCATTTGCGGGCTTTGAATTTGCGGACCGGGTTCGGGAACGAATGGCTGAGAGTCGGAGGTGTCAAGATTCTGGCCGATGGAGGGATCGCCGGCCGCACTGCCTACCTGTCCGAACCGTATGAGGGGTCTGAAGGCCGGGGAATCCTGGCCGTGGAATCGGAAGAAGCGCTCCATGCCTCGATCCGCCAGGGTCACGAGGCGGGGTTCCAGGTCTGCGTCCATACCAACGGGGACCGGGTGATCCAAATGGCCCTGGATGGGTTTGAAAAGGCCCTGGAAGAATTTCCCCGGAAGGACCACCGGCACCGCCTGGAACATTGCACCGTGGTGAACCCGGAAATATTGAAGCGGATTAAGAGACTCAAGATGCTGGTGACCCCCTTTGGTTCCTATATCTATCACCACGGGGAGAAGATGATCCCCTATTACGGGGCCAAGCGGGTGGAGATGATGTTTGCCCACCGGTCCTTCCTGGATTATGGAATCGCCGTATCGGGAGCCTCGGACAGTCCCTGCGGGCCTTACCAGCCGCTCCTGGCCGTCCAGAGCTGTGTAACCCGCAAGAGCGCCGCCGGGGAATTACTGGGGGCCCGGCAGAGGATCACCGTGGAAGAGGCGATCCGTCTCTACACGATGGCTTCGGCTTATGCTTCTTTCGAGGAGAATATCAAGGGCTCGATCACACCCGGCAAATTGGCTGACGTGGTCGTGTTGCAAGAGGACCCCAGAAAAGTAGACCCGGATGAAATCAAGGACATCCCGGTGGAGATTACCATCGTCGGGGGAGAGGTTAAATACCAAAAGGCGTGAGGTGCAAGGTTCAAGGAACAAGGAGCAAGGAACAAGGAACAAGTTGCAAGGTTCAAGGTTAAAGACTGAAAACTGAAGGCTGAACACCTAACACTGAACGCTCAAGCGTAGAACTCAACACTCTTTCTTTGTAAGAGGGGTTTTTAGGATGGAATTTCGGCCACCGGCGGGAAGAGGCATCGGAATCGCCTTCGTCTTCTTCATCCTAGCTTTCTTGGGAATGGTTTCTTCAGATGCGCTGGCCCAGCGGCCGACTGCCGGAGGAACCCTGACCATCGCCCTTTCGGCCGAGCCCCCGGGACTGGACCCGA
The DNA here is from genome assembly GCA_003154025.1 of Syntrophaceae bacterium. Next base: position 10,772 of record PMCE01000467.1, read on the forward strand.
CCACCAGTCCGGCGGCCACGATCAAACGAGTGGTCCACCATAACCTCCTGGAAGGCCTGCTCAAGGTGGGCCGCAACGGAAGGGTGGCGCCGGCTCTGGCGAAGAGCTACAGCATCTCGAAGGACGGGAAAGAGTACATCTTTGTCCTCCATTCGGGTATTAAATTCCACGACGGAAAGCCCTGCACCTCCGAGGACGTGAAATACACTTTCGAACGCCTTCTGGACCCGAAGACCGCCGCTCCCTACCGCATGTTTTATGAGCCCATCGAATCCATCCAGGTTGTGGATCCCACAACGGTTAAATTCAAGACGAAGAAGTACGACTCCAACTTCCTCTTCAACTTGGCCCGGGGGGATGCGGTCATCGTTCCCAAACAGGCCGTCGACCGGCTGAAGAGCGCCCCGGTGGGGACCGGGCCTTTTAAATTCGTGGAATGGACCCGCGGGGACAGCGTGGTCATGGCCAAGAATCCCGACTATTACATCAAGGGCCTTCCCTACCTGGACAAGGTGACATTCAAGTTCATCCCCGACCCCAGCGCGCAGCTGGCCGCTCTCCGCGCCGGGGACATCGATGTGATCGCCTACGACCTGGCCCCCGAAAACGTACCGGCCTTGGAGAAGGACCCCCGTTTCAAGGTTTCGAAGGGGAATACCACCACGGACGTCATCATGGCCATGAACCATTCCAAGAAGCCTTTCAGCGACCCCAAAGTCCGGCAGGCAATTACCCTGGCCATTGACCGGAAGGCGGTCATTCAGGGGGCCGTGGCCGGCTACGGGACTCCCATCGGCAGCCACATGGACCCCACCAGCCCTTATTATGTGGATTTGAGCAACCTCTATCCCTATAATCCCGAGAAGGCCAAACAGCTCCTGGCAGAGGCCGGCTATCCAAACGGGTTCGAAGCCGTCCTCAAGCTTCCCGAGCCCTATGCCTATGCCCGCCGGTCCGGGGAGGTCATCGCCGACGAGCTCTCCAAAGTGGGAATCAAGCTGACCCTGGAAGTCATCCAGATGGGGCAGTGGATCGACCGGGTCTTCAAGAACGCCGACTACGATTTGACCGTCATGGGCCACGCCGAGCCCTTCGACATCGAAATCTACAGCCGGCCGAATTACTACTTCCGGTATAACAACCCCAAATTCCAGGAGCTCTTCAAGAAGGCGGAAGAGGAGATGAACGAAGGGGCCCGGAAGAAGATCTACGCGCAGGCTCAGCGCCTGCTGGCCGATGATTTCGTCAACGTCTACCTCTTCATCTACCCGGCGCTTCCGGCGATGAAGAAAGAGGTCATGAACTGGTGGAAAGACTACCCCACCATCGTGGTGGATGCCACCGAGGTGTACATCCAAAAATAGACCGCCCATTAGGGGCTTGAGGATCGGCCCTGCGGGCCTCGAGGAGCGTCACGCCTGCGGCGTGACTCGAGGATCGCTTCGCTTGAGGCCAAAACATTTTTGGGGCTTTTGCCTCAAGCCGCGCCGGAGGTGCGGCGCTCCTCCGACGGTTTTTTTGTGACTCCCGTGGCCACCCAATTCATTAAACGCCTCCTCATTCTTCTCGCCACTCTTCTCCTGGTCTCGGGAGTCATTTTTCTCGTCCTCCAAGTCATTCCCGGAGACCCGGCCCAGATCATCCTGGGGATCCAGGCGACTCCGGAAAACCTGCAGGAACTGAGGCACAAGCTGGGCCTGGACCTTCCCCAGGCGGTCCAGTACGGGAACTGGATGGGCGGAGTCCTGCGGGGAGATCTGGGCCGATCAATCACCTATGACATCCCCATCAGCGAGTTGATCTTATCCCGTCTGGCCATCTTCCCCGGCCTGGCCATTGCCTGGGCGGTGCTGGGGTTCAATCTTTTGGGGGATGGCCTGCGGGACCTGCTGGACCCCAAGGTCACACGAGCGAAACAATAGCCAAGAGTCTGTCGTAGGGGCGATTCATGAATCGCCCCTACAGAAGAAGATTGAAGAAAGGCCAAAAATGAAACCATCCGTCTTGCACGCCCTTGAAGGGGCGAAACTGATTAAAGAGAAGGTTGTGGTGATCACCGGGGCGGCGGCCGGGATCGGAAAAGCCTGCGCCCGGCTGTTTGCCCATCAGGGGGGAAGCCTGGCNNGGGGGGGAAAGGCGGTCCCGATCCCCGCTGATGTCACCCGGAATCAGGATCTGGATCGGATCTTCCAAAAGATCCATGATACCTATGGGGGGCTGGACATCCTGATCAATAACGCCGGTGGAGGGCTGCCCACGGACTTCTTTTCGATTTCCCCGGAGGAGTGGAACCGGATCTTGGGCTTGAACCTGACCTCCGTATTCCTCCTCTCGCAAAGGGCGGCGGCGATCTTCCGGCAAAGAGGGGGCGGGACGATCGTCAACCTCTCCTCACAGGCTGGACGGTCCGTGAGCCCTACCGCGGGGGTGCATTACACCGCTTCCAAAGCCGGGGTCCTGGGACTGACCCGGCACATGGCCAGATTGTTAGGCCGAGACAATATCCGGGTGAATGCCGTCTGCCCGGGGATTACCAACTCGGAAAGGCTGATGAAAAGGATGGAAGAGAAAGGGACGGAAGAAGAATTAAAAAAGACCGTTCCCCTGGGCCGAATCGGAGATGTGGACGAGGTCGCCGCCTGCTGCCTCTTCCTGGCTTCGGAACTGGCAGGATACGTAACCGGCGCGGCGCTGGATGTGAACGGCGGGAGTTTGATGTTATAAATACAGGTACAAGGCACAAGGTTCAAGGTACAAGGCTCACGGCACAAGGCTCAAGGTACAGGGTCCAAGGAATAGAAAAAGCCTTTTCGTTTTTACCTTGAACCTTGCGCCTTGTACCTTGTACCTGTTTTTGAAAGGAGGTCTTATGAATCAAGGAAGGTTGCAGGGGCGGGTGGCGATGATCACGGGAGGGTCCAGGGGGATCGGAAAGGCCACGGCTGTGAAGATGGTTAAGGAAGGGGCTTCCGTGGTCCTGCTGGATATCCTTTCCAAGGAGGTCTCCCAGACGGCACGGGAGCTCAAGGCCATGGGGGGAAAAGCCCTGGCCATCCACGCGGATGTTTCTCAAAGGAAAGAGGTGGATAAGGCCGTGGAAAAGGCCTTGTCCAAATGGAGAAGGGTGGACATCCTGGTGAATAACGCCGGAATCATCCGTCCCGCCCTGCTGGAGAATGTTAAGGAAGAAGACCTGGATGAAGTGATCAAAGTGAACCTGAAAGGGGCTTTTTTCTGCACCCAGGCCGTTCTCCCCTCCATGAAGAAGAACCGGTATGGCAAGATCATCAGCCTCAGTTCCAGGGCCAGCCTCGGAAAAGAGTTCAGGACCGCATACAGCGCCACCAAGGCGGCGCTGGTCGGCGTCACCCGTACCTGGGCCCTGGAACTGGCCCAGTTCAACATCAACGTGAACGCCATCGGGCCCGGTCCGGTGGCTACCGAGCTTTTCAACGGGGGCAATCCCCCGGACAGCCCGCGGACCAAAGCGATCATCAACAGTATCCCCCTGAAGCGGATGGGGCAGCCGGAGGATATCGCCAACCTCATTCTATTTCTGGCTTCCGACGAATCCTCGTTCATCACCGGCCAGATCATATTCATCTGCGGCGGGCTGACGGTGGGGATGGCACACTATTAAATTGCGGATTGCGGAATGATAAATAAAAGAATCCAGGAGCCAGAATTCAGAATCCAGAATAAGGAATAGAATAGATCTGTTTTTTCTTACATTCTGACTTCTGACTCCTGACTTCTGAATTCTGACCTTTAGGTACTTCTTATGGACCTTCGCGTTTTCATCGAATCCAGGGTAGAGCAACACCCGGCCAAACCGTTTCTTTACTTTCAAAAAGAAGTCCTCTCCTACGAAGCCTTTGACCGAAAGATCAATCAGGCGGCCAACGGGTTTCTGGAGTGGGGGGTAAAAAGGGGGGACCGGGTGGTTCTCCTGCTCTCCAACCGCCCCGAGTTCCTCTACGCCTGGTTCGGCCTGGCCAAGATCGGGGCGGTCATGGTTCCCCTGAACACCGGCTTCAAGGAGAAGGAGGCCGGTTATGTGGTGAGCCATTCGGAAGCCGTGGGCCTGATTTTTGAGCGGGAGTCTCTGCCCGTCGCCCGGGCGGTCCAGAAGGAAACCTCCACTCTGAAGTGGATCGCCTGCGCCGATCCCATAACCGAGGAAGGAATCTTTCCCATCTCCCAATTCTTCCAGAAGGCGAGCCCCCGCTTGAAAGGGATCGACCTTGCCGACGGGGACATGGCCCAGATCATCTATACTTCGGGGACCACGGGATTTCCCAAGGGGGTCATCCACGCCCACAAAGATTTTACCCTCACTGGAGAGGCGTTCACCCTCTGCGCGGGGATCGGCCCGGAAGACCGGGTGATGACCATCCTTCCCCTCTTCCATGCCAACGCCTCCTACTACAGCACTATGGGCGCTCTGGCGGCCGGTGCGAGCCTGATCTTGATCCCCCGGTTCAGCGCCAGCACCTTCTGGGATCAGGCCGTGGAATACGGGGCCACCGAGTTCAATTTCATCGGGGCGGTGGGGCGGATTCTCTGCGCCCGCCCGGAAGCGGAGTTCCGGCCCGAACACCGGGTAAAGACGGCTTACGGAGCCCTGGTGACCCCGGACGTCTATGAGACCTTTACCCGTCGTTTCAAGATTCCCAACGTGCTCGACGGGTACGGTCTGAGCGAGGTCCCGCGGGTCTCCCAGAACCCCATCGGCGGGGTCATCAAGATGAAAAGCATGGGACTGCCCGCCAGGCACCCGGACCCCAAGTTGACCTTCAGCGAAGTCAGAATCGTAGACGACCAGGGAAAGGACCTGGGGCCGGGGGAGACGGGGGAACTCATCGTCCGTTCCCCGGTGATGATGCAGGGATACTTCAAGGATGAGCAAAAGACCCGGGAGACCATCCGGGACGGGTGGTTGTACACCGGGGATTATGTCTACCGGGATGAAGACGGGTACCTGTTCTTCGTGGACCGCAAGAAAGATATTATCCGCAGGAAAGGAGAGAATATCTCCGCCACCGAAATCGAAATGGCCCTTATGGCCAACCCGAAAGTCCTGGAAGCAGCCGTGATCGCCGTCCCTTCAGAACTGGGAGAGGACGAAGTCCTGGCCGGGGTCCTGCTCAAGGAGAACCAGACGATGACCGCAGAGGAGGTGATTGACTGGTGCCAGCCGCGGCTGGCCAATTTCAAAGTTCCCCGCTATGTTCAATTTCGTTCCGATTTTCCCCGGACGCCGACCCAGCGAATAGCCAAATATATCTGGAAAAAGGAAGGGGATCCGATCGGGTCCTCTCAAGATATGGAGCCTTACAAGAAGAGGATGGGATCATGAAAATATGGGCAGAAGATATGGAATCCTTTGACCCCTAAGATTCTTCCGGAAACGTGGATTCCTTCCTGAAATTTGGAGATGACAACCGCCACGAAGATATATAGATTTCATTCAAAAATGTCGATATGGATGGAAGGTTAAAACCCAGCAAGGAGGGAGAGAAAATGTTCCCGAGAATTATTAATGCAATAGCAATTCTACTGAGTGTTTACCTCGTGGGTTGCGGTAGCGGAAGCAGTGGGTCAGGTGGAAATAACTCAAATGGTTCAATTTCTCGCCAAATATTAGCTAAGAATGTTTTATTAAGTTCTGCCCATGCAAGCCTCGCAGATAAAAGCGTATCCAAGAAAGAGCTTGATACAACGAGCACGGTTACGGCGGGTAATGTTATGATCGATACAGCAGGGAACTCGCTAACCTCCACGAATCTGCAGGATGCTTTGGATAAAGAAATGGCGATAAACTTATCAAAGATCCTTCCGGGGACTACTTGGACAGTAATAAATAAGACAAATGATCCGACGTATAAAGGTTTGCAGGGCCGAGTGAGTTTTTTGGCGGACACTTTGACGATAGACGAGGGAGTCTTCGCCGCGGCTGGTTTGTTCAAAGATTTTGGTGTTTACGGTAACCCTTGTTCTGCACCAATTTCATACGAAATATTAGATAACTCTGTAATGTACGTATCATGGACTCAATGCGACGGTGATGCGAAAAGTGCAGTCATTACAATATTCGCGAAAAAATTGAGGACGATGTCTACGGTTGGAGATGGAGGACAGGGCGGAATTCAGGGCATAAGCAGAATCTCTATTTTGACAAAAGTGCAATAATCAAGTAACCAGTATTTTTTTCTAACCCCTCGGAGCAAGGGGAGCCGAAAGGCTCCTCCTGCTCCGCTTACTTCGCAGGCGTGATTATTTTTAACGGTAATAGTCAGTTTTGTTGTTGGTCAGGTGCATTTAGTTGTAGGTGTTATCTTTTTATATTGAAAGTGCGTATTTTTATGACACCTGGACTTTTCGGATTATAAAAATTATTATTTCTTAACTCAGGTGGTCCTCCCGTATTGCCGAATTCCATTCTTGCTTGTCCTTCCTTATTCCTTTAAAGCTTCAGATTTGGATCGGCGGATCGTCGGAATCAGCTGGAAGGCGACCAGAATGGCCACGACGCTAAGGAAAGCGGCGGAAATGGGTCGGGAGAAGAAGACCGTCAGGTCCCCGCCGGAGATGAGGAGGGTATGCTTCAGCGTGTCTTCCAGCATGGGGCCCAGGACCACGGCCAGAATCAGGGGAGCCGGCTCAAAATCGAGCTTTTTGAAGATGTAGCCCAGGATGCCGAACCCGCCCATCAAATAGATTTCAAAGATGCTGTTGTTCAGGGAGTAAACCCCGATCAGACAGAACAGCAGGATCAGGGGAAAAAGGATGCGGTAGGGAACCTTCAGAAGCTGGGTCCAGACCCCGATGAGGGGTAGGTTCAAAATCAGGAGAAGGATATTTCCCAGGTACATGCTGGTAATTACGCCCCAGAAAAGGTCGGGCGTTTTGGAGATCATTTGGGGCCCCGGCTGGACGCCGTGGATCATGAGCGCTCCCACGAGCAGGGCCATCACGGCATTGGCCGGGATTCCGAGGGTCAGGAGGGGAATAAAGGCCCCTTGCGAGGCGGCATTGTTGGCCGACTCCGGCCCGGCCACCCCCTGAATGGCGCCCCGGCCGAATTCCTGGGGATTCTTGGAGATCTTCTTCTCGATGGTGTAGGAGGCAAAGGAGCCCAGAACGGCACCCCCGCCGGGCAGCGTCCCCAGAAAGAAACCCACCACCGAACCGCGGAGAATAGCCCCGATACTCGACGCCCAGTCCTTTAGAGAAGGCAGGAGGCCGGTGATCCTCTTTTCGTAGATGTCCTTGCGCCCCTGAAGGGAGGTTTCCAGGTTGCTCAGAATCTCCGCGATGCCGAAGACCCCCATGATGATGGGGATGAACCCGATTCCATCTTCCAGGTCATAGATGCCGAAGGTGAACCGCGGGAACCCGGTGATCAAATCTCGGCCGACCGTCCCCAGGAGAAGGCCGAAGACGATCATGATCAGGGATTTGACCATCGACCCCTGGGTGAGAAAAGTGGCCGCCACGAGCCCCAGGCAGACCAGGGAAAAATACTCCGGGGGCCCGAACTTGAGGGCCAAACCGGCCATGGGCGGAGCCAAAAGCGCCAGGCCGAAAGTCGCCAGGGTCCCGGCGATAAAGGAGCCGAAGGCGGCGATTCCGAGGGCCGGCCCGGCCTTCCCCTGCCTGGCCATCTGATACCCGTCCAGGGCGGTGACCACCGAAGAAGCCTCCCCGGGGATATTCACCAGAATGGAAGTGGTGGACCCGCCGTACTGGGCCCCGTAATAAATACCCGCGAGCATGATGATGGCGGAGATCGAATCCTGCTTGAAGGTAATAGGCATGAGCAGGGCAATGGTGGCCGTGGGCCCCAGGCCGGGCAGAACGCCCACCAGCGTTCCCACCAGAACCCCGACCAGGCAGTACCCGATGTTGGCGAGCGTGAGGCTTACGGAAAATCCCACGAGGAGATTTTGAAAGAAATCCATCTCAGAAACCGACCCAGCCTGCCGGGAAAGGGGTCCCCAGCCAGTATTTAAAGACTACCAGCGTGAAAAAAGTAGTAGCCAAGGCCCCGCCCAAAGGGATTAACCATCCTTTCGGGTACCCAAATTTCAAAAGAGCCAGGGAGAAGAGGAAGGTAGACAGAGAGAATCCCAAAAACTTCAGAAGGAACCCATAGGCGAAAAGGGCCGCCAGCACGATAACGATGCCTGCCCAGCGATCCGGCCACTTGGCCGGGTCTTTTTCCTCTCGGTCCGTCAAGGAACTGAACAGGAGGCCGAGGGAGAGAAACCCCAGCAGAGCGGCCAGGACCAACGGAAAGAACCCGGGCCCTATGCTCTTCAAATCCCCCAGGGGGAAAGTGCTGGCCTTGAGGCCGACGGTCAGGGAAAAGACCAATAGGACAATGGCGCTGAACCGATTCCTCCGAGACATGGTCTATCCTACCTTATTTACCTGACCCGGCGTGGCCGGAACCAAACAAGAGTTTGTAGGGGTCCCGCCCTTGGCGGGATGGCCGCCAGCAATCCCTCCGCGGCGAGAAACGCGAAGCGCGTGACCCTACAATTTGTGACCAAATTGGCGTCAATTTGACCTCAAAAGACTACCCCTTTTTGCGAGAAGATCCGCGAAAAAAGATGGCCTCTGGCGTGAATCCGTAGGGGCGATTCATGAATCGCCCCTACACCTGGCCGAGGAGATACATTTTTCGTTCTTACCAACAGGTTTGTATCGATGAAGCGCCAAGCGCCTAAAACCCCACGAATTCCTGGCCCAATACCCCAGTTATTCCATCTTAATATTGGCTTCCTTGGCCAGGGCGGAAAATTTTTCGAATTCCTTCTTGATCCAGGCGCTGAAGACTTCCGGCGGCATGTGGGTAGGGATGAATCCCATGGTCTTCATCTTCCCGGGCACTTCAGGATCTTCCATGACCTGCTTGTAGGCATTCGCCAGTTTCTCCACGATCGGCCGGGGGGTCTTGGCCGGGGCGCAGATTCCCATCCAGGAAACGACCTCAAAGCCCGGATAGCCGCTTTCGGCAATGCTGGGAACGCTCGGCAGCTCGACGATCCGCTGGGCGGTGGTTACGCCGATGGCCCGGAGCTTTCCGCCCCGCACCTGCTCCATCACGTCCGGAGCATTGATGAACCCGGAGTCGATGTGCCCTCCGAGCAGAGCCGTCACACAGGGGGCGCTCCCCTTGTGGGGCACATGAACCATGTCCACCTTGGCCACCCTTTTGAAGAGTTCGCCGGAGAGGTGCTGGGAAGATCCCATTCCCGAGCTGCCGAAGGTGACTTTGCCGGGGGATTTCTTGGCCGCCTCCACATACTGGGTCACGGAAGTGATTTTGCTGTTGGGGTTTACGACCAGGATATTGGCTTGGGTGATCAGGTTGGAGACGGGGGCGAAGTCCTGCACCGGGTGAAAGCTGAGAGAGGGGTTGATGGCCTTGAGGATGACCGCGTTGATGGCGTATAAGACCAGGGTGTATCCGTCCGGAGCGGACTTGGCTACCTGGTCATAGCCCAGCGCCCCTCCGGCACCCGCCTTATTGATCACCACAATCGGCTGGCCCAGAATCTTGGAAGCCTTGGGAGCGGTGATCCGCGCGCTCGTATCGGTGGACCCTCCGGGGGCATAGGTTACGATGATTTCGATGGGTTTGCTTGGATAATCGGCGGCCTGGGCGGTTGTGGCCGCGGCGATGCCCAGAAACAGCACAAAAAGAAGATAGGTGGAAAATGCTTTCATCGTATTTCCTCCATTCCGCATTGAGAAGTGGGACCGAAATTTTTCCGTGGGAAAAATTCGGAGATCATCGGTTCATAGGCTGCGGGGCGAAGTTCATTCTTATTGGATTTTCAAAAAAAGTCAATTGGAAATCCGGCGGGATATATTCAGAAATTGGGAGAACCGCCAGCCGTTCTGGTATCATTGACTCTTCCGGCCCAAAATGCCTACAATGCTAGCCGGANNCGGAAAAGGCGCGCTCCAAAAGGCCCAGGAAGCATTCCAGGAGTTGGAAAAGAAATACCTGGTCCTGGCGGAGAATATGAATGACGGCATTTTGGTCATTCAGGACAACCGGATCAAATTCGCCAATGCGCGGGCCGTTCAAATCACCGGATACACCCGGGAAGAGCTGACTTCTCCCTCCAGGGTCTTGGGGACTTCGATCCACCCGGATGATTGGGAAGCGGCGGTGGAGAGAACTGGAAGAAAGGGAAGGGAGGACGTTCCCTTGATCCATACCCTGCGAGTCATCGACAGACAGGGGAGCATGAAATGGGTGGAGGCCAACAGCGTACTCTTTGAATGGGAGGGAAGGCCCGCGTCTCTTGTCTTTTTTAAGGACATCACCGAGCGCGAAAAGTCCGAGGAAGCCCTGAATCAGAGCGAGGCCCGTTACCGGCGCATCGTGGAGACGGCCAATGAGGGGATAACCGATTTGGATGAAAACTTCCGGATCACCTACGTCAACCGCAATATGACGGAGATGCTCGGTTTCCAGCCTGAGGATCTTCTCGGGTGTCCTTTTGAAAACTTCGCGCCCGAAGAGGACCGGCAGGACACCGAAGCGCGCAGGGAACGCCGACGGCGGGGACTGGGGGAAAAGTTCGAACGCGCGCTCCGGTGCAAAGACGGCACGATAAAGTGGTTCCAGGTTTCGGCTTCGGCCAAGATGGATGAACAGGATCGATTCCTGGGCACCTTCGGCATGTTCACGGACATCACCGAACGCAAGCGGGCGGAAACGAATTTGATCAAGGAGAAGGAAAGATTTCAAACCCTCGCCGAGAGTGCTCCGTTTGGGATGGTGATGATTGACAAAGACGGGACCTTCGAATACGTGAACCCCAAATTTACCGAAATCCTGGGTTATGATTTAGCGGATGTCCCCAACGGGAAAACGTGGTTCAGAAAAGCTTTCCCCGACCCCGGGGATCGACATAAGGCGATCGCTGCCTGGCTGAGAGACTTGAAAACATCCAAACCCCGGGGAAAAAGGCCTGCCATTTTCACCGTCACGTGCAAAGATGGGTCGAAGAAGGTTATCAATTTCATTCCGGTCCAACTGGGGACCGGGGAGAATTTGATGACCTGTGAAGATATCACCCAGCGCAAGCGGACGGAGGAAGAGCTGAGGAAATCGAACGAACAATTGCGCGCCCTTTCTGCCCGTCTGCAAACTGTCCGCGAAGAAGAAAGAACCCTGGTCGCCCGGGAAATCCATGATGAGCTGGGGCAGTTCCTTACGGCGCTAAAGATGGACATATCCTGGCTGGCCAGGAAGATGCCGAAAGGACCCAATAGCTGGGTGCAAAGAGCCAAATCGATGGCCCAGCTCGTCGATACGACGATTGACATCGTTCGAAAGATTTCAGCCCAGTTGAGGCCGGGCCTGCTGGATGACCTGGGTCTGAAGGCGGCCATGGAATGGCAACTGCAGGAATTTCAGGCTCGGACGGGAATCAAATGCAGGTTCACTTCGAACCGCGAGGAGTTTTCCCTGAATCGAGAGCATCGGACCGCGGCCTTCCGGATCTTCCAGGAGACTCTGACTAATGTGGCCCGCCATGCGAAAACCTCTCGGGTCGAGGTGGGGTTGAATGACCAGGATGGTTCCTTGATTCTCGAAGTGCGGGACCGCGGCAAAGGGATCACCAAGAGGAAGGTTTCAAGCCCTCAATCGTTGGGAATCTTGGGAATGAGGGAGCGGGCGCTGCTCCTGGGAGGAGAATTCCAGATCCGGGGCGTCCCGGGAAAAGGGACCACAGTGACGGTAAAGATTCCTTTCCGCCGGAAACAGGCCACGAAGAAGAATTTGAAAACAAAAGGGAGAGATCATGATTAAGATCCTCATCGCCGATGATCATCCCATCGTGAGGAAGGGTCTGAAAGAGATATTGTCGGAGCACCCGGATATGAAAGTCCTCGGAGAAGCCCAAAACTCCCACGAGGTTCTGACCCTCATCCGGAAAGAGGATTGGGATGTTGTTGTTCTCGACATCACCATGCCCGGCAGGGACGGATTGGATGTTTTAAAAGATTTGAAAAAAGCACGGCCCAAGCTCCCGGTATTGGTCCTAAGTATCCATCCGGAAGAACAGTACGGGGTTCGAGCCTTAAAAGCCGGGGCTTCGGGATACCTGACCAAGGAAAGCGCGCCCGATCGGCTGGTGAGCGCCATCCGGAAAATCTTGGAGAGGGGAAAGTATGTGAGTCCCAGTCTGGCCGAGAAGTTGGCTTTCGACCTGGAGAAAAATGCCCAAAAGCTTCCCCATGAGCGTTTGTCCGACCGGGAGTATCAGGTGCTGGCTATGATCGCCTCCGGGAAAACCGTGGGGGAAATCGGGCAAGAGCTTTCGCTGAGCGTCAAAACGATCAGCACCTACCGGTCTCGAATCCTGCCAAAGATGGGAATGAAGAGCAATGCCGAACTGACTCATTACGCCATAAAAAATAAGTTGATCGATTAAGATGAAAGATACCTTAAGAATTTCTTAGATTTTCCCCGCTGCCCTAACCGATCTTTGCTCTCTTCTTCTTCCCCCGAAATTTTCTTTTTGTAGGATAAAAACCTATGGCATAAAAGGTAAAAGGCCTACACCACAAATGGTCCCTCTCCTGCATGGAGAATAAGGGTATCAGCCGATTGTTATATTGAATTTCCAAGCTCATGAGGGGACCCATCCCCGCTTCAGTTCTTCCCCAAAGAAAAGAGCGGTCATGAATGTGTATGTGGTGGATGATTCGGCGGTCGTGCGGGAGCGTTTGATCTCGATGCTTTCGGAGATGAAAAAAACGGAAATCATCGGGGAAGGCGGAGACGCCGTCGAAGCTTTCCAGTTCATCCAGCAAAGCAACCCGGACGTGGTGATCCTGGATTTGCGGATGCCCGGGGGAGGCGGGATGGGTTTGCTGAAGAAGCTCAGGAAAAGCGCGCGAATTCCGATCACGGTGGTACTGACCAACTATCCCTATCCCCATTACCGGAAGAAGTGCCTGGAAGCCGGGGCCAAGTATTTTTTGGATAAATCAACCGAGTTTTCCAAAATTCCCGAGATCCTCGAAAAAATCCAGGAGAGAACTTCGGTTCGCCAGAAAGGGGCCGTCGGCCAACGCTCTTGGAGAAAAAATTCCACGTTCCCTAAAAAGGAGGTTCACCATGGGGCTTCAAAAATTTAAGCTTTCTACGCGGATTCTTTCCTTGGGGGTGGTCATTACCGTCTGCTTTGCTTTGGTGTTTGCCTGGGTGATCCCCCGGATTCGAACCAACCTGTACGAGGCCAAATACACCAAGACCAAACACGTGGTCGAAGCGGCCCACGGCACGGTCAACTATTTTGTGAGGCAGGCCAAAACGGGCGGGCTACCCTTGGAGGAGGCCAAGACCAAAGCCAAAGAGGCGATCAAAATCCTGCGTTACGATCATGACGACTATTTCTGGATCAATGACCTGGAACCCCGGATGATCATGCATCCCATGAAGCCGGAGATGGACGGAAAGAACATAGGGGAAGAAAAAGACCCCCATGGGAAGAGATTCTTTGTGGCCATGGCGGAGATCTGCCGAAAAGATGGGGCAGGTTTTGTGGATTATTCCTGGCCGAAACCCGGGGTCTCCCAGCCTGTGCCCAAGGTTTCTTACGTAAAGCTGGTCCCGGAATGGGGGTGGGTCATTGGCTCGGGGATTTACATTGATGATGTGGCCAAGGAGATCAACCAGATCCTTTTGGTTATTTTTTCCGTAGTAGGGGCGATTGCCGCCGGTTGTCTTCTCCTGGCCTACATGATGGCCCGGTCCATATCGCGGCCGATCGCCAAGGTCATCGAGGGACTCACCGAAGGGGCTGATCAGGTGGCATCCGCCGCCTCCCAGGTTTCATCGGCCAGCCAATCCTTAGCCGAGGGCGCATCCGAACAGGCGGCCGGTCTGGAGGAGACCTCTGCTTCCATGGAGGAGATGTCTTCCATGACGAAGCAAAATGCCGAAAATGCCCAGGCCGCCAAGGCCATGACGTCCGAGGCCGGCCAGGTAGTTGAAAACGTGAATCATCACATGGAAAAAATGGGGGAGGCGATCGGCCAGATCACCAAGTCCAGCGAAGAGACGGGGAAAATCATCAAGACGATCGACGAAATTGCTTTCCAGACCAATCTGCTGGCCCTGAATGCGGCGGTGGAAGCCGCCCGGGCCGGGGAAGCCGGCGCCGGCTTCGCAGTGGTGGCGGACGAGGTGAGGAACTTGGCTATGAGGGCTTCTGAGGCAGCCAAAAACACCAGTCATTTGATCGAGAGTACCATCAAATCGATCAAGACCGGGAATGATCTCACTCTGGCGACCCGGGAAGCGTTCAAGAAGAACGTGGAGATCTCCAAAAAGATCAGCCGGCTGATCGATGAGATCGCCGCGGCTTCTCAGGAACAAGCCCAGGGGATCGGCCAGGTCAGTAAAGCCGTGGCTGAAATGGACAAGGTGGTGCAGCAGAATGCAGCCAATGCGGAGGAGTCGGCGTCGGCGGCCGAAGAAATGAACTCCCAGGCAGAACAGATGAAGGCGTATATGCGGGAACTGGATGTGATCGTAGGGGGGAGAGGAGAGGATGAACGCAGGACGGTCTCCCACCATCCCGAGGAAAAGGGGAGAATNNCATCCTTACCGGATCAAAAAGGCAAAGGAGAGAGACCGCTTGATCCCCGCCAGGTGCTGCCCTTGGAGGAGGGAGATTTTAAGGCCTTCTAAAAAGGGAGAAGAGTAGAGATAGAGGTGAAGGAAGGATGGAGGAATTGGTCAAATCCGGAAATCAGGGGGGGATCCTCTCGGCAGAGCTGGAAGAGAAGTACCTTACTTTCATCCTGGGGGCAGAAGAGTATGGAATCAGTATTCTGAGGGTGAAGGAGATCATCGGAATGATGCCGATCCGGCAGGTGCCCAAGACCCCTGCTTTTTTGAAGGGAGTCATCAACCTTCGAGGAAAGGTAATCCCTATCGTAGATTTGAGGCTTAAATTCGGTATGGAAGAGATGACCGCCACCGAGCGAACCTGTATCATTGTGGTGGAGGTCTGCGAACAAGAAGCATCGGTCTTGACCGGAATCGTGGTGGATTCCGTTTCCGAGGTCTTGAATGTCAGGGGAAGCGACATCGCGGAAACCCCGGACTTGGGAATCCGGTTGAACACGGATTATGTCCGGGGGATGGCCAAGACCGATAAATCTGTGAGAGTGCTCTTGAACATCGATCGGGTGGTCCGGGATGACGCCTGGACTCCCTGATGAAAGAATTTTCGTTATAACGCTTTGAAGGGGGAATGAATCCAATAGGCGATCACCCCAACAGCCCCAATCTAGAAGCGCAGAAAAGGTAAAAGACGACCCATCTTTTGTAGGGGCCCCATTCTTCCATCATCTTTCGCAATTCCGTTTCCGACACCCTGCGGCCGGGGCCGAGGTATTTCCCCACCAGGTTCTGGATTCCCAAATCGCCCCCGGCGACCACTTGGGTCCTGCCCAACCCGCGGGCCAGGAGGTATTCCGCGCTCCACCTTCCAAATCCCCGAAGGGAGGTAAGGACGGAGATCACTTCTTCATTGGGGCGGTTTCGCAGCCCTTCCAAATCTAAGCCGTCCACCGTCACCTTGCGGGCCAGGTCGATCAGGTACTCTGCTTTGCGTGCGGAAAAGGAGAGCTTGCGCAGGTCGTCGACGGTGCAATGTGCCAGGGTCCGGGGGGTCGGGAAGGACCGGTATTCTTTATCCTCGAAAATCATCTTGTGGCCCAGAGCGTGGACCACCCGGGACCGGATTCGGACCGCCGCGGGTACGGATATCTGTTGCTCCGATATGGCGATGGCGGCCATTTCAAAGACGGTGGAAGGACGGAGGGGTTTCACCCCGTAAAGCGCCTGAACCAAGGGCCGGAAGACAGGGTGCTTTCTCGCCTTCCGGTAAAACCCTTCCAGGGAAGCATCGACATGAAACTGCCAGGTGACTCTTTCTTTCAGGAGGGAAATTTTTCGGGGGCGGGCCGGATGGGTGCGGACGATCAGCCGGGCTTGTCCTTCTTTCGCCCCGGGGTCCTGCTGAACCATCACCAGGATCGGTTCGTCGTCCACCACGTGGAGGCGCCGGTACTCGGCCGGGAGGGTTTCGCGAGGAGTGATCCAAACATCGGTCCCGTCCAAGGGAAACTTGCTGAAGGCCAAGGCGCAACGGGTCAGATCATAGGGGCCCTTCATGAGGAGTTCAAATTCCATTCCTTCTGCCTCCGGTGCCATGCTGCTGTCCTATGGTAAAGTATTCAGGGCCTGGAAACAAGATAAAGAGGAGGGGAGGGAATCAGCGGTTATATTTTCTCCCTAAAGCATAGGAAGCAGTGAAGTATGCAGGCTCTGGGAAATTGGGGAGCCTAGGCAGGAGGGGTTTTCATCCCCTCCGATGGAGTCTTTTCTCAACCTCATACTGGCAAAGGGAAAAAATTCTTGTGAAATTGTTTCTTTTTGGATATGGTAAGAGTTGTTTTAACATAGATCGCGGGAGGAAATTCGATGAGACCCTATTTCGAGAAGATGCCCGATTTCGGCAAGCCTTTGTCCGAGCGGCAGATGAAGAGTTCGGAAGAGAATGTCAAGAAGATCCAGGAAGTGGAAAAGGAGATTCAGGAAGCCGTAAAGAAGGTGAAGGCCGCCGGAATCTCCACGGAGGAGATCAATAAACGGGGGGAGATGACCGTTTACCAGAGGCTGGAATATTTGGTGGACCCAGGCACGTGGTGCCCCTTGCATACCCTCTATGACCCGATGGAGGAAGAGTCCGGAACCACCGGGGTGGTCGACGGGCTGGGGAAGATCGCCGGAAGGTGGGCGGTGATCATCGGGTTTGACAACAAGGTGATGGCCGGGGCGTGGATCGCCGGGCAGGCGGACAATATCCTGCGGGTCACGGACATGGCCAAGAACCTGCACCTCCCCCTGGTTTGGCTGGTGAACTGCAGCGGGGTGAAGCTGCCGGAGCAGGAGAAGGTGTACGCCAACCGGAGGGGAAACGGGACCACCTTCTTCCGCCATGCGGAGCTTGAAAAACTCGGGATTCCGGTCCTCGCCGGGATCTACGGGACCAACCCCGCGGGCGGCGGATACCAGGGGATCAGCCCGACCATCCTCCTGGCCCACAAGAACTGCAACATCGCCGTGGGCGGCGGGGGGATCGTCAGCGGCATGAGCCCCAAGGGCTCTTTCGACGAAGAAGGAGCGGAACTGGTCATCGAAGCCACCCGGAAATTCAAGGCCGTTCCCCCGGGGCGGGTTGAGATTCACTACGATTCCACGGGATTCTTCAAAGCGGTCTTTGAAAAGGAGGAAGGAGTGCTCGATGGGCTGAAGGAATACATGAAATTCCTCCCGGCCTACGATCCCAAATTCTTCCGCGTGGCCGCGCCCAAGGAACCGAAGCTCTCAGCCGAAGAGATCAACCGGTTGGTCCCCTTCAACCAGAAGATGGCCTACAACTTCGAGGAAGTCCTGGCGCGCCTCACGGATAACAGCGAACACATGGAGTTCCGGCCAACCTACGGCCCCGAGGTTTACACCGGGCTGGTCAAGGTAGACGGCTTTTTGATGGGCGTCATCGGCAACAAACAGGGGATCATGCCCAAGGGATATCCGGAGTACGCCAATTATCCGGGGGTCGGCGGGAAGTTCTACCGCCAGGGACTGATCAAGATGAACGAATTCGTGACCCAGTGCGGGCGGGACCGCGTGCCCATCATCTGGTTCCAGGACACCACCGGCATCGATGTGGGCGACATCGCCGAAAAAGCGGAACTGCTGGGACTGGGGCAATCCCTGATTTACTCCATCGAGCAGTCCAACGTGCCCATGATGTGCGTGATTCTGCGAAAAGGAACCGCCGCCGCCCACTACATCATGGGAGGGCCGCAGGCGAACAACAACAACGTCTTCACCCTGGGAACGCCCACCACGGAAATTTACGTGATGCACGGGGAGACGGCCGCCGTCGCTTCCTTCGCCCGGAGGCTGGTGAAGGAGAAGGATTCGAAGCGTCCCCTGCAGCCGGTGATCGACAAAATGAACGCCCTGGCGCAGGATTATCACAAGAAATCACGGCCCATTTATTGCGCCCAAACAGGCTTCGTCGATGAAGTGGTGCCCATGCCGGATATGCGGAGGTACATGGTGGCCTTTGCGGGCGCCGCCTACCAGAACCCCAGATCCATCTGTCCCCACCACCACCTCATGCTTCCCCGTTTGATCAAGGGATAAAAAAAGGCCCGCCTTCGAGCGGGCCTTTTCATTTCAGTAGCATTGGGTCATGGAAATAAGGCGACCAGGTCGGGCTCCGTT
>PMCE01000403.1:0-6933 GCA_003154025.1 Syntrophaceae bacterium
ACATCGTTGTTGCTGTTGGCCACCGCCGAGGGCTGGGCGACTTTATATTTATTCAGCAGGTCCCCGTAAAACTGGAAGGCCGCCACTCCAGCTTCGTTGTTGATGGCCGCCTTTTTCCCATCCGGGGTCAGAAAATCGCCGTGGAAGGCGTACAGAATGTTGAGAAAGCGTCCGATGAAGGTGGCGTCATTGGCCCCCACCATGCCATAGCCGTACTGTTTGCCGGGCACGGTGATCTTCCTGCAGACTTCCACGAGCTCGTCCATGGTCTTGGGGAAATCTTTGACCCCGGCGGCCTTGAACATGTCCACGTTGTAGTAGAACATCCACGGGTCGATCCGGTCCGGGACGGCGTAAACCTTGCCCCCTGCCGTGGCCGTCTTCCAGGGAAGCTCGAAGAAATCTTTCTTGTCCAGGCTGTTGGAATAATCCGTCAGATCGCTCAGAAATCCAGCCGCCTGCATCTCCTGCAGCCAGCGCCCGTCTACGTACCCCATGTCCGGGGCATCGCCCGACCGCAGGGATACCACCAGCTTCTGTTTCATCACCGGGAACGGGATGCTGATAATCTCCACCTTCACGCCGGGATTCTGTTTTTCCCAGTCGGCAAAAATGCCGGTCACTTCTTTTTCCTGCTCCTTGGTGTCCCATCCCGGGTAGGCAATCTTGATGGTCGAGGCGGCGTACGCCCCGGGAGCCACAAGACCCGTCAGCAACAGACCGCAAACCAGTATCACTCTCCATTTCTTGAACATTGGGAACCCTCCTTCTATTTCTGATCGCCCCGTCAACCTTTCCCTCTCCCCTGCTTCGGGGGAGAGGGCCGGGGTGAGGGGTTATTTCTTCCTCGCCACCGGAGGAACGTATTTCTCCAGGTCTCTGACCGGGAATTTTACTACCCGGCCGATCTCCGCCGAACGGTAGAGGGCGATGAGCATCTCCACCACGGCCAGCCCGTCCTCCAGAGTCTCCATGGGGCGAACCCCTTTGCGGAAGGCCTCCACCATGTGGCGGTTCTCGTTCACGTAACCGTAGACCCCCGCCTCATCATCTAGGACGGGCATGAGCCCCTGCTCGGCATTCTGCTTCTCCACCAAGTCCTCTCCCTGCCCTCCCTTGACCTCGCGGGACAGGAAGATCTTGAGCCCCGTGCTGAGGGAGTTGAATTCCATCGAGTACTCGGGCCCCAGGAGTTCCAGTTGGAGTCGTAGACCGGCCCCCACATAAGCCCAGGAAGTGGTTGCTTCGACGATCACCTCCCGCCCATCGGGGTCTTTGAAAACGAGCGTTCCCCGGGCAAAATCTTCGGCCGGGCGCTTGCTGTAGTCCACTTGGGACCCCATGCTCTTCTTCAGCTTCTTCACGTAATCGGGGCGGGTCCATTTTAGGAAGCCGATGGTGGCGCTGGCGCTGACCGGCTTCAAAGATGACCGTGGCTCTCCGGGTTTGGCCAGTAGAAACCGGGCCACCTCCACGCTGTGGCACATCATGTCGGATAGTACCCCTCCGCCCTGCTGGCTCCCCATCCAGAACCAGGGTTCATGGGGTCCGCCGTGTTCCTCGGCAGCCCGCGCCAGGTAGGGGCGGCCGCAGATCGGGACCGCCCGGCGCCAGATGATCTCTTTCCCCCGCTGCATCGCGGGGGCAAAGAGCTGGTTCTCCAGATAGCCGTGATTCAGTTTGGCGTCCTTGGCCAGCCGCACGATTTCCCTCGCTTCAGCAATGGTTCGGGCGAGAGGTTTTTCGCAGGCCACTCCCAGGAGGGAAGCCTTCCCGCTCTTTACCAGATCGTGGATCAGCCGGAAGGCCTCCAGCCGGACATAATTCGGGCTGAGGACCCAGAGGGCATCGATCTCCGGAGAGCTGACCATGGCCTCCAGAGATGGATAGGGTTTGCAGGGGCCCACTTCCATCCTGTCGGCCAAGTCGGCAAAAGCCTTCCGGTGGGCGGCCGTGGGGCTCCACACGCCCGCCAATTGTACGTTCCGAACCCCGATCATGGATTGCAGATGAAACTTGGCCACGAATCCGCTGCCGATCATTCCGATGCGGAGCGTTTCAACCGGTAAAGATCTCTTTCCCATTTCACACCACCCTATCGCTGATTGGATCGATGAGCTGCATTTTTCTCATATCCATCATCAATTCCATCCCTTCCCCCACCTCTTTGGCGGCATAGGGGTCCACCAGGGAAGAAATTCGTTGGGCGCCCAACCGAAAATGAATCATGGTGTCCATGCCGAGGGGTTCGACCACGTCAACCCGGACTCGGAAACCGGCCATACCGGAACCCGGTTCGTGATGGCGGGAATCCGTGCAGTGCTCGGGTCGAATCCCCAGAAACACATCTTTCCCCAGGTATGGACGGTAGCGCTCGGTTTTCGATGAGGGTACAGGAAGATCCGGCCCCCCTTCGATCCGCACCGCCAGGCAGCCCGCGGATTCGATCAGCCGGCAGGAAATAAAGTTCATGGAGGGCGACCCGATAAACCCGGCGACGAACCGGCTCTGCGGGCGCTCGTACATGTCCTGGGGCGTGCCGATCTGCTCGATCTTTCCCGCATTCATCACCACGATCCGCTGCGCCAGAGTCATGGCCTCCACCTGATCATGGGTCACATAGAGGATCGTCGTCCCCAGGTTTTGATGGAGCTGCTTGATTTCAGTGCGCATCTGCACCCGCAGCTTGGCGTCCAGGTTGCTCAGCGGCTCGTCAAACAAAAAGACCTTCGGGTCCCGCACGATGGCGCGCCCGATGGCCACCCGCTGCCGCTGTCCCCCGGAGAGCTGCTTGGGACGCCGGTCGAGGAGTTCGCTGATTCCCAGGGTCTCGGCGGCGGCCTCCACCCGGCGGCGGATCTCCTCCTTGTGGACCTTGCGGACCCGCAGACCAAAGGCCATGTTCTCGTAAACGGTAGCATAGGGGTACAANNATATAAATCTCTCCGGCCGAAAGGTCTTCCAGGCCGGCGACCATTCGCAGGGTGGTGCTCTTTCCGCAGCCGGAAGGCCCGACGAGAACGACAAACTCCTTGTCGGCCACGTTAAGATCCACGTCGTGAACGGCTACGATTTTGCCGAAGGTTTTGCGGACTTTTTTAAGGACGACCTCAGCCATCGGAATAGAATATACTTTCCCGACGATTCCCCAAGAGGAAATGGGTACTGCCGACTCATGTATTTAATACCACAGGGTTCTCGAAAGTTCAAACTCCCTCTAGGCCTATGAAATGCCTAAATGGGAACTGTTTAGCCTTTTGGAAAGATCGTCCAGAAATCCCCTCCCCCATGAAACTGGAACGAGATCGAGACATGGGGAAATTGGGAGACCCCTCCAAGGGAGAAGCTTTTCGCTCCCCCGGTGGAATTTTTTCACAGCTTGCCTTTGCAAAGGGGGGGATTTCAGAGATTGGTTTTCCAATCGAGATTACTTATCAAAATTTTGATATTTTACGTGCCTAGACCCGGAGAACGCCTTTCTCATGGCACCGTTATAAGGAAGTATGTTACATTAAGATTCTAATGACTATCCGGATTTCCCCCATCCCTCTTTTGTTGAATGAAGAAGAAGCCTCCCTGCCGCAGAAGGCCGCGGCGGTTCTTCGGGTTTCGTCCGAAGAAATCAAGGAATTCCGAATTCTGAGAAAATCCCTGGACGCCCGCCGGAAGAATCGGATTCATTTTGTCTGCACCGTCGAACTTTCTCTCTCTCCCCAAAATGAAAAAAGACTGCTGCAGGAGCCTCCCCCCGACCTCAAGGTTGAGGAAGCGCCCCCGAAACCCATCCAGCCACTTTTCCTCCTGAAGAGGAAACCCCAACATCGTCCCGTGGTCGTGGGAACCGGCCCGGCGGGCCTTTTCGCCGCCTGGAAACTCACGCAGAGCGGGGTTCCCCCACTGGTCCTGGAAAGGGGCCGTGAGGTTCCCTCGCGGGTGAAAGACGTAAACCGGTTTTGGGAGGGTGGAATTCTGGATGAGAAGAGCAACGTTCAATTCGGAGAAGGCGGATCAGGGACTTTTTCGGACGGGAAACTCTATACGCGAATCAATGACCCCCGCATAACGGAAATTCTGGAGGTTCTGGTCCGCTTCGGGGCGCCTCCGGAAATTCTGTACCTTCAGCGGCCCCATATCGGAACGGACCGGCTTCGCCTGGTGGTGCCGGCCATGAGGCAATTCCTCCAGGAACAGGGAGCCGAGTTTCGCTTCCAGTCCAAAGTCACCAACCTAAAAATCGTCAACGGCAAGTTGGAGGGGATGCTCGTCAACGAGAGGGAAGAGGTGGAAAGCCCCCTTCTCTTTCTCGCGCTCGGGCATAGCGCCCGGGACACCTACCGGATGCTGTTCCATGCCGGCGTTGCCCTGGAACCCAAGCCCCTGGCCATCGGGCTCCGCATCGAGCATCCCCAAAAGCTCATCGACCGGAGTCAATATGGCCCTTCTGCGGGGCACCCCCATTTGCCCCCGGCTGAATATCAACTGACCTACCGTACCTCCAAGGAACGGGCGGTCTATTCCTTCTGCATGTGCCCGGGAGGCTCGGTGATCGGGACAAGCTCCGAGAAAGGCACCGTCGTCACCAACGGGATGAGCTTTTTCCGCAGGAACTCGTCCTCGGCCAACAGCGCCCTGGTGGTCAACGCAGGGAAAGAGGACTTTGGCAAGGAAGATCCCCTGGCCGGAATGGATTTCCAGCGCCGATGGGAAGAGAAGGCTTTTCTTCTGGGAGGCGGTAATTTCCGGGCCCCGGCTCAATCGGTCCTCGACTTCCTCAAAAGGAAGGGCCCGGCTTCGTTCCCCAAGACCAGTTTTAAACCCGGCGTCACTCCGGCCCCTCTGGACGAATGCCTTCCCGGGTTTGTGGTCGAGAGCCTGCGGGAAGCGATACCTTATTTCGACCGCAAGATGCATGGTTTCTCCTCCGAAGAAGCCCTGCTGATCGGGGTGGAAACCAGAACCTCCGCTCCCATCCGGATTCTTCGGGGAGATGACTTCCAGTCGCTGAATGTTCACGGCTTATTTCCCATCGGCGAGGGGTCCGGCTATTCCGGCGGAATCATCAGCTCCGCCCTGGACGGGATGAAAGCGGTGGAAGCGGTCCTAAAACAGATGGAATGAAGTTTCGGGTTTCGAGTTTAAAATCCCGAACCTTGAACCCGAAACTTGAAACTCGAGACTCGAAACTTTTCTTGGGGGGCTTATGGGGAAATTGTTCGTCAATCAGATGAACAAAGGGCAGACCGTGGAGAGCACTTTTCTGGTCAAAGACAAGATTCTCACCAAGACCAAGGCCGGAAACCCCTACCTCTCGATCAAGCTGGTGGACCGTACAGGGGAACTGGAGGGAAGGATCTGGGACAATGCCATGGACTTCCTTCCCCTCTTCGAAAAGGACGACTTCATAAAAGTGCGGGGAGAGGTGGATGAATTCCAGGGAATGCTGCAGCTGCGCATCGGCAGGTTGAAGAAATGCGCCGAGGAGGAAATTCAACTGGAAGATTTCCTCCCCACAACCTCCCAAGATGCGGGCAAAATGCTAGCCGAGCTGAAAGACCTTTCCTCTCAGGTCCGCCAGCCTTTCTTGCGCCAGCTTCTGGAAGCCTTCTTCAACGATGCAGGGATCATGAAAAAATTCCAATTCGCTCCGGCGGCCAAGGCCGTCCACCACGTCTTCCTCGGGGGCCTGCTGGAGCACACCCTCGCCGTGGTCCAGCTGGTTCTCCTGGTCGCTCCCCGGTACAAAGGAATCGACCTGGACCTCCTCCTGACCGGGGCCGTTCTCCACGACCTGGGGAAAGTATCCGAGCTTTCCTACAACCGGACCTTCGACTATACGGATTCGGGCCGCCTGCTGGGCCATATTACCCTCACCGTGGAAATGATCGATGAAAAGATCAAGGCCCTTCCCGGTTTTCCGGAGAACCTGGCCATGCTCCTCAAACATCTCATCCTCAGCCATCATGGGGAATATGAATTCGGTTCCCCCAAACGTCCGAAGACCCTGGAAGCCCTCCTCCTCCATCAGTTGGATGACCTGGACGCCAAGATGAACGGCTTCCTGGCCTGGATCGAAAAGGAAAGAGAGGCGCCCTCCCGGTGGACCTCCTACCACAAGCTCTTCGACCGGTTTATCTACAAGCCAGAAGAGGAAAGTTGATTTTTTTCACCACCGAGGCACCGAGGGCCCGGAGGTGAAATGGAATGGTANNTGACCTCCGGCAAAGCCGGGGGTTTGAAAAACCGTGAGCCGCTCAAAGCGAATTGAGTCTGGAGCCACCGAAAGATGGCTTTCGGTTGGATGCCAGGGCCGGGCCACCACTTAGGCACCCTGGAGCTGTCAAACTCTTCGAGTGCCCACATAGAACCAGGGTTGCCCAAAAAAATAAAAACCTTCCACCGCGGAGAGCGCGAAGGAAGCCGAGATAAGGTATAATTAATTCTACCCCTCAAACGAAGAACCCAATCCCTCCACGTTGCAGCGGAAACATTATGGAAAAGAGAATTTTGGGGAAAACCGGGTTATCCATATCCACGATCAGTTTTGGGGCCATCAAACTTCCTCGGATCAGCCTGAAAGAATGTGAAATTCTCCTGAACCGGGCCTTGGATTCAGGGATCAATTATATCGACACGGCGGATTGCTACGGGGATAGCGAAGAAAAGATCGGGCAGGTCTTAAGAAAACGCCGCCAGGAGTTTACTCTCTCCACCAAGGTGGACGAAAGAGATGGCCCGGGCGTTCGAGCCAAACTGGACCGATGCCTCAAGCGCCTGCGGACCGAGTGGATCGACCTGCTCTTTTTCCACGACGTGCGGGGCGGGGAATACCAAAGGATCTTCGACACCGGCGGTCTGGAGGAACTTCAAAAAGCCCAGAACAAGGGGGAGATCAAACATCTTGGGATCAGCATTCACAGCAACCTCACGATGATG
>PMCE01000403.1:6966-22839 GCA_003154025.1 Syntrophaceae bacterium
AATGGCGAGTCTCCCGCCCAGATCGCCCTTCGTTACGTCCTGTCGAATCCGCATATCACCTGCGCGATCCCCGGCATGATGACCCTGAAGGAGCTGCAAGAGAACCTCCAGGTCGCCAAGAACCCAAGGAAACTGTCCCCGCAGGAGATCAAGGAATTTATGGCCTTGGCCGCGGAGGCCGGAAAGGGCTTTTGCCGGAACTGCGGCTACTGTCTCCCCTGCCCCGAGGGGATCCCCATTCCCGATGTTTTTCGGTACGAAAACTATTACCGCCGGTATGGCCTGAAAGACTGGGCCAAGGAACAGTACGGGGTTCTGGCCTCCAATGGGCAAGCCTGTTCGGATTGCCAGGCCTGTATGGAAAAATGCCCTTATGGCGTTCCCATCCCCTCGGAGTTGAGACAGGCCCATAAGATACTCAAGAGTACCTAGCCAGGAATAAAGATCGGAGGGAAAGATGCTTAAGGAAATCCAAGGATACCTGACGAAGCTTGGCGAAATCAGGAACCAGATCAAGGCTCAGCTGGAAGGGCTTCCGCCGGAAGCTCTGGATTGGCGGCCCACCCGGGAGACGGGCGAACTGGCCACCAATTCCCTGGCGGTCATCGCCGCCCACGTGGCCGGATCTCAGGTGTACTGGCTGAAGGAAATCATCAATCGCCAGCCCATCCAGCGCGACCGGGACGCGGAATTCGCAATCCAAGGCTTCCGCGCGGAAGAATTAATGGCCAGGCTGGATTCCGTGGGCCGGGTAACCGAAGAGGTCCTATCCTCACTCAACGAAGCCCAACTGGATGAGGGGAGGAAGTATCGCGATCGTCAGATAACCGTCCGCTGGGGTATTTTGCATATCATCGAGCATGTTTGCCAACACCTGGGGCACATGCAGCTGACCCGGCAGCTCTGGCTGACCCAGAGCAAAAAATAAATCTCGAACCCGGATAACAGTGATTGGTGTCAGTATCAGTGAGCAGGGCCAAAAATTTTTTTGCTGACACCAAGCACTGACACGATCCTTTTCCGGAATTCGCGCTTCGAATTCCGAATTTTCCCGGCTGCGCCAAGAATAGCCTGCCGGCGAAAACATTATGACGAGGAAATTATGTTCCCCATTACCCCACAAATCATCCTGGATTTGGCCCGCAATTTTATGGAGAGCCGGATTCTGCTCACCGGGGCGGAGTTGAACCTTTTCACCATCCTGACTTCCGAATCTTTGTCCGCGAAGGAAGTAGCCGGTCGGACGGGGGCGGACCTCCGGGCGTTGACCATCGTTCTGGACGCCCTGGCGGCCATGGAGCTTTTGGCGAAACGGGAGGGGAGATACTCCTGCACCCCTGCGGTCTCTGCTTTGCTTTCCCAGGACAGCCCCCAATCGATCCTGCCCATGGTCCACCACATGGCCCATGTCTGGCAGAGGTGGTCGAAATTGACCGACGTGGTCGGGGACCGGAAAAAAACGGGAAAAAGTCCCGCAGTCCCGGAGGCCAGTGAAATCCCGGCCTTCATCGGGGCCATGCACGCCATCGCGGCCAAGTTAGCCCCTGGAATTGTCGCCGCCGTCGGCGCGGGGACGGCGAGAAATCTGCTGGATGTTGGCGGCGCCTCAGGCACCTACACCCTGGCCTTCCTTCAAGCCGCCCCGGAAATGAGGGCTACCCTCTTCGATCGACCGGAGGTCGTCGAAATGGCCCGCAAGCGGCTGCAGGAGGCAGGGGTCCTGAGCCGGACCACTCTGGTGGGCGGTGATTTTTATCGCGATGAATTTCCCGGCGGCCATGACCTCGCTTGGGTCTCCGCCATCATTCACCAGAACAGCCCCCGGCAGAACCTGGATCTCTACCGAAAAATATTCCGGGCCCTTGTCCCGGCAGGGAGAATCGTCATCCGGGACCACATCATGGAACCGGATCGGACCCGGCCAAGGGATGGGGCGATTTTCGCGGTGAACATGCTTGTGGCGACTACCGGCGGGAATACCTATACCTACGAGGAGATTCAAACGGGCCTGGCCGAGGCCGGGTTTGTGCGGGTCCGGCTCTTACAGAAGGGGGAAAGGATGGATGCGTTGGTGGAAGGATTCAAACCATAAAAAAGTTTGCAGTTGCAGGTTACGGGCCTGAGTTTGTAGGGGCGCGCTGGTGCGCGCCCGTTTTGACCCCGGAGGGAAGATCTGCGAGGAGGAAAAAATGGCGGAGACGAAGAGCATCAAGGTCAGGACGTTCGCCACGGAGTTGAAGGAATTTAAAGCGATGCGGGAGCTGGCCGACCTGGATGATCAGGTCAACAAGTTTATTAAAGGAAACAAAGTCAAGAAGGTGATCGGCGTGAGCGACACCACCACGACGGATATCAGCGGTGCCTCCATCGGGTTGATTCGCCTGCTGGTCTACGAGGCCTAGGCTTCAACCTCACCAATAATAGGGCCGGTGCCTCCAGTACGGAGACCAATAAGGACCCCAATAGGGGGGATAGTACCCATAGGGGTAGTAGTAGCCTCGGGGGTCTATCTTCTCCCAGAGGTGGATCTCTTTGGCCAGAAGAACGGGAAAGGTATATTGGATACCTCCCAACGGAAAGGTCTCCGCTCCGACGATCTGCCCCCCCACGGTGATCTCCCTTCCTGCCTGGTAGATGGCCGGGTCCAGGAACCCGGCATAGCGCACCATAAAGCGGCCTGCGGACGAGTCCAGATTCTTGGGCCTTTTTTCTATATCCAGTTCGGTCTGCCTGATTTGGAGGGTCGTCTCCCCCTGTTTATTGGTGGTTTCAATAATGACCCCGCCCCACAGCACGTTCTTCCCCCCGTATTTCTGAAGGTCCTTCTGAACCACTCGATAGGTCAGGGTTTCATCCACCTGCCGCATCACTTCTTTGGAAAGGGGAGCACAGGAGGAAATCAAAGCAGCCCATGCTAACATCATCCCGAAGTTTTTCCTCATCGGTTTATCTCCACTCCCACCCCAATGCCCAAATGGAACCCAGAACCGCCATCCGCTTCGGATTTCCACAGATAGTGTTCAAGGGGAAACACTACAGGGTAGGTGTAATCCATTTCCCTAAGCCTCTGGACTTTCTTTCCCTCTACCTCTCCCAGGACGGTGATCTTTTTTCCGGGGGAATAGATCGCGGGATCCGCAAAGCCTGGGATTCGAACCAGGTAGCGTCCGTAGGACTCATCGGTGTCTTTGGGCTTGTGTTGCCAATCCAGAGGTTTCTGCAGGACTTCGACCCAGGTTTCCCCATCCCGGGCGTTGGTCGATAGGATTTGTCCGCCCGTGAGAATTTTCTTTCCTCGGTAAGATTCCGGGTCTTTGACCAGCATCGGAAAAGTCAGAGTCGGGTCCGCCATTCTTAGGGAGTCCTTGGATATGGCCGGAGTGCAGGCCGCCAGCAAGACAGCCAATCCCATCAGAATAAACGCCTTCATCCCCTCTCCTTGACCATTCTCGATGGACCCAGAAATATTTCCTTTTTTTCTGCACTTCTGCTCTAATTATACCAGAACTCCTGCACCCCGAAAAAGAATTCCAGGCCTCCATCCTCGGTCATCAAATCCTTTTTTAAAAACGGCTCCTGGTTTAGAATAAAAGAAGGGCCTTCCAGAGCAGGAAACCTTCCGCCCAGGAGAATCCCATGCCTCGCGACATCCCTGTGGGAAATGAACGGTTGCTGGTCTGTTTTGATGAGAGCTATTGCCTCCGGGATCTCTATTTTCCCCATGTAGGTCAAGAAAACCATATCGGCGGAAATTTTTTCCGGTTCGGTGTCTGGGTGGAGAATGAATTTTCCTGGGTCGGGCCGGAATGGAAACGGGACTTCCGGTACCATCCGGATACGCTGGTGACCCAGGTCAGCCTCTATCATGAACGTCTGGGTCTGCTCCTGACCTGCCGGGACGCGGTGGATTTCCACGAGAATGTTTACCTGCGGGAAATCACGGTTGAAAACCTGGTTCCCCGGGCGAGAGAGATTCGCCTCTTTTTCACCCAGGATTTCGACATCTCGGGAAACAATGTGGGTGACACCGCCGCCTTTGACCCGGTGAGCAAGGGGCTTGTCCATTACAAAGGGGCGCGCTATTTTCTCGTCAACGGGTTTCCGGCAGGGGGAAAGGGCCTTTCCCAGTTCGCGATAGGCCAAAAAAGGATTGCCGGTCGGGAAGGGACTTTCAAGGATGCGGAAGACGGGACGCTCTCCGGAAACACCATTGCCCAAGGGTCGGTGGATTCCGTCGCCGGCCTGACCCTGCAACTGGAAGGAACGTCCCGCGGGAAAGCCTACTACTGGATTGCCGTCGGCCAGGAATGGCCGGAAGTCCGCCGTCTGGACGCCGTGGTCCGGGAAAGGGGGCCGGAGCACCTGTTGAAAAGGACCCACGATTACTGGATCCTCTGGGTGCGCAAGGAAACTCCCCCTCTGGAAAATCTTCCCGAGTTCGTCGGCCAGCTTTACCGGCGCAGCCTCCTGCTCCTCAAGACCCAGATCGATTGGAAGGGCGGAATTGTGGCCGCCAATGACTCGGACATCATCCGCTTTTCCCGGGACACCTACTCTTATGTTTGGCCCCGGGACGCTGCGCTGGCGGCCAGCGCCCTGGATTTTGCCGGCTATTCCCAAATAACCCAAGGTTTCTACCAGTTCGCCGCCGAGACCATATCCAAAGAAGGGTACTTCCTGCATAAATACAACCCCGACGGAACCCTGGCCTCTTCCTGGCATCCCTGGTTCCAGGACGGCATCGAACAGCTTCCCATCCAGGAGGACGAGACCGCCCTGGTTCTCTGGGCTCTCTGGAACCACTTCGTTCTCCACCGGGACATCGAGTTTATCAAACCCTTTTACCGGCCCCTCATCAAGAAGGCCGCCGACTTTATCTGTTCCTACCGCGACCCTCAGACCGGCTTGCCCCAAGCCAGCTATGACTTGTGGGAGGAACGGAGGGGAATCTTGAGTTTTACCGTGGGGGCGATTTTCGGCGGTCTCCTCGCCGCTTCGCTCTTCTGCACCGTATTCGGGGAAGAGGACATCGCTGACCGCTACCGGAAAGTAGCCGCGGAAATCCGGGATGCCGCTTCGCTGCATCTGTGGCGGCCGGAGTTGAACCGGTTCTGCCGGATGATTTCCCGCAACCGAGACGGGAGCCTGGAAGTGGACGGGACCTGCGACGCCAGCCTCTGGGGCCTTTTTGCCTTTGGCCTCTATCCCGTGGACCATCCCAAGATCGCCCCTACCTTTGCCGCTCTGCGGGAAAAACTCTGGGTCCCGACCCCGGTCGGGGGTATGGCCCGGTATGAAAACGATCCCTACATGCGGGTGAGCCCCAAGGTTCCGGGGAATCCCTGGTTCATCTGCACTCTCTGGCTGGCGGACTACTGCATCGAGAAAGCCAAGGATGAGGGAGAACTCGCACCGGCCCTGGAGATCCTGAAATGGGCAAGCGATCATGCGCTGCCCTCCGGGGTCATGGCCGAACAGATCGACCCCGTAACCGGGGCCCCGCTTTCGGTCTCCCCCCTCACCTGGAGCCATGCCTCATTTGTCTCCACCGCCCAGCGGCTCCTCCGAAAATTGGCCCGCATGAAGGTCTGCCCCGAGTGCGGCTCGTCCCTCATGGCCCGCAGCCGCAGCGAAGACTGGGTGGAGAAGCTATTCGCCCAAACCTGCGATTCCGTTCANNGAACGATGGATAATGAAAGGAGAAGAGAATGTCTGATTTTTTCGAGCTTTTGAAGACCCGAAGGTCGATCCGGGACTTTCAGGATCGGGAGGTCTCTCTCGACCTGGTTCAGGAGATCGTCAAAGACACCTGCATGGCCCCCAGTTCGGGCAACGGGCAGCCCTGGAAGTTCATCATCGTGAACAGCCGGGAAATGATCAGGAAGCTTTCCGACGAAAGCAAAAAGAATTTTGTTGCCCTGATCGAAAAAGATCCTTCCTCCCCGTTGAAAAAATACGAGGCCGGGTTGCGCAGCAAAGAATTTAACGTCTTCTACAACGCCCCCTGCCTGGTGTACTTCGTCGGGGCCAAGGAGGTCCGCTCCCTCTGGATTGACTGCGCCCTGGCCGCCTGCTATTTCATGTTCTCGGCCGCGGCCCGGGGGTTGGGGACCTGCTGGGTAAACCTGGGCTCGGAGATTAACAATCCCGACATCAGAAGGGAGATCGGCTTGCCGGACAGCTGCCGGATCGTAGCCCCCATGATCCTGGGGTATCCCCAATCCATTCCCAGTCCTTCGGAGAGAAAGCCGGAAATTTTGAAAATCGTCGCCTAGGATGCCGAGGGAGAAATCCGTCTCTTCATTCATCCACTGATATCGGTGCTCAGGGGGGCGTCGGTCCCAGTCTCGCATCCTGGCACCGGCGTCCGACGGGCTTATCCATGTTCGAGACGCAACAGGGGCTCCTTTTGCTTGAAAAAAGGGGGAAGCCCAAATAGACTCACAACCAAAGGGAATATCCTGCGCAGGAGAGTGATCATGGACCAGGAACTTCGACCGGAGCTGGCAGCCTTCGCCAGGCTGATGGAGTCCAGGCCCAAGGAGAATGCCCACCGGGGGGACTGGCGGACTTTCAACTTTTACTTCCTGGCCTCCTCCCTGGCGGCGAATCTGGGGCACATGGTCCGGGCTTTTCAGGCCGACAAGGCGGATGCGGTACTCAAGTCCACCGCGGACACGGCGAACTATGCCATGATGATCTCCGATCTTTACGGAAATCTGGCGGCCAAGAAAAAATGAAAGAAGTCGACCGAGTCGGGTTCTGATCCTCGTGGAAGGTCTTTTTTATCTCAAACTTCTCCTGGCGTTTGCCGTGGGCAGCGTGATGGTAACGCTGGCCACGGTTGCCGCCGAGAGGCTGGGCAGCAAAATGGGCGGCCTCATCGGGGGCCTGCCCACGATGGTGGCGATCACCCTCTTTTTTATCGGTTACGTCCAGTCCCCCCAAACCGCCTCCGAAGCGACCGGCCCCATCCCCCTGATTATGGGCTTCAATGGAATCTTTCTGGTCATCTATGTCGCTCTGGCCAAATGGGGCGCATGGGTCGGGATGACGGCCGCGTTCTTCGCGTGGGTACTATTGGCTTCCTTGGTCATTTTTCTGAACGTCAACAGTTTTGCTTGGGGCCTCGTGGCCTTTTTTCTTCTCCTGATCGGGTCCTACCATATGCTGGATAAAAGATGGCGCCTTCGCTCTGCGGGAAAAGTGAAGATCCGGTACACGCCTGGGCAAATCCTCGCGCGGGCCCTGTTCAGCGGGACCATCGCCTCCTCGTCCGTTTATCTCAGTAAAGTCGGCGGGCCGACCTGGGGCGGTGTTATGGCCCCTTTCCCCACCGTTTTCATTTCCACGCTGATCATCCTGGCAAGATCCTGGGGGGTAAGCTACTCTCTGGCTATCACCAAGTCTCTGCTTGTCAGCGGGCTGGTCAACGTTGTCGTGTATGCCTTCGCGGTCCGTTACAGTTACCCCGCGCTCGGGCTGGGGAAGGGTACGCTCGTTGCACTGGCCTTAGCCGGGATAAGCGCCTTAGGGACTTATTCCTTTATGAAGCGGATGGCCTGAGCGGGCGGGCTGGCGGGGCCGAAGACAGTTATAAGAGCCATAATGGGACACAGATGAACACGGATAAACACGGATAAAAATTCAGAAAAAAAGTTTAACAAAATTAAAAGATTTTACCCTACGGTGGGATCGATAAGCACAGAGATGTATCGTCTTCAACTCCCAACTCTGAACCCCCAACTCCGAACTTTTTTTGGACGCGGATGAATGCGCATAAAACGGGAGGGATCAATTCAAACATCCGGAAAGGCCTATTTGAGCTTTGATCGTCGTAACGCTATCCTTATTGTCAGCATTTATATCTCTGCGGAATCTGCGAAATCTGCGGATAGAATAAACGTCAAAAAATGAGGTTTCAACGACTCCCATGAGCTTATTTTTCCTTGTTTTTTTCACCCTCTATGGCGGTTTGCACTATTACATATTCACCAAAGTGCGGTATGCCTTCTCCCCCGGGCTCGGGGCCATCCTCGCCCTCCTGGCGGCGATGCTCTTCATGGTTGCCGCCCCCCTGCTGGTCCATTATTCGGAAAAGCAAGGTCTTTCATCCCTGGCGCGCCTCCTGGCTTACGTCGGATATCTATGGATGGGCTTCGCCTTCCTTTTTTTCAGCGCCTCCATCCTCCTCGACCTCTACCGCCTCCTGGCTTATCTCTTCGGATGGACATTCTCCTTTCGGCTCCCATCGCCCTCCCCTTCCTGGAGATTTCTTCTTCCCCTGGTCATCTCCCTCACCACCGGTACCTACGGGTACTTCGAGGCCCTCCACATCCGTACCGAGCGGGTGATCCTGAAGACCTCCAAGATTCCCAAGGAATTAAGCCCCGTGCGAATCGCCCAGATCTCCGATGTCCACTTAGGGATGATCGTCCGGGAGGAACGTCTCTCCCGAATCCTCCAGGAGGTGAAAAGGGCCGACCCCGACCTCTTCCTCTCCACGGGAGACCTCGTCGACGCCCAGGTCACTCAGCTCAATCACCTCTCCGACCTCCTGCGGGAAATCCGTCCTCGGTGGGGGAAATTTGCCGTCACCGGGAACCACGAGTTTTACGCCGGGCTGGCCGAGTCCCTAGAATTTACCCGGCAGTCGGGGTTCCGAGTCCTCCGCGGGGAAGGGCTGACCGTCGGCGGATGTTTGAACCTCGCAGGGGTGGATGATCCGACCGGACAGGCCTTCGGCGAAGCGCCCGGAGTCCCGGAGGCTGAATTGCTGGCCCGCCTGTCCCGGGATCATTTTACCATCTTGCTCAAGCACCGCCCGGTCCTGGACCCTTCTTCGATGGGGCATTTTGACTTGCAGATCTCGGGTCACACCCACAAAGGGCAGATCCTTCCCTTCCGGCTGGGGACCCGAATCTTTTTTCGCTTTATAGGAGGGCTTTATCGGCTTCCCCAGGGAATCATCCTTTATACCAGCCGGGGTACGGGGACCTGGGGTCCGCCGATCCGATTTCTGACCCCGCCGGAAGTGACTTTATATGAATTGACCTATGAAGAAAAATGAGAAAGGAGGTTTTCCCATGTCGCTGAAGGATGAGTATATCTCTTTCGACGCCTTCGCCCTGGCCGAGTTGGTCAGGAAAAAAGAGGTGAAGCCCGTCGAGCTCATTGACGCCGCGATCGAGAAGATCGAGCGGCTGAACCCGAACCTCAACGCGGTGATCACTCCTCTCTTTGAGCAGGCCCGCCAGGCCGCCTCCGGCAAATTGCCCCAAGGACCTTTCACTGGCGTGCCCTACCTCCTCAAGGATATCGGCGCCGCGTTGGGAGGGGTTCGGATGACCATGGGGACCGCTTTTCTCAAAGACTTTGTACCCGATCACGACAGCGAGCTGGTCCTTCGGCTGAAGAGGGCAGGTTTGGTGATCGTGGGGAAGACCAGCACGCCCGAACTCGGGATTCTCCCCACCACCGAATCCCGCTTCTTGGGCCGCACCCGGAACCCCTGGAACCTGGAGCGCACCACCGGGGGGTCGAGCGGGGGGTCTGCGGCGGCTGTGGCCGCCCGGATCGTACCTGCGGCTCACGCCAATGACGGGGGCGGATCGATCCGGATTCCGGCCTCCTGCTGCGGGGTCTTTGGCTTGAAACCGACCCGGGCCCGCAACCCTCTCGGGCCCGACCTGGGGGATATGTTTGGGGGCTTGGTGGTCGAGCATGCCGTCACCCGTTCGGTCCGGGACAGTGCAGCCTTGCTCGACGCCACCTCCGGCCCGGATATCGGAGACCCTTACTGGGCCCCGCCCCCGGCACGCCCGTTCCTCCACGAAGTGGGGGCCGAACCCGGAAAGCTCCGCATCGCCTTTACCGCCACGGGAGTCCCCGGCACGCCCATCCATCCCGACTGCACCGCGGCGGTCAAAGACGCAGCCAAGCTCTGTGCGGACCTGGGCCACGAAGTGGAAGAAGCTCCCCTCCCGATGAACCGAGAGTTGATCGGCAAGGCTTTTATGGTTCTCTGGTCGGCGGGCTGTGCCTGGACGATCGATGGCCTGGCCCTGGCCGTGAGGAAGGCTCCCTCGCCGGATCAGTTCGAGCCCCTCACCTGGGTGCTCTACGAAATGGGGAAGAAGCAGAGTGCATCATCCTATCTTCTCTCCGTGACATTCCTCCAAAAAATTTCCCGTGATTTAGCCCGCGCTTCGCAGAAATACGATGTCTGGATGACCCCCACTCTGGCCGAGCCTCCCGTGCCCCTGGGAAGTTTTGATTCCCCCCCGGAGGACCCGCTGCGGGGATATCGTCGCGCGGAGACTTTTGTCCCTTTCACTCCGATCTGCAACGTTACCGGCAACCCGGCTATGTCGGTCCCCCTTTTTTGGAATCAGGAAGGCTTGCCGGTAGGCACTCATTTCATCGGGCGCTTCGGGGACGAGGCCACCCTATTCCGCTTGGCGGCCCAGCTGGAGTCGGCACGTCCGTGGGCAGGCCGACGCCCGCCCCTGGCCGCGTAATCCTGAGACCCCCGAGCATCCAATGGAACGAATTCTCATCTAATGTTGTAAAGGCATTAACAACCTGGAGAAGAGGTGAGTATCCAGAGGGCGTAAGGAAAGGGGGTTTTGATCATGGCTGGCAGAATTTATCGAGAAATTAGCTGCAGGGATGCAGGGGCCGATTGCGATTTCATGGTCCGTGCCGAAACCCAGGACGAGCTCCTGAAAATTGTTGCTGACCATGCCTGCCGTTCCCACAATCTTTGCGAATTTTCACCCGATTTGCGGGAGAAAGTCTTGACGCACATGAGGACGGTCAGCCTTTGAAAACCGGCCTGCCCGGGAAAAAATTGGGACCGGAAGTTTCAATC
The DNA here is from genome assembly GCA_003154025.1 of Syntrophaceae bacterium. Next base: position 17,840 of record PMCE01000403.1, read on the forward strand.
CCGGGCAGGCGCAGGGTCTTTTCTACTGCGATGCTTCCAAGAAAAAAATTATTCTCTCCAATCTTGAGGGTCTCGTAAAAAGTCTCTAGGGTCGTCTCCCTGGCGAAAGCCGGGGGAAAGAACATTTTGAAATAACAGGATTCCGGCTTTCGCCGGAGTCAGGGAAGAACCTACTTTTTGACTTTTTACGAATTCATAAACTTTGGAGTCGATGAGGTATCGCTCCACCATCAAATTTTCCCCGGCTTCGACCTGGGAGGATTGAATGAACCGGGTCTTCAAGTTTCCCCGGCAAACCACTTTCCCCCCGATTCTTAATCAATTTGAATCGGGCAGATAAACTTCTCTGATTGCCTCCCACCCCGCTTTTTCCCTAATCCCTGTTCTTAGGTTCTTTAGCCTTTAGCCTTGCACCTCGTACCTTGAGCCTTGTACCTTGAACCTCGAGCCTGCTTTTACCCCCAGACCTTGGTCATTCTCTTCTCGGGCGTGGCCTCCCGGTATTCTCCCAGCCATTCAAAAACCTGCAGGATGACTCCCAGGGGATTCCTGGGCCCCACCAGCACTTCTTTGCGGACTCCGGCTATTTCGACGTAGTTGGAAGTCTTCACCCCGTTGGCATGGAGATGGTCCATGAATTTCTTGATGTCGTCCACTTCGATTCCCATATGCTGCATCGTCTCCCCGGAGCGCTCGATATGCTTGGCCACGAACCCATCCGGGCTAGTGGATTCCAGGAATGAAAAGATATTTTCGCCCAGCCGGAAGATGGCCACCTTGTATTGATCCTTCTCGTTAACGTTTTCCACGATGAATTTGGCCCCCAATAGGACCTCCAGCTTTTTCTTGGTCTCTTCCAGATTCTTTACCGCAATGGCCATGTGATCCACTTTTTTAAACATCTCTTTTTCCTCCTTCGGAGATTTTTCCGTCGTCTTTCCCGGGCCTCAGCCTCGTGCCTTCAAGGGTATAAAAAATGGAATCATAATTCCAGAAAAAAATTCCCTTCTCATCAGGAGATGGGACTTCCTCTCCCCACGGGGATTGAACTGGGGAAACAAAATGCCCCTTCGGTTCATCCCTCCAGGGGGAAAAAGTGAGATTCCCCCATTGTCGAACGGGAAGGCTTAATGCTATTCTTTTTAAGAAAAATAGGATTGCGACTTTCACGAAAACGAATTCCCAATAGGAGATACAAGATGCAGATCGCGAAACGGATGGAGCCTCTCGGGCGGAACCTGGTGATGGAGATGAACATGCGCATGGCCAGGATGAAACAGGAGGGCCGGGATGTCATCAACTTGGGGGTGGGGGACCCGGACTTCACTCCTCCCGATCATCTGCTGAAAGCCTTGCAGGACGCGGTGGGACACCCCGAATATCACCATTACCCCAGCTCCTATCAGATCCAGCCACTGAAGAACGCCATCGCCGCCTGGTACCGACGCCGCTTCGGGGTGGACTTCGACCCGAACAGCGAAGTGCTTCCCCTCCTGGGTTCAACGGACGCCCTCTTCACGGTCCATTTATGCCTCCTCGACCCGGGGGACATCGGCCTGGTTCCCGATCCATCCTATGCCTCTTACCAGGCGTGCGTCCAGGTCGCCGGCGGGGTGGTGGAAAAGGTCCCCTTGCTGAAAGAGAACGGTTTTCTCCCCGACCTGGAAAAGATCCCGGCCCATGTGGCCCAAAAGGCCAAAATGATCTGGGTCAACTACCCGAACAACCCCACGGGGGCCACGGCGACGCCGGAATTTTTCCGGAAGCTCATCTCCTGGGCCAAAGCGAATGATGTGGCGGTGGTTTCGGACAATGCCTATTCCGAGGTTTATTTCGACCACCTTCGTCCCGCGAGCTTCATGGAGTTTCCCGGAGCCCGGGAGGTGGGGATCGAGATTCACTCCCTTTCCAAGTCCTACAACTGCTGCGGATGGCGCGCAGGGATGGCGGTGGGAAACAAGGATCTCCTGGCCGCCCTGGCCAGGATCAAATCCCATTCCGACCGGGGCATGTATTATCCAATGCAGATTACGGCCATCCAGGCCCTGAACAGCCCCGATGATTTTATGCAAGAGCGGAATCGGATCTTCCAGGAGCGCCGGGACGTTCTGGTAGAGGGGCTCAACCGGATCGGCCTGAAAGCCTTCTCCCCCCGGGCCACCTTTTACCTCTGGTCCGCCGTACCGAAGGGCTATGCCTCCCGTGATTTCTGCGTGAAAGCCCTGGAGGAAGCCAATGTGTGGATGATCCCGGGCTCCGTGTACGGCCGGTACGGCGAGGGGTACCTGCGGATCGCCCTCACCCATTCGGTGGACCGATTAAAAGAGGCCATCCACCGGTTAAGCCAGGTCATGGATTGAAGTCCCGAATCTAAAGGTTCCGAAGTGTCGGGGAATCATGCACATCATCAGCTTCATCGAAGACCGGAAGGTCATCAGAGTCATCCTGAACCACCTGGGGCTGTGGCTCGTCAAGTCAAGACCGATTCCCAAGGCCCCTGCCCCACCGGCTCGGAACCAGGACGGCTCAGGGCAGGGTGATGAACTTCGGGACTATGACGAGCGGCAAGCATTGAAGATGTTGAAGAAGGGACTGGAAGTGCTTGGGATAAACGAATCCGAATTGGAGGCCAAAGCGAAAGGCGCGGTGGAAAAGCAGGTATTGGCTTGGTGGTTGAGGAAGAAGACGGTTGTGAGCCGGAGATGGATTAGTGAGGAATTGGGGATGGGGGATTTATCCAGAGTCACCAGTGCGGTGAGGAAAGTGAATATGGGGAAGGATAGGGAGATTCGAAGATGCAAGATGCACCTGGAGGGAATTTCCTAAATTCCTGGACTGACCCCTTTTTCGCTCATGCAGCAGCCCTTGGCCAAGCCGCCCGCCCCCGTGCCGCTGGCCAAACCCGATACCCCGCTGCTGGACCAAGTGATCGCGAAGTTTAAAAAGGAGTATCCCGGGTCCTTCGCCTGAGGGAAGGGATGCCAAAAGTCAGGTTCCGACATTTGACCGCAGGTGATCGCCTATTTCCATAGGAGGAGAAGCGGGAATGTAAGCCAGGTTCGGGACTGTTGAATGTTGAGACCCGTTGGGTTTTGCTCCCCCATGCCATCACCGCGGGCCATCCAAACGTCCTCCGGATCAGCCCCCGATCCCCGCCTTCTTCCCTCTCCCCCTTGGCTTTCCCCATCCCCATGGAATTATTTCAAAGATCTCCAGAACTCCAGAATTTACTTGACCCAACCCCGCATTTATGCAAATATTTTTGTGATTTTTTAAATATCTCACAGAAAAACATTATCAAAAACATTGTCTTACGCCAAAAACACCCATCACGAAAGAATCTTTCGAGCGATCCGGGACCGAATTGTCTACATGGAATACTCGCCCGGTAAACCCCTCCCCGAAAAAGAGTTGTGTCAGGAGTTCAAGGTCAGCCGGACCCCTGTCCGGGAAGCCATCAAAAAGCTGGAGGAGATGAAACTGGTATCGGTCATCCCTCGTTTTGGAACTTATATATCCCCGGTGGACATCAACGAAATCCGTTCCGCTTTTGAGGTCAAGATCAAGCTCGAGGGATTGGCCGGAGAGGTCGCCGCGAAAAGGATCACTCACGATAAACTCGCCGAGATGAAATCCCTCATCGAAGAAGCCGATGTTCTCCTGAAGGGTGGGGGGCATCGCCACCTTATCGAAATTGACACGCGCTTCCATGAAATCATCTATCAGGCCGCCCAGAATCCGATCCTCCAGGAGATTCTCGAAAACCTGCACAGCCGCTGTGCCAGGCTCTGGGGCTCCTCCCTCAGCGGCGTCATTCCCATTCCCGAAATCATTCACCAGCTGAAAGAAATCTATTCGGCCCTGGAGCAGAGAAATCCCAGGACGGCGGGGCGGCTCATGGAAGAACACGTGCGGTACTTCATCGACCACATCAAGAGTCAGCTTCTGTGAAAGCCAGGGAGACCCTTGCCAATACGGGGAGATCGCATGGCTGAAACCACGGCGGATGCAGTGATCTGCGGAGCAGGCATGGCCGGGGTTTCCGCCGCCTACCACCTGAGCGTCAGGCACGGCATCAGGAAGGTCGCGCTCGTGGATGAAGGCGCACCCCTTTCGCTGACCAGCGACAAATCGACGGAATGTTACCGTAACTGGTGGCCGGGACCCGGGGACGCCATGGTCCGTTTGATGAACCGCAGCATCGACCTCATGGAGGATCTCGCGCGGGAAAACGGCAACCGGTTTCATCTGAACCGGCGCGGCTACCTGTTTGCCACCGCGGCTCCGGCCCGGATCCCGACCTTCGAGCGGGCCGCAGAGGAGGCTGCCGCGCTTGGCGCCGGAGCAGTACGCTATTACCGCGGCCAACCCGGGGATCCTCCTTACCATCCTGCTCCGGCCCAAGTCTTTGAGGGGCAGCCGACGGGCTCGGATTTAATTACCGATCAGGCTTTGATTCACGAACATTTCCCCTATCTCTCCGAACGCACCGTGGCCGTGGTTCACCCTCGCCGCTGCGGCTGGCTCAGCGCCCAACAGCTCGGGATGTACATGTTGGAACAGGCCCGCGAACACGGAACCACCTTTTTGCAGGCCCGCCTTGAAAAGGTGGATGGTTCCGGCGGCCGGGTGGAAGCCGTACTTCTGCGCGAGGGGAGCAGGGATATCCGGATCTCCACTCCCAATCTGGTCAACGCCGCAGGCCCGTTTTTTTCCCATGTGGCGCGGATGATGGGCGTGGAACTTCCCATCACCCATGAGCTTCACATCAAGATCGCCTTCCGGGACCATCTGCGGGTGGTGGCCCGCGATGCGCCCCTTTTGATCTGGACCGATCCTACGACCCTGCCCTGGTCCGCGGAAGAGCGTTCTACTCTGGCACGGTCTGCGAAGACTCGACATCTTCTGGACGAATTCCCCTCCGGCGTCCATGCCCGCCCGGAGGGCGGCCCGGACAGCGATGTCGTCTTGATTCTTTGGACCTACGATGTCCGGCCGGT
>PMCE01000403.1:22860-23226 GCA_003154025.1 Syntrophaceae bacterium
TACCTGATCGGCGCTCTCTCCGGGTATGGGATCATGGCCTCTTGCGCCGCGGGAGAATTATTGGCCGCGCATCTCACCGGCAGCCGCCTGCCCACCTATGCCCCGGCCTTTGCCCTGGGGAGGTATGAGGACCCCGAATACCAGAAGCTGCTGGAAAAGTGGGAAGATACAGGACAACTGTGAATGAGTTGGCCGGTCCGCCGGTCGGCCGGTCACCCGGTCAACGAGCTGACACGCTGACATGCGGACTGGCTGACCGGCGGACTGGTTGACTGGCCGACCGCTAATTCTTAGAAAGGAGAAACGTATGATCGTCATGAACGTCAACGACAAAAAGGATCAAAAGATTGAAACCTTCCCTTACAA
>PMCE01000372.1:0-156 GCA_003154025.1 Syntrophaceae bacterium
CGCATCTCCCGGCCGATCTCCAGGGCATCCCGGAACCCGCGGGTGGTGAGAAGGCCCGTCAGCCCTCCTTTGCGTTCGATGAGCAGGTTGGTTACCAGGGTCGTGCCGTGGATGGCCTTGACGACTTGGGCGGAGGCGATTCCGTCGCGCTCAAGC
>PMCE01000372.1:289-1739 GCA_003154025.1 Syntrophaceae bacterium
CGCCCCCTGCACCGGCCATGATCCCATCTCGGGAGTCCAGGGGGCACCCGGCTCAATTCTCTTCTGGCTCCAAGGAAGAGTTACTGGGAGGGGCATGGCCGAGGTTGCATGAGGTGTCGTCCCTAGACTTCCAACTTATATTACCCAAGGCGGGGATCAGCGGCAAGAAACTTTTTCCGGGGGAAGGGTTTCATTCGAAACCTGACGCGCAATCCGCGGCCGGCGTCGTCGCCCCGGGCAAAGGGGCCCCGCTTGCGGAACTTCCGCCGGCTTCATCGTCTGGTCAGGTGCTCGTCCAGAAAAGCAACCGTTTTCTCCCAGGCCCATTCGCCCTGCTTTTCATCGAGGAAATTAAAGACGTGCCCCGCCCCGGGTACGACCAGAAGCTCGCAGCTTTTCCCGGCCGAACGCAGGGCCTGGCAAAGACGTTGGGCCTGGGCCAGGGGAAAGGTTCGGTCCTTCTCGCCGTGGATCAGCAGCACCGGGGCCCGGATCCGACTCACAAGGTTGATAGGAGAATCTCCCCAGGGCCGTCCCCGTGGTTCCTCCCGCCCCCCCGCGCGCCATTCATAGGCTTTTTCCAGAAACCAGAAGAGGATCCGCCGCCCAAGATGCCGCTTGGCTTCCTGCCGCCATTCATCGAAATCGGCGAGAGGGTAATAAGCGATCACCGCTTTGAGGGAAGGCGCCTCGGAGGCGATCAGCAGCGAGAGGATGGCTCCTTTGCTGTACCCCAGAAGAGCAATATTCTCCGGGTCCACGCGGGGATGGCTCTTTAGGTATTCCAGGGAAGCCAAGGCGTCCTGGCGAGACTTCCAGGGCAGGAGAGGATTTCTTTCGCGGAGATTTTCCAGCCGCTGGTAATCCACGGCGGCGGCGAAGTATCCTCTCCGGGCCAGGGCCAGGCAGATCCCCTCCATATCTTTGGCGAGCGAACCCCGGTCGGGATGGACCAGCACTGCGGGGAGCTTTCCTCTCCCCTCCGGGAAACGGGCCAGCCAGTGGAGGCGGAGCTGATCCCGGTCAAAAAAACCGCATTCCCGGAAAATGCCCGCGACGGGTTCAAGGGGATGGATCAGGAAATAATTCGGCTGGCAGCCCGCCAAGAGAGGAAGGAGGGCGGGGAAAAGGAAGAGGAGTTTCAGGAAATGAAGCAAGGTCCCTTTTATTCCTGGGCGGATCTTCCCCCTCCTCATTTCCCGCCTGGATCCTTTGGTTCTTCCAGCGCGCGGCGGATGACCTCGGTTATTTCGCCGAGGGAGAAGGGTTTCATCAGGAATTCCCGAACTCCCCTCAATTTTGCTTCTTCGGCGTTCGCCGTCTCGCTAAATCCGGTGCACAAGATGATCGGGATGTCGGGCCTGATTTCCAGAAAGGCATCGACAAGCTTCAGGCCGGTCATCTTCGGCATGGTCTGATCGGTAATGACCAGGTCAAAACCATTCGGGTC
>PMCE01000372.1:1761-3944 GCA_003154025.1 Syntrophaceae bacterium
TCTTCTTCCTTCGGTTCACCCTCGACCCGTGGGAAAAGGATGTGGAACGTGGACCCTTGGCCCACTTCACTGTAGACGGTAATCGCCCCTCCGTAGCTCTTCACGATTCCTTGAACGACCGAAAGCCCCAACCCCATCCCCTCTCCGGTTTTTGGGGCGGTGAAGAAAGGATCGAAGATCCGGTCCATCACCGCCGGGGGCATTCCCTGCCCCGTATCTCTTACCGTCAAGCGCAGATAGGGTCCCGGTTCCAAGTCCGGATAGCTGGCGGCCACGGCCGAATCGACGGTCAGGGCATTCAGCTTGACGTCCAGAACGCCTCCTTCCTCCCGCATGGCATGAGCGGCATTGTTGGCCAGGTTGATCAAGATCAGGTGGATTTCCGACGGGTCGGCCAGAATTACATCGGGTTGCGCATCGATGTCTTCCCGGATCTCGATGTCGTTGGGAAGGGAGGACCGGAGGAATTTCAGAGCCTCCTTAAGGACGGGGGAGACCTTCGTAGGCTTAGGCTCCTGCTCCGTCTGCCGGCTGAAGGCGATAATCTGTTTTACCAGCTCTCTCCCCCGATTGGCGGCTTGGAGAGCGAGGGAAAGAGGGGTTTGCCCCGTTCCAATTTTTCCCGATTCAAGGAGGGCCATCTCCATATTGATTACGATCGTCGAAAGGAGGTTGTTAAATGCATGGGCGATTCCCCCCGCCAGCGTCCCCAGAGCTTCCGCCCTTTGGGACCGGCGGATCTGTTCCACGATCGTTCCCTCCCTGGTTATATCGTGGCAACGGGCCACATAGTGGGTAATGCTCCCCGATGCATCCTTCACCGGCAATATACTGCTCTTTACCTGGACGAGATTCCCGTCTTTTCGCTTTATGGAACGGCGTCCCGCCCAGATGTCATCGGCTGACGGGGCTTCTCCTGGGAGTGTTGGGGAAGCCTTTTCCCCGCCGGGGTTCATCAGCATCGATAAATCCCGGCCTACGATCTCTTCCGTTGCATATCCGCTGATTTTTCCAAGGGCGGGGTTGGCATGCTGAACGGTGAGATGGCCGTCGGTAATGGCCACGCCTTCGCTCCCCTGATCGATGACGGCCGCAAGAAGCTGGCGGGTCTCCTCGTTCCGTTTTCGCTGGAGGATACAAAGGATGGAACGCTCCAGAAGGGGGGCATTCATCTGGTCCCGGAGGAGAGAATCCGCCGCTCCTGCTTGCATGGCCACTCCGTCTGCTCCCTTGTCCCTCTGTCCGGTCAGAAAAATGATCGGACCATGGCACCCTTTGGCCGTTACCTCTCTTAATAGGTCCAAGCCGGGTTTTTCCCCGAGGCGGTCGCCCAGGAGGCACACGTCGTAGCGACCTTCCATCACGGTCCTCAACCCGGCTGCATAGGATGATTTCCATTCGAGATGATACTTCAAGGTACCACTCTGGGCGAGAAAATCCCGGACCAGAATATAGTTATCCTCGTCGTCTCCCACCAGCAGGATTCTTAACGGAGTATTTTCCACCTCGCCCCCCCTTCGTCTTCCGGCGGCAANNCCGCCCGGAGAATAATGGAATCGCCGCCCAGGGCATGGTCCCGGTTGATTTCCAGATCGATCTTCGAGACCGTCAGCGCGACGAGGGCAATCGAGCGAAGGTCAGGGGTGGATTTGATTTCTCGGCGCGCCCCATGCCATCCTCTTGGCATCTTCAGGGCGGGAGGAACCCGGCCTGACCTCGGGCACAAATGGGGGGACGGGCATTTGATGCGCCGCTCTAAATAATCCATTTCCCCTGAAATCATTCTAAGAAAAACAGAAATGAAAAGCAAGCAGTGGAAACCCGGACCGGCGCCTGCAACGACTTGTCCTGGCGAAGAGCCGCGCAATCCTTAAACCCCGGGAGGAGCGCGGCTGCANNTTTTCCGCAAAAGAGTTGTCTTTTCTCCTTTTTCCGAATAGGATACAATCCAAAGGTTTCAAACTCATCAGGTAAAGGAGAAAGGCCATGGGAGCGCTCGAATTTTTCCGTCCATCCCTCAAGACCCTGCACGGCAGTCTGATGGATGCCGTCAAGGGGCTGACCGAAGAGCAGCTTTATTTTCGGCCCCTGGGAAAAGGCAACCACATCGCCTTTATCTTCTGGCACGCCGTCCGCACGGAGGATTCGGTTATAAACTTCTTCCTCCAGAAAAAGCCCCCCCT
>PMCE01000372.1:3960-4175 GCA_003154025.1 Syntrophaceae bacterium
AATACACGGAAAATGCCTTCAAGGCCGGCGAAGCCTACCTGGAAACCATGAAGGAGGCGGAACTGGACCGGGTGGAAGAGTTCCAATTCCTGGGTAAGCGCAGCGTTGGATCGGTCATCGCGGGGGTCATCCTGAACCACGGCGCCGGCCATCTCGGCGAGATCTGGTACGTGAAGGGGCTGCAGGGGCTCAAGGGCAGTCCAATATAAAACAGG
>PMCE01000372.1:4216-11187 GCA_003154025.1 Syntrophaceae bacterium
ACCCATGCGTTCATTGCCATCCCCCTGGGCAAGGCGGTTTTCTCGCAAGAGATGCCCTGGCGCTTCTGGGCCTTGTCCGTTTTCTGCTCGGTCATTCCCGATATCGATGCCCTGGGGTTCTACCGGGGGGTCACGTACGGAAGTCTTTTCGGGCACCGCGGGCTTACTCATTCCCTGCTCTTTGCCTTTTTCCTGAGCCTGGCCATTGTCTGGCTTGGTTTTAGGGAAGATCAGCCCGTTTCCCCATCCCGGTGGAAGTTGGGGCTCTTCTTTTTCGCCCTGGCTTGTTCCCACGGCGCTTTGGATGCCATGACCGGCTGGCGTTACGGAGTCGCCTTTTTCTCACCCTTCGATACGACCCGCTATTCCTTTCCCTGGGCCCCGATCAAAATCTCCCCCCTAAGCCTGAAATCTTTCCTCAGCTCCCGGGGGAAAGAAGTGATGGTCAACGAGATCGGCTGGGTTTGGATTCCCTCCATGCTGGTATGGGGCGCGGCCCGCGGGGTCCGATGGATAAAATTCAGGGGCCTGCGAGGCTTGGTGAAAGGAGAAAAAACTTGATTTTTTCTCCTGATCCGGGTCATGAATGGTTCTGGGGAGAAATCATAAAATGAGTTGCCAGCCTGGTGGAGGCATGAAGGAGATTCATGATGGCCGAAGGAAAGGTTGAAGGGATCGCTTCCGATTTAAAGTCCCTGGTGGAGGGAACGGTTCTCTCCGACGATTTGAGCCGGACGATTTACAGCAGCGGGGCCTGCATCTATTCCGTCCGCCCCATGGTGATCGTTCAGCCCCGCCACCGGGAAGATGTGGTGCAGTGTATCCGGTATGCGGCGAAGAACGGGATCCCGCTGACGGCCAGAGGAGGGGGGACGGGCCGGGCAGGGCAGGGGATCGGAACGGGGATCATCCTGGATTTCATGCGGTACATGAATCAGGTCCTGGAGATCGACCCGGAGAAGAAATGGGTGCGGGTGCAGCCGGGGGTCATCCTGGGAAGGCTGAATGCCGTCCTGAAACCCATGAAGAAATTCTTCCCCATCGACCCTTCCACCACGGATTACTGCGCCCTCGGGGGGATGATCGCCAACAACTCCAGCGGTCCCCACGCCATCAAGTACGGGGCCACNNCTCGTGAATCGGTACGAAGGGCCCCTTCGGGACGAGAAACCCGAGACCATGAAGAATTCCTGCGGGTACGATCTCTGGCAGGTGCGCAAGAACGGATCTCTGGACCTGACCCCGCTTCTCGTCGGGTCCGAAGGGACTTTGGGGATCTTTACCGAGGCCAAACTTCGCCTGGCCGACCCGGGCGGAAAAACCCACTCGGCGCTGATCTACTTCAACACCCTGGACACGGTGGGAAAGGCCACGCTGGAGATCCTGAAACTTTCGCCTACCATGCTGGAGATCATGGAGAAACAGATCATCGACCTGGCCCGGAACAAGTACAAAGAGATGAAAGCCTATCTTCCCGAAGGGATCGAGGCGACGCTCTTCGTGGAGTTTGAAGGAAAATCGGAAGAAGAACTCAAGGAGAAGATGCGCCAGGTGGAGCAGCGCGTGATCCAGGAGGGAAAACTGGCCATCTCCCTCAAGGCCGCCCAGGACGCCAAGGACAAGGAGATGCTTACCAAGGTGAGAAGCGTCTCCGGTCCCATCCTCAACAAGGTCAAAGGGCCCAAGAAACCCATCGCCTTCATCGAGGACGCGGCGGTCCACCCCAGCCGGTTGGGAGAGTATATCTCCGGCCTGCGGGAGGTATTGAAGCGCAACGGGGCGGAGGCGAGCATTTACGGCCATGCCGGCGACGGCAACCTCCACGTCATGGTCTTCCTGGACCTGAAGAAGGCCGAGGACGTGGCCCGGATGGTGAGGATTACCGAGGAGAGCTGCGACCTGGTCCTCCGGCTCAAGGGAACCATCAGCGGAGAACACGGGGACGGGCTTTTGCGGACGGCGTACGTCCCCCGGCAGTACCCGAAGCTCTATCCCGCCTTCGTGGAGCTGAAGAAGCTTTTCGACCCGGGCAACGTATTGAACCCCGGCAGGATCGTGGGGAACGACCCCGGGTTGACGAGCAAAAACCTCAAATATGGGGCCGAGTACCACCGCGTTTCGACCGGGAGCGATTTCGACGGGGAAAGCCTGGGCACGGAAGTGGAAGCCTGCCACGGCTGCGGCAAATGCCGCTCCTACTGTCCCCTGGCCATGGAGACCAACGAGGAAACTTACCTGGGCCGGGCCAAGGCGAGCCTTCTGCGGGAGCTGATCTCGGGGAACCTCGACCCTGAGACCTTCATGGCCTCCGACGAATTGAAAAAAATCATGGAAGGGTGCGTGAACTGCAAGCGGTGCCTGACCGAGTGCCCCACCGGGGTGGACATCCCCTGGGTGGCCCTGCAGGCCCGGGCCCATCACGTGAAGTCCAGGGGCCAGTCTTTCAAGGACCGCTTCATCGCCGACACCCATATGGCCTGCCGGGTGGGCAACACCCTGGCTCCCCTGGTCAATTTAGCCTTCTCCACTGGTTCCGGACGAGCGCTGATCGAGTCGGCCATCGGGGTTGACCGCCGGAGAAGGATGCCCCCCTTCTCCAGGAAAACCTTCCGGGATCTCTACAAGGGGCCGGAAAAGGGGAATGGGAAGGCAGCGTACTTCCTGAGCTGCTTTGCCAACTACAACGATCCGGAGGGGGAAGGCCGGGCCATGGTGGAGGTGCTGGAACGGAACGGGTTCGGAGTGGAGGTCCCGGAGTTCGACTGCTGCGGGATCGCCCGGATCTCCTCCGGCGGCCTGGGGAGGGCCCTGAAAGGGATCGAGGAAAATGTGGACCGGTTGTCCTCCCTGGCGGAGAAGGGGATCCCGGTGGTCTTCAGCGAGCCCAGCTGCGCCCTGGCGGTGAAACAGGAGTACCCCCGCATCGTAAACACGGAGAAGGCCTCCCGGGCGGCTGCGGGCTGCCATGAGATCCATGGATTCCTGACCCAGCTGAAACAGGAGGGAAAGCTGAATACGAAATTCGGTGAAATCCCCCTGAAGGTGGGTTACCACAACCCCTGCCACCTCCGGGCCCTGGGAATTTCCAAGGAAGTGGTCGAGCTTCTGAAACTCATCCCGGGTTTGCAGGTGCAGGCTTTGGGAGACCGCTGCTGCGGCCTGGCCGGGACCTTCGGGATGAAGAAACAAAATTACGATCTCTCCATGGAAATCGGAAAACACCTCTTCGAGGAGATCAAAAAGAGCGGCGTCGACCAAGTCGTGACCGGCTGCGGCTCCTGCGCCATGCAGATCGCCCAGGGAACGGGGCTGAAAGTCGTTCATCCACTGACCCTGCTGGCCGAGGCTTATCGAAAGGGCTGACCTCTTTGGGCTTCCCAGGATTGGCTAGAGTGATTTATTTCGAGGATAAAAGCGGTCTGGACCCCAAGGGGATGGAAGCGGTGGGACGGTCTTTCTACCAGCCGGCGGTCGCCAACGACAGCGAGAAGGGCCGGGCTTTGAACCGGCGGGTGGAGATTCCCGTCGCTCCGCCGATGGAATTAAAGGAGAGGTAAGATACGGACCGAAGAGACTGGGGTTCCCCTTTCCCTGCCACTCTCCTTGGAGAGGCCGGGCCCCCCAATTCGTCATGCCCTCGGGGGCGAGACCTGTACCTGGTAGGGCGCGAGTCGGGCATTCAGGTGGGTCGGGGCGAAGAAAAATATCGGGTCTTCCGCTGAAAACTGAATCTCCTCTCCTAACCTGGAGCCGCGAACGGAAGACAAAACCTGACCCATCCCCCAAAATACTGCCTTATTCCGCCCAAAATACCATGGTTGCCGTATTCCCTTTTTTTTACATCCTGGTACCGTGAAAAGGAAAGCCGCAGGCTCTCCCGGTGAAGAATAGGGGGGCAGGTGCAAAGCGAATGGAAGGAGGTTCCGAATGCTTTCGCTGGATATCAATGGGAAGAATTATGAAGTGGACGTATCCCCGGATGTTCCCCTGTTGTGGGTCATCCGGGAGCACCTGAAGCTGACGGGGACCAAATTCGGATGCGGCATCGGGATGTGCGGCGCCTGCACGGTCCATATAAACGGCGAGGCCCAGAGGTCGTGCCTCTTGGCCGCGGGGGACGCCCAGGGGAAAAAGATCACCACCATCGAGGGGATCCCCGCGGACCACCCGGTGAAACGCGCCTGGGTCGAAGAGCAGGTTCCCCAATGCGGCTACTGCCAGCCGGGGCAGATCATGCAGGCGGTGGCCTTGCTGCGGGCAGACCCGGATCCCTCGGATGGGAAGATCATGGAGACCATGAAGGGAAACCTCTGCCGCTGCGGCACCTATCCGTACATCAAACAGGCCATCCAGANNGGGGCCGGGTTGGCCGTGGCGGCGACCCTGACCCCCGGCGGGTACAGAATCCTGAAGGCCGAGGACTTGCCGAAAGATCCGGCCCGATCGTGCAGCCTCAATCCATGGATCCGGGTCACCCCCGACAACCGGATAACGGTAATGGTGAACAAATCGGAGATGGGGCAAGGAGTGTACACATCTCTGCCCATGATCGTGGCCGATGAGCTGGATGCGGACTGGAAGCAGGTCCGCTTCGAACCCGCTCCAGCCGGCGATTCGTACAAAGACCCTGTCTGGGGCATGCAGTCGACCGGGGGCAGCACAAGCGTGCGACACATGTTCGTCCCCCTTCGGAAGGCGGGGGCCGCTGCCCGGGAGATGCTGCGGGCCGCGGCCGCTCAGACCTGGGGGGTTCCCCCGGGGGAATGTGAGACCCGGGGGGGAATGGTGCGCCACGAGAAAAGCGGACGCTCCCTGAGTTACGGCCAGCTTTGCGGGCAGGCCTCCAGGCTTCCCGTTCCCCAGGCCCCTCCATTGAAGAAAGAAGGAGAATTCAAGTTCATCGGCAAATCCCTACCCCGTCTCGATGTGGCGGAGAAAGTGAGCGGCGCTGCGGTCTTCGGCATCGATATCTTTGTGCCTGGCATGCTCTATGCGGCCATCGCCAGGCCGCCGGCTTTCGGGGCCAAGCCGATGGCCTACGACCGGGACGCCGGCGAGAAGATCGCCGGAGTCTTCAAAGTCGCACCCATCGACCGGGGCATCGCCGTGTGCGCCAACACCCTGGAGGCGGCGCAGAAAGGGAGGGATGCCCTGCGGGTAAACTGGGGGCCTGGCGTCGAGCCTGAATTGGGAAATGAGGGCCTGGAAAAGAGTTTCGTCCAGTACCTGACCCGGAAGGGCGTGACCGCCAAAAGCCAGGGGGACGCGGCCAAGGCTCTGAGCGAGGCGGCCAGGAAGGTCGAAGCAACCTATTTTCTGCCCTACCTGGCCCACGCGACCATGGAGCCCATGAACTGCACGGCCCATGTCCAGAAGGATCGATGCGACGTCTGGGTCCCAACTCAGAGTCAAACCGGGGCCTTCATGACCGCCCAGAGAGTGACGGGATTAAAGCCGGAACAGATCCATGTCCACACCACCTACCTGGGAGGCGGATTCGGGCGGCGTGGTGAAACAGACGTGGCGGAAGAGGCTCTGCAGGCGTCCAAAGCCGCGGGCAAACCCGTCAAGGTGATCTGGACAAGGGAGGAGGACATTCAGAATGACTTCTACCGCCCGGGCAACAGTTGCAGGATCGAGGGGGCCATCGGCCCCCAAGGCGAGCTGACGGCCTGGTCCCACAAGGTCGTCGTCCCGTCCATCTTTGCCCGCGTATTGCCCCAGATGGTTCGATCGGGAGTGGACCCCGCGGCGGTGGAGGGCATTGCCAACATGGAATATGAGGTTCCCAACCTTCAGGTGGAATACGTCCGGATGGAAACGCCCATTCCGGTGGGTTTCTGGCGCTCGGTGGGAAGCTCCCACAACGCTTTTACCGTCGAAACTTTCATGGATGAACTCGCCCGCGCGGCCGGGCGAGACCCGGTGGAGTTCCGCCTCAGCCTCCTGAAGAACCATCCCCGGGTCCGGCGGGTGATCGAAATGGCCGCCGAAAAAGGAGAATGGGGAAAGCCTCTGAAGATGGGAGAGGGGCGGGGATTCGCCTACCATTTCGCCTTCGGAAGCCATGTGGCCCAGGTGGCCGAAGTTTCGGTCCAGGGCAAGGAGCCGAATCTGAAGGTTCACCGGGTGACATGCGCCGTGGACTGCGGCCCTTTTATTAACCCGGCCATTATCAACGCCCAGATGAAGAGCGGAATCCTGATGGGTTTGAGCGCGGCCCTGCGGGAACGGGTGGATTTCGCCAAAGGCGGCGTGGCCTCATCCAATTTCGATAGTTATGAGCTCCTGCGGATGGAAGAAATACCGGAGATCGAAGTGCATCTCATTCCGAGCAGGGAAGAACCGGGCGGGATCGGGGAACCGGGCCTTCCCCCCATCGCCCCGGCGGTGGCCAACGCGGTCTTCCAGGCCGCGGGAATCCGGGTGCGTCGTCTTCCCCTGCTGCCGGTACTCCTGGAAGCGCTTAAGAAAAAATGACTGTCGAAATCGATCAAGGTTCGGACCGAATCCCGGTTCCCTTGGGAAAGGGTCGAAGACCAGGAACCATCATCACGAAGAATAGGAGGGAAGTAGGATGAGAAGAATTCTATTCCTTCTCCTGCTGACGGCGGCGCTGGGGTACCTCACGGGCGAAGGCGTCGCCCAGCCGGCAAAGGCCGAAAACCAACCGGGGAAAGGCGGATCGATTCTCCATGCGGTGAAGGCCAGGGGAAAGCTGATTGCCGGGGTGACGGAGAATGAACCGCCTTTGGGNNCAAGGGATTCTATATCGATATCGCCGGGGCCCTGGCGAAAAAAATCTTCGACGGGAAGGTGAAAGTCGAATTCGTCGGAGTCCCGGTCGAAAAATGGTTGGATTCCCTGAAAACCGGAAAGATTGATATTCTTCTGGCCCCGCTGTTCATGACCGAAGGCCGGGAAAAGCAAATTGATTTCAGCGTGCCCTGTTTTGTTTCCGGCGCTCTCAT
>PMCE01000414.1 GCA_003154025.1 Syntrophaceae bacterium
GAACCCTACCTGAAATATGCCCAGATTATCCGGTTCCTTCCCCCGGATCTTCGCAAGCAAACCATTCCCGTCAACCTGGAAAAATTGTTCTTACAACGAGATCCCGCCAGCAACCTCCCCCTCATGGAGCAAGATCGGGTAACGGTTTTCGCCTTAAAGGATATGCGCGAAACGCCGCAGGTAGCGGTATCCGGGGACGTGAACCGGCCCGGGAAATATGCCCTGCTGGGAAGCATGCGGGTCCGAGACCTCATCCATGAAGCCGGCAACCTGAAGCGCAGCGCCCATCTCCAGGAGGCCGAAATCACCCGCCTGGTTAAAACGGATAAAGGTGTGTCTTCCAAATTAATCAACTTCAACCTCCGGGAAGCTATGCAGGAAAACCCGGAACACAACCTCCTTCTGGAAGAAGACGACAATCTGATCGTGCGCCAGATCCCCAAATGGTATTTGGATAAAGCAATCACCCTCACCGGGGAATTGAAATATCCGGGAATTTATACCTTCCAGAAGGGAGAACGCTTGAGTTCCGTCCTGGAAAGAGCCGGAGGTTTCACCTCCTGGGCCTATCTCCCGGCGGCCGTCTTCACCCGTGAATCGGTCCGCAAAATTCAGGAAAAGCGCATTCAGGATTTCATCCAGGAGCAGGAACAGGAAATCATGAAAGAAACCGCCCGGGCCACGGAGGGGGCGCTTTCCAAAGATGAAGCCGAGCAGCGGGCGAAGGCGCTGGAGCAGAGAAGGCAGCTCATCGGCCGGCTAAAAACGGTAACCGCCACCGGTCGGGTGGTCATCAAACTCCTTTCCCTGGATCAATTCAAAGGGTCCGAACAAGACCTGGAGTTGGAGGAAGGGGATACCCTCCAAATCCCCATGGTCCCTTCCACGGTTATGGTTATGGGCCGGGTTTACAACCCCAATGCGATTCTCTTCACCAGGGACAGGCCCCTCGAATATTACCTGAATAAAGTCGGAGGGCCGGGGGAGAACGCCGATGAGAAGAGAATGTACCTGGTCAGGGCGGATGGGTCGGTGGTCAGCCGCACTCAATCCGGCTTCTTCGGGGGAGGGTTCTTGTCAACGCCGGTAGGCCCCGGAGACACGGTCCTGGTCCCGGAAAAATACGANNCAAATCGCCGTAGCGGCAGGAGTCATCTTAGCTCTGTATTGAGATGATGGGAGTAATATCCAAATCAAAGAGTCATCCCGAAGGGCGAATGCACCCGGGATGAACCGATCCTTCAAATGACTGGACGAACCAGATAGATCAAAACCCGCGAGAGACCCCATGGACGAAGCCCAAAATCAAATCACCCCCCTTGATTATTGGAGGGTAATCCGAAAAAGGCGGACCCTCATCTTGGGAATTTTCTTTCTTTCAGTTGTTGCCGCCGCCGTTATCAGCCTTTTGATGACCCCCATTTACCGGGCCAAGGCCACCCTCATGCCCGTGGAATCTTTCCAGAGCCGGTTTGCGGCCGTCCTGGGGCCCCTTCAGGATCTGCCCCTGATCGGGGGAGCCATGGGAGGGGGGCTGGTCAAGACGGCAACGGATCGGCTGGTCAGCATATTGAAAAGCCGGACGGTTGCCGAATTTGTAATCTTGAAAATGGATCTGGTCAAGGCCATTTTCAAGGGGGAATGGGACGGGGAGAAGGGAAAATGGAAGACGAAGGAACCCCCCACCATGCAGGATTGCGTGGAAATCCTGCAGGAAAGCATGGTAACAGTGCTCGAGGACCGCAAAGGTTTGATCTCCATAACGGTGGATTTTGAAAATCCCCATACGGCCGCCGGCATGGCGAATGAGTATCTGAATGCGCTGCAACATTTCTTGAATCATACGGCCATTTCGCAAGCGAAAAGGAACCGCATTTTCCTTGAAAAACAACTCGACCTTACGCGGCAGGGTTTAAGGGAGGCCGAAGAAATCCTGAAAGACTTGNNATCGGGAATTCGCCACCCGGCAACATCCCGACGTTAGGAGGATTGAGGATGAGCTAGGACAATTCCGCCAGCAGATGACCCGTCTTGAAGAGGGGTTCAAGAATTCGAAGATGGAAAATTCCTCCATCGGAGCTATCTTGACTTTGACCGAGGCGCCCACGGTGGGCCTGGAATACGGCCGCCTGAAGAGGGATGCCCTGATCCAGCAGAAAGTCTTTGAGCTTCTGACCCAGCAATTCGAAATGGCCAAAATCGAAGAGGCCAAAGACGACCTGGCCTTCCAGATTATCGACCCGGCCGTTGCGCCAGAAAAGCGCAGCCGGCCCAAGAGAACTTTGAATGTCATGATCACGGGCCTAGCCTCCTTATTCTTGGGGGTCTTCCTGGCCTTCTTTCTTGAATATCTGGACCGGCAAAGAAGCCGTGGAACCGCGGCTAGCCCGGCAAGAGGAAATGGATAGAAAGCGTAGGGCCAATTTCGGAATTTTCGGAGATGGAAGAAAACCCCTGGAAAGGAAGATATTGGCCAGTTGCTCGACCGAAGAGGCAAGACGGTTAAATGTCTTTTCATGATCTAAAAGGTACGGTAATAGATTCCCGCTATTGTTGCGGATGCGGATTATGCGCTGCGGTCTGCCCTGCGGGAAATCTGGCCATGCAGGAAAACGAGTATGGCGAGATCATGCCCCGGAAGTCGGGAAGGTGCGTGGGAAGCTGCGGCCTCTGTCAAAAAGTCTGCCCTTTTGCCGAAGGGAATGAAGACGAGGACGAACTGGGAGGCCTTCTGTTCAGGGGAAAGCAAGGCTTTGCCTTCGACCAGGCGGCCGGATGGGCGCACGCAACCTTCGCCGCGCGGGTAACGGACCCGGAGCAACGCAGACAGGCCCCGTCCGGGGGCATGACCACCGCGGTGCTGATCGCCCTCCTGGAGCAAGGGGAAATAGACGGGGCGGTAGTCACCCTGCCGCGGCCAATCCGGCCGTGGTTTCAGTCCCGAGTTGCCGAAACGCCAGAGCAGATTCTCGCGTCCCGGGGTTCCGTGTACCATGTGACCGATCAAACCGAAGCGTTGCGGCGGGTGATCGAGGGGCCTGATCGCCGTTATGCAGTGGTTTCCCTCCCCTGCGCGGTAAAGGCCATCCGCCTGGCGCAACGGCGGATTCCCCGGTTGGCCCAGCGCCTTCCCTACGTGCTCGGCCTGGCCTGCGGGGGCCAGCGCAACCGCTGCTTCGCCGACCTCCTGACGGCCCTGGCGGGTTCCTCGCAGGGAGTCCTTCGTTACCGTTCAAAGCAGGGGGCCCTCCGGGCCAACGACTTCGGGTTTCAAGTGGAGTCCGGCGTCGGCGGACGCCGCCTGCGATTCAAGGGTCTGTATGGATTCCTCATGATGAACGGCATTGCCAAACTCAAATCGTGCCTCTTCTGCAATGACATATTCGCCGAACTGGCGGATGCTGCGTTCATGGATGCCTGGCTTCCGGACTTCATGGACGACCCCAGCGGAAGGAACCTGGTCATTTCGCGAAACCCGCGGATCACCCGGCTCATGGAGGAATTCTCAGAAAACGGGCTGGGCGAGATTCAAAGGGTGGCGATGGGTCAAATTGAGGCCAGTCAGCTCGGAGCCATTCATAAAAAGAGATCCGGCCTGGCCGCTCGTTGCGCGGCCGCCGGCAAG
>PMCE01000235.1:0-131 GCA_003154025.1 Syntrophaceae bacterium
TCTCCTTCCATGAAGTTCATGGCCGGGCTGCCGATGAAACCGGCAACAAATTTATTGGCCGGATGGAAATAAAGCTCCAGCGGGGGTCCCACCTGCTGCTTCAATCCATCCTTCATCACCACGATGCAGTC
>PMCE01000235.1:169-5968 GCA_003154025.1 Syntrophaceae bacterium
GCCACCCGCTGCCGCTGCCCCCCGGACAACGCCTTGGGCTTGCGCTGCAGAAGCTCCCCGATGTTCAAGACCTCCGCCGCCTCCTTCACCCGCTGGTTGATCTCCTCCTTGGGAAACTTCCGCAGGGTCAGGCCGAAGGCCATGTTCTGGTAGACGGTCATGTGCGGGTACAGGGCATAGTTCTGGAANNTCAAAGTCCCTTACCGCCTTGACTTCGCCGTAGTACTTATTCAATTTTTCCATTAACACTTTGGCCATGTACGCTCTCCTCCCCCATGAAGGGGTTCATCGCCCCGATGGGCATTCTCTATTGCGCGTATCTTCCGTATTCCAGAGCCGCCTCATACAAAGCGCAGATGTTCTCCGGTTTGATCTCCGGGCGGATATTGTGTACGACACCCAGGATGAATCCTCCCCCCGGAGCAAGATCTTCGATCCGCCGGCGAACCTCGTCCTTCACTTCGGCAGGGGTTGCGAAGGGAAGAATCCGCTGGGTATCAATGCCCCCCCAGAAGGTGAGATGACGGCCGTACTGGGCTTTGAGCTTCTTCGTATCTCCCATTCCCTTGGCCGAGACCTGCACCGGATTGAGGGCATCGATCCCCAGATCGATCAAATCCCCAAGAATGGGCTCCGCGCCCCCGCAACAGTGATAGAGCACTTTGGCATCCCCGAATTCCTCTTTCAGGACGCGCATGATTTTCCGGTGACGGGGTTTGAAGAGCCTGCGGTACATGACCGGAGAGTAGGTAAGCCCGCCCTGGTGCGAAAGGTCGTCGCCCATCACGATCACATCCATGTAGGGGTCGATTTCGTCCAGAAGACGGCGGCTCATCTCCAGCTGGATCTCCAGGATTTTGTCCATCAGGTATTCGAGGAGGGACGGGTTCAAAACGGTGTCGGTCATGAATTGCTCCAGGCCCCGCATCCCCTGTGCCTGGGTCATGACCATGAGGGGAGCGCTTACCACGACTGCATATCCCTCTTCCTGGTATCGCCTGGCGGTCTCTTTCAAGCCGCGGTATCGGCTGGGGTCCGTGGGATCGGGCCAGGGATGTTTTGCGACCTCCTCCGGGGTGATGACCCGGTGTAAAGGGGCTTCGCGCTCCACGACGAAATGGGTCTGGGCTTCCTCATTCCACTGATAGACTACGCCCCACTCATCCACGATTTTCCCTGCGGGGGTCGGATGGAGCTCGAAGCCGGAGGGGGCGTTTGGAGCTACCATCTTCACATCGATTCCGAACCTCCGGACGATCTCCTCGTCCGGGTAAGCGGTGAGGAAGATGGGGCTCATCATCCGGGCTGGAGATTGGATCCCCAGATGGGCTTTCAGTTTTTCATGAGCACGAACCGAGATGGTGCTGGTAGGCGTTCCGCCTAAGTCGATGGGCACCCGGTCAGGCTCCCGATGATTCAGGGCAACTAGCAAACGTTCTCTAGGCTTCATGAAAAACCTTGTAGATCTTACCCCATCGATCCTCGTGGGGGATGGGAAACGAAGGGTCGGTAACGAACGAAACAGGTTATCCCTTGACCGCCCCAGCCGTAAGGCCGGCGATTAACTGTTTGGCCGCGATGAAGGTGAAAATGATCGCGGGCAGCGCCACGAGGGTTCCCATGGCGGTAATATTCCCCCATTCAATCCCCGCATCGGTCAGATAGATTGTAGTAGCCACGGGGAGCGTTCGGGTCACGCGGTTGGTCAAAACCAGAGCCAGAATGAACTCATTCCAGGCGATTCGGAAGGTGAAAATAGCGGCGGCGGCCAATCCTGGTTTGATCAGGGGGAGGATGACGGTGAAGAAGATTTTCCAGGGGCCGCAGCCATCCATCACGGCCGCTTCTTCCAATTCCACGGGCACATCAGAGATAAAGCTGATGAGCACCCAGATGGTGAAGGGAAGATTCAGCCCGACGTAAATAATAATTAATCCTGACAGAGTGTCCGCCAAACCAAAATAAGACCAGAGAACGTAAATCGGGACCACTAGAACGGCTGGAGGAATCATCCGCAGAAGCAAAGTGCCGATGGAAATGGGTCCTTTCCCCAAGAAGTTGAAACGAACCAGAGCATAAGAGGCCAGGCCTCCAATGATCAGGGTGAAGAGGGTCGATACCAACCCGACAATCAAACTGTTGATCATATACCGAAGGAACCCCTGCTCCAGGAGGACGTTGGTGTAATTCATCAGGGTCGGCATGAAAAACCAGCCGAATCCTTTCTCCATGATCTGGATCTGGGTCTTAAAAGAGGTCAAGAAGAGGACAATCACCGGGACCAGATAGACGAAGGCGAGGATAAAGATCAGAATATCTTTCCCCGCCTTCCAAGCTCCGCGGGAATACGGAGCGGAGTTGAGCCTCCCAACCTGAGAATCTCTTCCCGCTGGATTTTTCAGAGCCAAAGAGTCATCTTTCATGATCGTTCACTCGCTTTCCATCGCCTGCTATTTCTTGGACAAAGCAGGCCGGGCAATCATTAGAAAGGCCATACTCAAAACCAAAATGAAGACGAGAAGGAATATGGAATTGACTGCGGCCAAGCCCAGACGCTGGCTCATAAAAGCCGTTTTGTAGATATAGAGGGAGAGAACTTCGGTTTCTCTGCCCGGGCCGCCGAAGGTCATGATGAACATGACTTCCAAACTGCGGAAGGCGTCAATGATACGAAGGATGACCGCCACCCAAATCACGGGCGCCAGAAGGGGCAGTTTCACCTGGCGGATCACTTGCCAGGTGGTGGCCCCATCCACATGGGCGGCTTCCACCGGGTCTTTGGGCAGGCTCTGCAAACCGGCAAGAAAGAGAATGAACATGAAGGGGGTCCACTGCCAGATGTCGGTGATAATCACCGCCGGAAGGGCCAGGCCCGGGGTGCCCAGCCAGACTTTCGGCTCGAATCCTAACAGGGAAACGATATAGTTAATCAAACCGAAATTGGTATCGAACAGATATCGCCACAGGAGCCCTACCACGACGGGAGCAATCATGATCGGAATGATGAAAACCGTCCGGAGAACGACAATTCCCTTTATGCCTTTCTCGAGGAGGAAGGCGATTAAAAGGCCAAGGAAAAGTTCAGCCGCAACTGCAAAAACAGTAAAAAGGAGAGTCACCTTGATCGAATTGAATAACGCCGGATCCTGCCAGGCCCAGGCAAAATTCTCCCAGCCGATATATTTGCGGGATTCTATGGGAGTTCCCAGCGACCAATCGTAGAAGCTGAGCTCGAAGCCTTTGATGACCGGATAAAGACAGGTGAAGGCCAGGACAAAGACAGCCGGGGCGACGAAAAGGTAGGGGGTGATGCCTTTAAAGAGTCTCTGCTGCGCCATCGGGACTCCCCTATCTGCTGCAGGAGGCTCAGGGCCCCCTGCAGCGATCAGAAAAATCCTTCTTCCACCGAATTACAGGAAGGAGGGGAAAGGAATGTTGGGGTCGTCGGTGAAGAAATCGCCGTAGTCTTTGGGATAGACATACTTCCCGATATCCTGATCGTCCGGATACAAGAACTTGCCGCCCACTTTCCAGATGACCAGCTTGAACTTCATCTGGTGCTTGTTGAATTCACGGAGCAGGACGAGTTCATTGGGGTCCGGACACTGGGTGGCCCACATGTCCCAGTGAATGGGCATCAACACCTTGGCGTTGAGGTCGCGGCCGATGCGCAGGGTGTCCGAGGCAGTCAGCTTGTCGGTGATCCCCGGGCCGTTGTCGCCGTAGGAAACGAGGGCGACGTCGATCTTGTGCTGCTTGCCGTGCCTGTAGTAGCCGTTGGAGAAGTGAGAATCGCCGCTGTGATAGATGGACCCGCCGGGGGTCTTAATGACGTAGTTTACCGCCCGCTCGTCCATGCTGACCGGCATTTTTCCCCGGAGGTTGCCCTCCGGGGGAGGCGTAATCAGGGCCGTGCGGTCGAAGGATTCCACGGCAAAAATTTCCGTGTCCTTGATCCTGTAGGACTGGCCCGGCTTCAGGACCACGATCCTTTTCCTGGGCACGCCCCAACTCAGCCACTTCTCGCCGCACATGGGGGGGCCGATGAATAGGGCCTTGGTGTTCTTGACCGCCGCGGCCGCCACGAACTCGCAGATGTGGTCCCCGTGGATGTGCGTGGAGAGAACCGCGTCCAGTTTTTTCACCCGAAAGGGGTCGATGACATGGGGGGCGATCCTCAGGAAGGGCGGATAATTGCGAGCGCCGGTCATGCGGATGATCTGGGCGTCCTTGATCTTCTTGTAGGGAAGCTGCTTCTTGGTCGTTTCCCCTCTCTGGACCCAGAAGTCGACGGCGATGTCCACGCGGGCCGGCGTCTTGATCCACACGCCGCAGCAGGTAAGCCACCACATGGCGAATTTTTTGGGGGGAACCCGGGTCTCTTCGATTTCTTCATTCAAATAGGTCCCCCATTCCGGGAAGACGCTCCGAAGCCAGGTATCTCGGTCGATCTTTTTAATGTCTAC
Source organism: Syntrophaceae bacterium (assembly GCA_003154025.1). Next base: position 4,636 of record PMCE01000235.1, read on the forward strand.
AGTCATAAAAAAATCCTTTCTAATGTTTTTTCGACCATCGTTTGGCAAGAGTTATTTTTTCCAGCTGTAATATCCCGCTTTCTCCATGATCTTTTTCACCGGTTCGATGACGTCGGCCATGGCCTTTTCCGGAGTCTTCTTCTCGGTGATGGCTTCATGCAGGGCGATCCCGATGTGCGACATGGAGATCTCCGGCCATTCGGGAGTCAAAGGCCGCCAATCGGGGTTGGCATACTTCAGATTTTCCAGAATGGCTGCGAATTCCGGATATTCTTTCTGCATCCCCGAGTCTTGGAGAGTGGACAGCCGGTTGGGCATGGCGCCAAATTTAGTAATCTTGCGGTCAGCAGCCTTGGTGGTCAGCCACTGGAGAAGGAGGAAAGCCGCTTCTTTTTTCTGAGAGTTAGCCGGAATGGCAATGCCGAAGCCGCCTGTTTCCGTGGAGTACTTTACCGCTCGGGGATGGAGAGCGTAGCCTACTTTTCCGATGACCTTTGAAACGTTGGGATCCCGCGCCTGCCCGGGAAGGGCGGTGGCGTCTAAATACATGGCGGCTTTGCCCAGGAGGAAGGCGTTGATCATGTCCCCCTGAGCAAAAGTCGGAATGCCCGGGGGCCCCGTCTTTACCATTTCGATCATGGCCTTGATGGCCTGGATTGAACCGCCCTTGTGGAAAAGGGGTTCCCACTTATCGTCAAAAACCTCCCCGCCGTAGGGGGTCAGATGAGTGAACCAGGCATGCTGAACCTGATGTCCGGCTTGGCCCCTCATGGTTATGCCGCCCATCCCCGGCTCTTTTTCCTTAACGAGCTTGCAGAGCTTCAGCATTTCGTCGTAAGTCTTGGGGACCTTCCATCCATATTTGTCGAATATATCTTTGCGGTAGGCGAACATGCTGGTTTCCGCTCCGAAGGGAACTCCATAAACGGAGGCGGTCGGGCCGGGCAGATAGCCTTTCCTTCCACCAACCGTTCCGATGGCCTGAACATAACCCGGAACTAGGTCGGCGGCATCATATTCCGGGTCGGCCAAAGCGGCGTTCGCAAAGAAGGGAGCAAGGGGAACGAGGAGACCCTTGGACACATACTCGGTTTTCCACATGATGACGTAGGAAATTAAATCGTAATCCCCTTTTGGTTTGGAACACTCAAGAAGTTGTTTGTCCCGCAATTTCATGTATTCGATCTTGTCGATCTCCACCTTGATGCCCGTTTCCTTGGTGAATTCGGGAATTATCTGGGTGGCATAATTGTAATAGGGGTTATTAGGAAAATTCACTACCAGGGTTGTTCCCGCATATTTCGCGTAGGGAGACGCATGGACGGTGCCGGCG
>PMCE01000231.1 GCA_003154025.1 Syntrophaceae bacterium
GCGCTCGCACCTTCGGTCTCTTTCGCCGCGGGGTACCCCGATCACAACATTCAGCTCATCATCCCGAACGTGGCGGGTGCTCAGATGGATATTACAGCCAGAATGTTGGCGAGCGAGCTGGAGAAAATCCTGGGCGCGAAGATTATCCCGAACAACAAGCCCGGCGCAGGGACCGTACTCGGTACTGAGGCCGCTATCAGGGCGAAGAAGGACGGCTACACCCTCTTCTATGGCAGCAATGCAGCGTTTGTCACAGCTCCTGCCTGTACCCCGGAGATTGTACACTACGACCCGATCAAGGACGCGGAGCCCTTAGGGTTGCATTATTTTTTTCCTCAGACCATCACGGTCAGGTCGGATGCTCCCTGGAAAACCTTTACCGATTACGTGAAGTACGCCAAAGAAAACCCGGGAAAGGTGACTTACGGCACGACCGGAGTGGGCTCCGGCCCCCATCTGGCCATGGAAATGGTCTCCTTTGCCACGGGTATGAAGCTGACCCATGTTCCCTACAAGGGAGGGGCCGAATGCAATTCCGCCCTCCTGGGGGGCCATGTGGATTCGGTTTCCGACTCGACCAGCTGGGGCCCGCTGGTGGATGCCGGAAAATTCAGGCTGCTCACCGTTTACACGGCCTCCCGCTCCGCCCGCTACCCCGATGCGCCCACCTTGCGCGAGGTGGGGATTGACATCGTATTCCCCTCCCCTCTCGAGATCATGGGACCCAAGGGCCTGCCTCAACCCATCGTCCACAAGATCCATGATTCTTTCAAGAAGGCCCTGGATGACCCGGAATACCAGACCGTCCTAAAAAAATATGACATGCAGACGACTTATTTGAATTCCGAAGAATGCGAGAAGGCGGATAAGCAGGAAGCGGAGAAATTGAAAGAAATCGTGCAGAAACTGGGAATGTACAAGAAACCATAGGGGTCCAAGGACCCCGGGGGGAAATTATGAATCGCCGAAAGTTCCTGGGGATGGGGCTTCTCATCATCCTCAGTCTGATTCTAGGTTCCGGAATTCCGAGTCCGGCACAGGACTATCCCAATAAGCCGATCACCTTTGTCATCCCCTACCTCGCGGGGGGATCGACCGACCTGACCGGGCGGGCCCTGGCCATGGCGGCCAAGAATTATCTGAAGCAACCCATTATTTGCGAGAATAAAGCCGGCGGCGGGGGCACGGTGGGCCCCACTCTGGTCGTATCGAAACCCCCGGACGGGTACACGATCGGCATCTCTCACGGGGCCGTAACCATTGCCTGGCATATGGGCAAGCTCAATTTCAACCCCCTCGAAGACACCACCCCGATCATCCGCTATTCCGCCTACGTGTTCGGCCTGGTCGTGCGGGCGGACGCTCCCTGGAAGACGATCCAGGAGTTGGTGAAGTATGCCAAGCAGAATCCCCAGAAAGTCTCTTACGGGTCTCCCGGCGTGGGAACGAACCCGCACCTGGCCCTGGAAGATTTGAGCATGCTCACCGGGATCCAGTTGATCCACATGCCTTTTAAGGGGGGTGCCGAGTCCAACACGGCTCTTCTGGGAGGACACGTGGACGCCGTGTCCGACGGTGCGAGCTGGGGTCCGCTGGTGGACGCGGGCAAATTCCGGCTTCTGGTCACCTACGGGGAGCAACGGATGGCCCGTTATCCAACAGCCCCAACCTTCAAAGAAGCCGGGTACGATCTGATCTATTCATCCCCCCTCCAGATTGTCGGTCCCAAAGGGATGCCCAAGCCGATTGTGGCCAAACTGCACGACGCCTTCAAGAAGGCCATGGAGGACCCGGATTACTTATCGGTCCTCAAGAAATACGACATGACCGTGAGCTATCTGAGCCCGGAAGGCCTGGACAAGGCCGTACGCCAGGAATCCGAGCAGATCAAGAGGGTCGTCCAGAAACTGGGGCTGGACAAGAAGTAGGGTGCGTTCCCCGAAGGAACGATGGACGGCCTGATCGTGGGGATCAGGCCCTACAAAAAGCGGTTGTTGGAATGCTTGTTCAAACCGCTAAATTATTACTGGGTCCGTGCCATCGGTAAATCCCGTTTTTGCCATCTCCCGCCGGGGGAGAGGGAGGGTCGAATGAAAACGTTACCCGGCATCATCTGGAATTGCGCAGGTTCGTAGGGGCGATTCATGAATCGCCCCTACAGCCGGTGCCAAGGGCTATGACGGTCAGGATAGAAAACTTTCTCCGGGAGGAAAAATGAATCGCTGGAAAAGAAATATCATCGGGCTGATGCTGGTCATCAGCTTATTTATGGTTGCGGGACTTCCGGCCCTGGCGGCGGATTTCCCCACCAAACCAATCAGCTTCGTCATTCCCTACCCGGCGGGAGGATCGACCGACCTGACCGGACGGGCTCTGACCAACGCGGCCAGGAACTATTTGGGCCAGCCCGTGATCTCCGAGAACAAAGGCGGCGGGGGAGGTACGGTGGGACCCAGCCTGGTGATCTCCAGGCCCCCCGACGGATACACCATCGGTATTTCCAGCGGGGCCACCAACATCGCTTACCACATGGGGAAGCTGAATTTCAACCCCCTCACGGATGAAACCAACATCATCCGCTATACCTCTTACGTTTTCGGCATGGTGGTCCGCTCCGACTCCCCGTGGAAGACAATCCAGGAGTTCGTGAAGTACGCCAAGGAGAACCCCAATAAGGTGACCTACGGAACCCCGGGGGTGGGAACGAACCCCCACCTGGCTATGGAGGACCTGAGCATGCTCACCGGCATGAAGCTGGTCCACATGCCTTTCAAAGGGGGCGCCGAAGCCAACACCGCCCTCCTCGGCGGCCATATCGATGCCATCTCCGACTCCACCAGCTGGGGTCCCATGGTGGATGCGGGAAAATTCCGGCTTCTCGTTACCTATGCCCCCCAGCGGATGGCCCGCTACCCCCAGGTGCCCACGTTGAAAGAGGCCGGGTACGACCTGGTCTATACCTCGCCCGTCTTCATCATCGGTCCCAAGGGAATGCCCAAGCCGATTGTATCCAGGCTGCACGAGGCCTTCAAGAAATCCCTGGACGACCCCGACTACCTGTCGATCCTCAAGAAATACGACATGACCCTGAACTACCTGGGTCCGGAAGACCTGGACAAGGCCATACAACAGGAATTCGAGCAGATCAAGAGAATCGTCCAGAAACTGGGGTTGGATAAGAAGTAGGGTGCGATCCCCGAACGCATCACGCCACGGCGTGACGCGATCGGGGATCGCGGCCTACAAAAAACTTTCGGGCTGAAGTCTGTAGGGAGGGTTCGAGAACCGCCCTGGCGATGAAGCTCGATTCAATTTTCTTGACAGGCAGAGCGTAGGTTGGTATTTTTCTGCCAGCATCCAACGCCAAGAAATTTTCCCAAGGAGGCAGACATGAAAAGGAAGTTCTATTTCGTCATGGCCATCATGACCGCGATTTTCGCCCTGGGATTTTCGGCTATCGCTGCTGAATATCCTACCAAGCCGATCAGCCTGGTCATCCAGTATCCCCCCGGGGGGTCAACGGACCTAACTGCCCGAGCCCTGGCCAACGGGGCGAAAAAATTCCTGGGCCAGCCCGTCATCTGCGAAAACAAGGCAGGGGGTGGCGGCACCGTGGGAGTCGCCATCGTTGCCTCCAAGCCTGCTGACGGCTATACCATCGGCATCGTGACGAGCAGCCCGACTATGGCTTTCCACATGGGGAAATTGAACTTCCATCCCCTCAACGACCTGACCCCCATCATGCGTTGGGGAAACTATCTATTCGGGATTACCGTTCGGGCGGATTCGCAATTCAAAACCATGAAAGATGTCATGCAGTACATCAAGCAGAACCCGGAGAAGCTTTCCTACGGGTCGCCGGGGGTGGGAACTCCTCCCCACCTGGCCATGGAAGAACTGAGCATGGTGGCGGGCGTCAAGTTTACCCATATCCCCTCCAAAGGGATTGCGGAGAATAATACGGCCCTGCTGGGCGGCCATATCGATCTCATCTCCGACTCATCCGGGTGGGCCCCCCTGGTCGATGCCGGGAAATTCCGGCTGATCGCCATTTGGAGCGAGAAACGGTGCGAGCGTTATCCCCAAGTCCCGACTATAAAGGAGATTGGGTATGACGTGGTGGCCCGGAGTCACCTGGGAGTCATCGGGCCTAAAGGGATGCCAAAGCCCATCGTGGCCAGGCTGGCCGACGCCTTCAAGAAGTCTATGGATGAACCGGAGTTCATCGAGGTCATGAAAAAATTTGATATGCCCCACTTCTATCTGGGTACGGAGGGTTATGAGAAGTACCTGCGGAGCGATTTTGAAAATATGGAGAAGCTGGTGAAGAAATTGGGATTGGACAAGCAGTAGGGACGGTTAGCGAACCGCCCTTACAACGGCTGATGTCGCCTTTATATGGGGCAATCACGCCTAGGCGCGATTGCCCCCACCTTGCATGATCGGCCGGGGTACAAAGCCCCGGCCTTTTTTTTAGCAGAAAAACCATCCGTTTGCGAAAAGGTTTCATTTCGGGTATAATTTGTCTAATAAAAAAGTGGGGGAAAATTGAGCCTTTTCATAACCTTCGAGGGAATCGAAGGGTGCGGCAAGACCACTCAGATCGGCCATCTGACCTCTTATTTTAAAAAGAACCAGCGCCCTTTTTTGCTTACCCGTGAACCCGGCGGAACCCAGGTAGGGGAAAAGATCCGGCAGATCCTGCTTTCTTCCGACACCATCGGGATCGAACCCATGGCCGAGCTTTTTCTCTATGTCGCCGCCCGGATTGAACATTACCGTCAGGTTATCGCTCCCGCTCGCCGGGAGGGTAAAGTCGTTTTGTGTGACCGGTTTGCCGACGCCACCACCGTCTACCAGGGGTTCGGCAGGGGTCTGGACTTAGCCTGGATCGAAGAGATCCACGCCCGGGCCTTGGAGAATATAAAGCCGGATCTGACCTTCCTCCTGGATCTGCCGGTGGAGGTAGGGTTGAAAAGGGCCTGGAAAAGGCTGGAAAAGGATCAGACCCGGGAAGATCGCTTCGAGAAGGAAGCCCTCGAGTTCCACCGACGGATTCGGGAAGGGTATTTAACGCTGGCCCGGAAAGAACCCCATCGAATTCTTGTCCTGGATGGAATGAAAGACGAGCAGACTCTGCACCGGGAGATTGTTTCCCGGCTTCCCGGTTCGCTTATAGGATGACCCATGCCCTTTGACCAGATCGGGGGACAGGAAAGAGCCATTACCATTCTGCGCCATGCCTTGAGGAATGGCCGGCTGGCCCATGCTTATCTCTTCATCGGTCCTGAAGGGGTGGGCAAGCGTCTCACCGCTCTGACCCTGTTCAAAGCCATGGCCTGCCAGTCGCCTCCGGAGCCGGGAGATTGCTGTGAGAAGTGCCCCTCCTGCCTCAAGATCAACTCTTCGAATCATGCCGATTTAATCCTCCTGGAGCCCGAAGGAGAAACCCTCAAGATCGACCAGATCCGGGCCATGCAGAGAAGGCTTCGTTTCCGTCCCATGGAAGGCGGTCGGCGGGCCTGCATCCTGGACTCGGCCGATTGCCTGAATGACGCCGCCTCCAACGCCTTGTTGAAGACCCTGGAAGAGCCTCCCCAGGAGACTCATCTGTTTCTGATCACCTCCCGTCCCCATAAGCTTCTCCCCACGATCCTCTCCCGCTGCCAGTGGGTGAAGTTCAGGCCTCTCTCTCCCGGGCAGATCGCTCAAATCCTCCAGAAGGCCCAGGGCCTAGAGAAAGAAAAGGCCCGTTTTTACGCCTCTCTGGCCGGGGGAAGCGTGGGGCAAGCAGTCGCCTTGAGCGACCGGGTTGACTTCCAGAAGCGTCTGGACTGGCTGCAGATCTTTTCCCAACTGCACCAGAAATCCGTCGAAGAAGTCTTTGAGAACTGCGAGCGGCTGGCCAAGGAAGAGGAGGAGATCGGAGACCTCCTGAACCTCTGGAAAATCTGGGTCCGTGACCTGGTGGTCCTCAAGGTGCAGGGAGAAAAGACCAAAGAAGGGCTGATCAATCACGATCTTCTCCCGGCAGCGGAAAAAGATGCCGCCCGGGTTTCCTTCGAGCGTC
>PMCE01000386.1 GCA_003154025.1 Syntrophaceae bacterium
ATGGCCCGCGAATCCGCCAAGTCGGGCTAAGTCCCGCTGCCGTTCTCTTCAGCTTGATTCGCAGTCCCAGCTTGTTCGCCCTGGGTAACATGTTGTTGGGGTCAAACCTAAACTATTTAGTTAAAGCCTGAGATTGTAATTTAGTCAATAGTCAAGGTTTGACCCCAATGACTCTCGTACCAATGATTCATCTGAGGGTTTATTTTTATTTCCGGGCTTCCGGCGCGGCTGTAACCCACTGGCCAGCACATAGACCCGGGGGGGCCATGGGATCAAGCCCCAGAAATTGGGTTATCCGGCCCAAGTAACGGTCTCCCGGCATATACCGGCCCGACTCCCACCACATGATCAGCGCTTGGGTAGCCCCTCCGAGGAAGGTTCCCAAGGTCTTCTGGTGCAGTCCCGCTTCGACCCGCTTCAACCGTAACTGCATTCCAAGTCTATGATATTCTTGCATAAAATCATCCTCAGCTTATTGCTAATATAAACCTACGGGAGTCATCGGGAGGTTCGCAAGGAGTTGGGTGACTCGCTACGGTTGGGTAACAATATTTCGAATTTTAGAAAATGCAGAAATATTGCCAGAGAATTTTTCTCTTGACAAAGGTCGAATAAAAAAAATATATTGAAGGAAATTTTGCACTGCAGAACATTATACCGCATTGCGGAATATTCATCATGCCCGATTCGGAGAGCAAAAGAAATTTCATCCAATCTCTGGAAAAGGGTCTTTCCATTTTGGCCATCCTTTCTCAAGCCAGGCCGCAACTCACGTTAACCGAGCTGGCTAAAGCCGCCCGAATGGGCTTAGGATCCGCCAGTCGTTATGTGCAGACCCTGATGGAACTTGGGTACCTGAGCCGCGATCCCTTTACCAAGACCTATCGCTTAGCCCCGAAAATCCTGTCCCTCGGCTTCGGCCTCATCAAGAACATGGACCTCAGGGCGAGAATCACGCCCTACCTGGCCGAGACCAATCGCGAGTTTGGCGTCGGAACGCAATGCGCGATTCTTGATGACACAGAAATCGTGTATGTAGAGCGATTTCGCGCCCGATCGCTCGTCACCCTTGATTTAACGATCGGATCCCGGATTCCCGCATACTGTACCGCCTTGGGCCGGGCGATTTTGGCTTTTCTCGACGAAGAGTCAAAGAAACGCATCGTAACGAGAATGAATATCATTCCCCTTACCCGGTTTACGGTGGCGGATAAAGGCGATTTATTACGGGAACTCGAAATAACCCGCAGGCGAGGGTACGCGGTCAATGTCCAAGAACTGGTTCTCGGCCAGGCGGGAATCGCCGCTCCCATTTTCCACGGGAAAGCCGTCGAAGGATCGTTCGGTTTTTCGTTCCCCCACGAAGCGATGAAAGATGAGAAATGGAAATCAACCCTGATCAAGCGCCTGGAAGAGATCGTCGAAAAGGTTTCCATCGGAGAACATGAGAAAAGGCAATGAACAAAATGAATGTTGCACCGGGCCAACGTCCGGAGGATCCGGTGCCCCCGTGGGCCCGATCTCTTCCGATCGGCTGCAGATGAGGAGATGTTCTTATGCTGGATGCAAATGCCGTACGCTCCGCCGCCGAACGTTTGCATACGGCTGAACAGACACGCAAACCCCTCCGCCAGCTCACGCTCGAATACCCCGGGATGACCATGGACGATGTCTATGCCGTCCAGAATGCCTGGATGCAGATCAAGATATCCGAGGGCCGCGTCATAAAAGGCCGGAAGATCGGTCTGACGTCGAGAGCCATGCAAGCCGCCGTGAACATCAACGAGCCAGATTACGGGGTATTGCTGGACGACATGTTTTATCCAACCGGAGGAGAGATTCCCGCGGACCGCTTCATCGCCCCCCGGGTCGAAGCGGAGCTGGCCTTTGTCCTGGGCAAACCCCTGAAAGGACCCGGCTGCACGATCTTTGACGTTTTCGCGGCCACGGACTTTGTCGTTCCCGCGTTGGAGATTCTCGACGCGCGCATTCAGCGGATCGATCTGGAGACGAAGGCGACCCGCAAGGTTCTGGACACCATTTCCGATAACGCCGGGAACGCCGCGCTGGTTCTTGGCGGGGAGCCCTTCAACCCCCTGGGCGCGGACATGCGCTGGATCTCGGCCCTCTGTTTCCGGAACGCGCAGATCGAGGAATCCGGGGTGGCCGCGGCAGTCCTCAATCACCCCGCAAACGGGATCGTCTGGCTGGCGAACAAGCTGGCCCGACACGGGGTATTCCTGGAACCCGGGCAGGTGATCCTGAGCGGATCGTTTATCCGCCCGGTGGAGGCCCGGAAAGGCGACACTTTTCATGCGGAGTACAGTTCGTGCGGGTCGGTCTCCTGTTATTTCTCATGAGCCGGCGTCCGACTCTAAGGCAGAAGGCCTTCTCGTTTTTCTTAACGGCCTGAATTTTCATGGGGAAAAAAACGATTCTAAGAAGGAGTGATGTCGATGCGCCATAGTATTTACGTGAAAGGATTTCAGCATGTGAACCCAATTCCGAATGCTTGCCGGATCGGAAACCTGATCGTTTCCGGCCTGATCAACGGTGTGGATCCGGCGACAGGAAAGGTCCCCCCGACGATGGAGGAACAGTGCGCCTTCATGTTCGTCCATTTGCGCAATATCGTAGAAGCCGGCGGAGGAAGCGTCGGCGATATCATCAGGATGACGGTCTGGCTGAAAGACCGCTCGCATCGCGAGGTGCTCAACCGGGAATGGGGCAAGATGTTCCCGGATGAGAAGACGCGCCCGGCGCGGCTCGCGATGTCCGGCACTACAGACCCGGCGGTTCTAATTCAATGCGATTTCATGGCCGTCCTCGATTCGGCAAAATAGAATGCGGGGCTTGTCTTCGGGCCGCCCCCAAGCACAGGAGGAGAATCCATGGCAGAGTATTTCCCGTTCGAGCCCAACCCGAGGCCGCCGAAATTCCGGCCTCCGGCAAAATCCTGCGACAGCCAGTTTCACGTATTCGGCAGCCGGGAGAAATACCCCGTCCGACCGGGCACGGTCTACGAAGCCCCGGAAGCGACCTTCGCCAGGGCCCGCCACATGCACCGGGTCCTGGGCATCGAGCGCGGGGTCATCGTCCAGTCGACGGCCTACGGCCTGGACCACAGCGCGGTCCTGGACGCCCTGGCCGAAGGCGGGGAGAATTACCGGGGGGTCGCGGTCATCAATGACACGACGACCGATGCCGAGCTGAGGCGGCTTCATGCGGCGGGGGTCCGCGGCGCGCGGTTCAATTTTTACAAGGCGGTCAACTTCGCCCCTTCCGTGGAAGCGTTCTCCCGCTCGATCCCCCGTATCCAGGAGTTCGGCTGGTTCGCCAAGCTCCACCTGGGCGCCGGCGATTTGATCGAACACGATGCCCTCTTTAAAAAGCTGAAAGTGAACGTCGTCATCGATCACCTGGGCCGCCCGGACCTGGGCCTCGGGCTGAAGGACCCGAACGTTGCCAAGGTCATCGACCTTCTGAAGACGGGGAATTGGTGGGTGATGCTGTCGAACGGCCACAAGCAGTCGAAGACCGGTTTCCCCTGGAACGATGCGGTCCCGATCGCGCGGGCCTACATCGAGGCGGCGCCGAACCGCGTGATCTGGGCCACCGACTGGCCACATCCGCTGTCCACGGAGAAGGTGCCCAACGACGCCGATCTGCTTGAACTCCTGTACCGGTATGCGCCGGACGAAGGGGAACGACAGAAGATTCTGGTCGACAACCCGGCCGCCCTTTTCGGGTTCGATCGTTGAGCTTGCCCCCGGGGCCTAGGGACCCTTCCGAATGAGGAGCCGGCAATCGACGGCGTCCGCCTCCGGGGAAGATAGGATGCCGGCCCGCGGGGCAAGAAAAGAGTGCGTGGATTATGGGTGAAATCAAATTCCCCTCGATGGAACTTACCGGTAAAGTCGCCGTAGTCACTGGTGCCGGACAGGGGCTGGGGCTTTGGATGGCTCTGGGGCTGGCCCATGCAGGAGCCGATGTGGCCGTTGCCGAGCTGAACCCCGAGACCGGCCCGCGGGCCGCTGAAGAGGTGAAAAAACTGGGGAGGAGATCCCTGTACCAGCATTGCGGTGTGCGGGACGTAGATTCGACCCGGGTGATGATCGACCGCGTCGTAGGAGAATGGGGACGCGTCGACATCCTGGTGAACAACGCCGGAATCAATATCCGTAAAAAGGTCGAAGAGGCGGAACCGAAAGATTTCGACGAAGTGGTCGCCGCCTACTTCCGGGGAACCTACTTTTGCGCGCAGACGGCCGGAAAGACCATGATCCGGCAGAAGTAGGGAAGATTATCAACCTCGCCTCCGCCGGGGGAATCCTGGTCCGCGCCGGAGTCCCCAATTCCGTGTACGCCCTTCCAAAGGCCGGCGTGATCATGATGACCAAGTCGATGGCGGCGGAATGGTCCGCGTACAACGTCAATGTAAATGCCGTCGCTCCGGGGTATTTTGAGACGCCCCTGGTGGCGCCGCGGATGAAAGACCCCAAGGTCCGGCAGGCCATCTTGGATTCCACGCCCATGAACCGGCTCGGCCAGGCGGAAGACATTATCGGCCCCGTCGTCTTTCTGGCCTCCGACGCGGCCGGTTTCATAACCGGGGCCTGCCTGTGCATCGACGGGGGCCGGACGGTCCTGTAGGCCCACAGGTACGGCGGGCGTTCACCGCGGAGCCTGGAAACGCACAACTCGCCAAGGGCGGGGCCCTTCCCCCGTCCGAGAGGAGAAAAAATGAAAAAAGTATCCGTCCTGATCGCCGTGTTCACCGCTGTCGTGATGATCGGGCCGCCGGCGATGTCGCAGACCTACCCGAAAAAACCGGTTTCTCTGGTCGTGCCGTACCCTCCCGGAGGCAACGTCGATACGGGGGCCCGGATCATCGCCGAACCGCTGCGGCAGATTTTCGGAAAGCCGTTCATCGTGGAGAACAAGGCCGGCGCGGGCGGGATGATCGCGGGCGAGTACGTAGCCAAATCGGCTCCGGACGGCCACACCCTTTTTGTGGCGGCCAACGGACCGGTCCTGCACAGCCCGCTGATCTACGGGCGTTCCCCATACGAATGGTCACGGGATTTTGCGCCGATCAACTCCATCGCCTTTACTCCTATGGCCCTGGTCGTCCACCCATCCGTCCCCGTGAAGACCACGAAAGAGCTGTTTGAACTCATCCAAAAGAAGCCCGGAGAATTGAAGTTCGCGACCCCCGGGGCGGGAACCACCAACGATCTTCTGGGGGCGTATCTGGCTATGAATACCGGGGCCAAATGGATAACGGTGCATTACAAGGGGAATGCACCGGCGCTCAATGACCTCCTGGGCGGCCAGGTCGACTTCAGCTTCGAGCAGATCACGACCGGGCTGCCCCACATCACGGCGGGAAAAATCCGCGCGTTGGCCGTGACGGCGGATAAGCGGATCCCCTGGCTGCCCGATGTTCCCACCCTGGAGGAACAGGGGTTCAAAGGCGCCGTGGGCGTTACCTTCACGGGGGTCTTTGCCCCGGCGAAAACACCCGGCGATATCCTCTCCAGGCTCAACGACGCCCTGGTGAAGATTATCAAGGAGAAGGACATCGTCGACAAATTCTTCGCCGTGGGGGCGGAAGCCCGGACCACTTCCCCAGAGGAATTCAAGAAATACCTGGCCGCGGAGCACGCCCGGTGGGCGAAAGTGATCAAGGAAGCCAATATTAAGGTCCAGTAGAACAGAGAGAACCGCGGCGGGAGCGCCAGGCGGAATGGGTTCCCACCCGGTTGGAAGAACGGGGTGAAAATGAAACTTCTTTCATTCGTGCGTCAGAAAAATGCCCGCTACGGCGTCGCGACAGAGGGGGGGATCATCGACCTATCCGCCCGCCTGCGCGGCGATTTCCCCACGTTGCGGGACCTCCTTGCCGCAGGGGCCCTAGGTCGGGCGGAATCGGTTGCCCGGACCGCATCCCCCGATTACGCTCCGGAAGAGATCGTGTTTCTTCCACCGATTCCCCACCCGGAAAAGGTCATCTGCGTGGGGGTGAACTACGCCAAGCGCAACGAGGAGTACAAGGACAATTCCGATCTGCCCAAATACCCGAGCATATTCACCCGCACCCCCGGTTCCCTCGTCGGCCATCGCGTCCCTCTAGTACGGCCGCCGGAGTCGACGCAGCTCGATTACGAGGGTGAGATTGCCATCGTCATAGGCGCCCCGGGGCGGCGAATCCCCGAGGACCGGGCCCGGCAGCATATCGCCGGGCTGACCATCATGAACGAGGGGACGATCCGCGACTGGCTGCGCCATGGCAAATTCAACGTCACCCAGGGGAAGAACTTCGACCGGTCCGGTTCGATCGGCCCCTGGATGGTCACCACGGACGAATTCCCGTCCTTTGACGACCTCCGGTTGAAGACCCGGGTGAACGGGGAAACCCGGCAGGACGACACGACGGCCAACCTGATCTTCCGGTTTCCGTACCTGCTGCGGTACATCTCCACCTTCATGGAATTGAAACCCGGGGATTTGATCGCGACCGGTACCCCCATCGGCGCCGGCGTGCGGTTTGATCCCCCCCGGTTCTTGAAACCCGGGGACACAGTTGAGATCGAAGTGTCGGGGATCGGGACGCTCGCGAACGGGGTGATCGATGAATCCCTCTAATTGTCATTAACCCGGGGACTCCCGCGGGAGACTGAGCTATGTTTCGAGATCCGAAGGACTTCGGCTCGGGTTTGATTTTTCTGATTGTCGGCTGCGCGGTCGTGGCCATTGCCCGGAACTACCCCCTGGGGGCCGTGGACAAGATGGGGCCGGGGTATTTCCCCACCGTTCTGGGGGGCCTGCTGGCCCTGAATGGGGCCGCCCTGCTCGTGCGCGCTTTTATGAGGAACGGGGCCGGCCTTACTGCGGTTTCCTGGCGGGGGATCCTCCTCTCCCTGGCCGCGCTTATTCTCTTCGGCGTCCTGCTCAAGACCGCCGGCCTCCCGATCGCCGTTCTGATTCTCGTTCTGGTGAGCGCTACGGCCAGCACGCAGTTCCGAATTTGGCCCTCTCTCGCCCTGGCGGTCGGGTTGTCCGTATTTTGCGTTCTGGTCTTCGTTTATGCCCTGGGTTTGTCCCTCCCCCTCCTGGGAACCTGGTTCCCTGATTGATGGAGGCAGTATGGATCTGTTCACCAATCTGTCGATCGGTTTGGCGACCGCTCTGACGCTCAACAACCTCCTGTACTGTTTTATCGGCGTCGCCCTCGGCACCCTGATCGGGGTGCTGCCGGGCCTCGGACCGGTGGCCACGATCGCCATGCTGCTCCCGGCCACGTTCGCCCTCTCGCCCGTCTCCGCCCTGATCATGATCGCCGGGATTTACTATGGAGCGCAGTACGGAGGTTCAACGACGGCGATCCTGATCAATCTGCCCGGGGAAGCGTCTTCCGTCGTGACCTGTCTGGACGGGTACCAATTGGCCCGCAAGGGCAAGGCGGGCGTGGCGCTGGCGACCGCGGCCATCGGTTCTTTTGTCGCCGGTACGATCGCCACGTTTGTGCTGGCTTTTTTCGCGCCTCCCCTTGCGGATCTGGCGCTGAAATTCGGACCGGCAGAATACGCGTCGCTGGTGATCCTCGGGCTCGTTGCCTCTATCGTGCTCGCCCACGGGTCCCTCCTGCGGGCCACCGGCATGATCCTGCTCGGGCTGATCCTGGGCCTGGTGGGGACCGACATCAACTCCGCTTATCTGCGATACACCTTCGATATCTCGGACCTGGCCGACGGCATCGGTTTTGTAACCCTGGCCATGGGAATCTTCGGCGTCGGCGAAATCATCCGCAACCTGGAGCAATCCGCAACGCGTACCGTGCTGGAAAAACGGATCACCGGTCTTATGCCGACCCGGGAGGACCTGAGGCGGATGGTGGGTCCGATTCTCCGGGGGAGTTTGCTGGGCTCCGCTCTTGGCATCCTGCCCGGAGGAGGCGCCATCCTGGCATCCTTCGCCGCCTATTCGTTCGAGAAGAAGGTTTCGAAGCGCGGCAAAGAATTCGGCACGGGCGTTCTGGAAGGCGTGGCAGCGCCGGAGTCGGCCAACAACGCCGGGGCCCAGACATCGTTTATTCCGATGCTGACGTTGGGTATTCCCTCCAACGCCGTTATGGCCCTGATGATCGGCGCCCTGATCATCCACGGGATCCAACCCGGCCCAATGGTCATGTCCAAACAGCCGGCCCTCTTTTGGGGGGTGATCGTTTCGATGTGGATCGGAAACCTTTTCCTTCTGATCTTGAACTTGCCGCTCATCGGGTTGTGGGTGCGCCTCCTGACCGTCCCCTACCGCCTGCTCTACCCCGCGATTCTGGTCTTTTGCGGCATCGGGGTGTACAGCCTGAACACCGCCCAATTCGATATTTATCTCATGGCTTTCTTCGGGGTGGTCGGGTATTTCTTCGCCAAGCTGGAATGCGAGGGCGCGCCCCTCATGCTCGGGTTTATCCTCGGGCCGATGCTGGAAGAGTATGTCCGCAGGGCGCTTCTCCTTTCCAAGGGGGACCCGACGACCTTTATCACCCGACCCGTGAGCGCCGTCCTGCTGGCCGTTGCTCTGGTTTCCTTGTTTGTGGTCATGATGCCGGCCCTTCGCAAGAAACGCGAAGAGGCCTTCCTTGAATAAAAGAAGAGACTCTCTTCCTTGGCCCAACGAGCCCGGCAAATGAGGTCCGCCGTAAAGGGGTGGAAGGCTGACCGTCCAAAAGGACTCTAATGAAATATGAAAAGCTCTTTGAGCCGATAAGAATCGGTAATCTGGAGATCAAGGACCGGATCGCCATGGCCGCCATGGGGGTGACCGACCTCGTTGATTTGACCGGCGGATTGTCTTCCCGGGGGGTTGAATATTACATCGCCAGGGCCAGGGGCGGGGTAGGTCTCATCATTACCGGACTCTTTAAGGTGGAGGACGACGCCGAGTCTTTTCAAGGCCTTTTTCCCTTGTCTCCCGGCGCGTGGTCGCCTCTTTTACGGAACTGGCGGAAGCCGTTCATTCCCTGGGGACAAAAATATTCGCTCAGCTCACGGCCGGTTTCGGTCGGGTGACGACGCCGGTTCGCCTGAGCGGGCGCCAGCCGGTTTCGGCTTCAGCCATCCCATATTACTGGGATCCCCGCCAGACATGCCGGGAACTGACTACCACAGAAGTGGAAGCGATCGCGAAGAATTTTGGGGTCGCGGCGGAAATCCTGGCTTCGTGCGGTATCGACGGGGTGGAGATCCACGGGCATGAGGGGTACCGTTTGGACCAGTTTGCCACTGCGCTTTGGAACAAGAGGACGGATAAATACGGAGGCAGCCTCGAGGAAAGGCTCCGCTTTTCCCTCGAAGTGCTCCAGGCGATCAAGGAAAAAGCTGGACAAAAATTTCCCGTACAATACCGGTTTGGGCTGAAACATTATGTGAAGAGGCTAAATTCGGAGGCTTTGCCCGGAGAACAATTTCTGGAAGCCGGCCGAGATATTGAAGAATGGCTGCAGATGGCCCGAATTCTAGAGGCGGCAGGTTTTGACTCGCTGCATGTCGATGCCGGGTGTTACGATGCCTGGTATTGGGCCCATCTTCCAGGAGTCCGGGTGCATGGCAGACATGGCCGCCGCCGCGAAGAAGGTCGTGCGGATTTCGGTCACCGCTGTGGGGAAGCTTTCCACGCCTGAGGTTGGGGAGAAGATAATGGTCGAGGGAAAAGCGGACCTCGGGGCAATCGGGAAGGGATTGCTGGCTGACGCTTCCTGGGCAAAGAAACTCCGGGGTGCCGTGCCCGAGCGGATTCGTCCCTGTATCGGCTGCCACGATGCCTAAATGGGGAGAATATCCAAGGGAAAGCCACTGTCGTGCGCGGTGAATCCCGCGACGGGCCGAGAGCGCTCATATCGACTCGATCGGGCGAAGGAACCCAAGAAAGTGATGGTCGTGGGGGGCGGCCCAGCAGGCCTGGAGGCGGCCCGGGTCTCGGCCCTCCGGGGCCACAGGGTCATTCTTTGTGAACGAGAAAAATCTCTGGGTGGGCATGCGAAATGGAGCCCGAACAGAAATTATATAAATCCTTGCTCAAACGAAGCCCCGACATCTACCTGATCGGTGACTCCAGACAGCCCCATAACATTATGAATGCCGTGTGGGACGCCTATGAGGTCGCACGCATGGTCTAGCTGATACTGAATGGCGACCATCGCTTCTTCTAAGAAATAGACAGATCTAAACGCCTTGACCCAACTGCCAAAAAATATACAGTCGAGAGGTTAAATACTTTCAAGGTATTTCCCGTTTGAAAGCACATGAGATAGGAAGCTTCATCGGCGTCGACCGGGTTACGCGATAGCCTTTTTCACATTGGCAGCTGCGAGAAGTGTTCGGTGCGGACAGGGGGCATTTATGGTGCGCGGAACTGCCTTACGACGGGGCACAGGCTGTCTACCTGAGGACATCCCTGAATCTTGCTCAAATAGCACACACTAGGAGCCTCTTTTCCCAAATATTTTTGACATATACCCTCCTTCTCAGTATACTGATCCCGTCAAAAAGCTCCCCCCCGTCGTACAAAACGGACCGTGGATCCGGTTTAGGAAATTTGAATTCGCGATAAAGGCAAATCGAGGGATTGATTATCGATACCCATTAAGGATCGTATAAAGGATCAAACAGAAATGAAGTTTCATCAACTGGGGGCAGGCTTCTTTTGGCTCATAATTGGGCTCGGTGCTGCCGTCCATGGCTACCAACTGGGCCTGGGAGATTTTCACAAACCTGGACCCGGATTTATTTTTTTCTGGACAGCTCTCTTTCTCGTCGTAATGAGTTCCATCGACCTAGCGGGAATTCTTATGCGCGGGAAGACGGATAAAGAGGCGAAACCTCTATGGGTGGGTAAACAGTGGCACAAGGTACTTTTAGTCCTGGCCATTTTAGTCATCTATGTCTTTTCTTTTAATGTCCTGGGGTTTTATCTATCTTCTTTTCTGTTAATGGTACTTCTGTTGAAGGCCGTGAAACCCACCCGGTGGTGGATCGCCATCATGTCCGGCGTTATTGCCGTCCTTATCTCCTACGCCTTATTTAAAGTCTGGTTGGATGTCCCTTTCCCCGGCGGGATTTTAGGGTTCTGAAATCGAGGAAAGTCAAATGGAAATCCTGCAAAATATCCTTATGGGCTTCTCCGTGGTTTTTGAGCCCGTTAACTTTCTTTACTGTTTTATCGGGGTTTTCATCGGAACGATGATCGGGGTCCTTCCCGGAATCGGTCCGGTTGGGACGATGTCTCTCCTTTTTCCGCTCACTTTTAAGGCCAGCCCGATCCAAGCCATCATTATGCTGGGGGGAATCTATTACGGGGCGATGTATGGGGGCTCTACCACATCAATCCTGGTTAATATTCCAGGAGAGGCGGCCTCAGTAGTGACCTGTCTCGATGGATATCAAATGGCCCGGAAAGGGCGGGCTGGGCCCGCCCTGGGCATCGCCGCCTTCGGCTCCTTCATTGCTGGCACTTGCAGCGTCATCGGTCTCATGTTCCTGGGCCCCCTTTTGGCATCTTTTGCCCTGCGTATCGGTCCTCCCGAATTTTTCAGTTTTCTCTGCATGGGATTGACCTTTGTCATTTACCTGACCTCCGGGTCCATGATTCGGGCGTTGATGATGGCGTCTTTTGGGGTTATCCTCGGCTGTGCGGGGCAGGACCCAGAAAGCGGGTCCCTGAGGTTTGCGTTTGGTATTTCCGAATTAGCTGACGGCTTCGATCTAGTCCCTCTCATCATGGGCCTCTTCGGTATTTCGGAGGTTTTTTGGAATATCGAGACCGGCATGGATAAGAGAAGTATTTTGGATACCAAAATCAGAGGGCTTTTCCCAAACTGGCAGGACTGGAAGGATAGCATCAAGCCAATTCTGCGAGGGAGCGGTTTGGGTTTTCTATTAGGAATCCTGCCGGGTGGGGGTGCAGTGATTGCCTCTTTTACTTCATATGCGATAGAAAAAAAGGTTTCTAGGCATCCGGAAAAATTTGGCTCCGGGGCCATTGAGGGGGTGGCTGGGCCTGAAGCGGCAAACAATGCCGGAGCAGGAGGTTCCTTCATCCCTCTATTTACCCTCGGCATCCCATCCAACGTGGTGATGGCGATTCTTTTGGGGGCCCTGGTGATTCATGGAGTGACGCCAGGGCCCCTGATGATGAAAAATAACCCTGAAATATTCTGGAGCGTGGTGGCCAGCATGTACCTCGGCAACGCGATGCTCTTGGTGTTAAATTTACCCTTGATCGGAATATGGGTTCAGGTCCTCAAAATCCCTTATAAGATCCTTTTCCCAGTGATTCTATTCATTTGTCTGATAGGGGCTTACAGCGTTAAAAACAGTATTTTCGACACCGGCATCATGCTAGTCTTTGGAGTTTTTGGATACCTGATGCGCAAATATAATTACGAAGCCGCTCCCTTGGTCCTGGCTTTTGTTCTGGGACCTATGTTCGAGAATTCCCTGAGGCATTCCCTCTTGTTATCGGATGGAAGCTTCATGATCTTCTTTAATCGGCCTATTGCCGCCGTCGGGATGACCGCCAGCCTTCTATTACTGCTTTCCATCATCGTTCCTTCTTTGCGCAAAAAAAAGAAGGCCATCCCGATAGAAGAAGTCACTTGAGGGTGTGGAACGTTATGGGGAATTCCAGAAGTTTAGAGAGGAATTGAATAATGGAATAATCATCCGGTTCGTAAAAGCCTGATTGGCAGGGAATGGCCCGGAGCATTATAACTGGAAGAATTTAGAAGGGGCCTTATCCAGGAATGTTTGTAAGGAGAGACAAGGAGTTTAATGCCATCCGGCATTAAAATAAATCAAAGGAGATTTAAAATGATTAGAAAGGCAAAAGGTTTCACAGTTGTCATCGGGTTGCTCTTTGCTTGGGTTATCCTTTTTGAGAATCTCCCCGCCGTTCAAGCCAAAGACCCAGACTATCCCACGAAACCCATAGAATTTATCCTTACCTTGAGCGCTGGCGGGAGTACGGACTTAGCGTGCCGGGCCTTGAATAAAGCTGCCGGCGAGTATCTGGGGCAGCCTATTGTGACCATCAACAAACCTGGAGCCAATGGGGCCATCGCCCACAGATATGTCAGAAAAGCTACGACGGATGGGTACACGCTGGGAAACGTGATGGGGAGCAGTCTATTAATGCCCTTTTCTGAAGACCCTCCATTTAACAATACCAAGGATTACACATGGATTACGAGTTTTGGAAGCTATGTTTATATCCTCCTAGTCCGCGATGATGCACCCTGGAAGGAATGGGGTGATTTTATTGGATGGGCCAAGAAGAATCCAAGAGGGACAAAGCTTGGGACCACAGGCTCCAAAACCGTCGATTTTAAGGCTTTCAATATGTGGCAGATCGGCAAGCAGGAGGGCGCGGATTTTACCATTATGGTTTACAAATCAAGCGCTGATATGCTTACGGCCTTATTGGGTGGGCATATCAATATGTATGCCTCGACAATCGATGCGTCGACCATATCTTATCTCAAAGAGAAAAAACTAAGAATTCTGGCCTTCATTACCCTACCTAAAATGCCAGGGTATGAAAATATCCTCGCCCTCAGTGAAATTTACAAAGTCACCTACCCCAACTTTTTGGGGATTGTAGGCCCGAAAGGCCTTCCTGACGCTGTCGTAAAAAAGCTGGAAGTTGCTTACAGCAAAGCCATGACCAGTGCGGAGTTCATCAAAGTAATGAACACCATGCATATGCCCATCACTTTAATGGATAGTACCGCTTTGACAAAATATGCTGAAGAGAATTTTTCGGAGACCGCTAAGGTTTATGAAAAAGTAAAGGCCGACGAGGCTAAAGAGAAAAAATAGGACTGTAGTCGACTTGCCCGGATTTATTTTAGTGGTTCTACCCTGGTAAGACACCTAAGGGGGAGTAATATTTAGGAGGATTACTGTCAATGAAATTGAAAGAGGTGAAAGCTGCGCTTCCCGCGGGAAATTACTTCCTTTCCGGGAATGAGGCCATTGCCGAAGGCGCAATTGCGGCTCAGTGTGGTTATTACGCCGGTTACCCGATCACTCCCGTCAACGAGCTGGCGGAAAGAATGTCGATCCGACTTCCGGAGGTCGGGGGAACTTTCATGCAGATGGAGGATGAGATTGGCTCCATTTGCTCCGCCATTGGAGCCGTATGGGCGGGGGCAAAGGCGATGGTGGCAACCTCTGGCCCTGGTTTTAGCCTTATGCAAGAGGGAATCGGATATGCGGCAGCGACCGAGACTCCCATCGTGGTGGTAGATGGCCAGAGGGGTGGGCCGAGCTTGGGTTCGGCAACCGGGGTGGGGTCCGGAGATTTGATGCAGGCCAAATGGGGCTCTCATGGAGATTACCAGATTATTGCCGTTTCCCCCTGGTCGGTACAAGAAGCCTATGATTTGACCATTCGGGCTTTCAATTATGCCGAGCGGTATAGGACTCCAGTCATTATGCTGACCGAAGCATCCTTGGTCCATCAGTGGGAGAAGCTGCAGGTGAAAGGAACGGTTGAGGTATTCGAACGAATCAAGAAACCAGGCGCACCGACCTTTGGCCCGGAGATCAATGGCGGTTTTCACATGCCTTCGTTTGGAGAAGGGGAGAAAATTCTGGTAAGCGGAACAGCTCATACACCGACCGGGGTTAGAAAATCGGGGGACCCAAGGGTAGTCGCCGCTTTAACCTCCAAACTTCATGATAAAATCATGAACCAAAAGGAAGAAATCATCGAGTACGAGTCCTTTTACGCCGAAGGAGACCTGGATGTGTTGGTGGTTTCCTATGGTTTTACAGCTCGGAGCTCCCTCTATGCAGTCCGGGAGCTCAACCGAAAAGGAAAGAAGGTCGGGATGCTCCGCCTGGTGACCATCTGGCCTTTCCCCGACGTTATCATTAAGCAGATGGGGGCCCTAACGAAAAAGATTCTTGTCCCGGAGATGAACAAGGGGCAGATGGCGGGAGAAATAATTAAATATGCCCGATGTGAGGTCATTTCTCTTTCACAAGTGAACGCTGAGATTATTTATCCCGACGCGATTAGCAAGGAATTGGAGAGACTCGTATGAAGACCAAGAGTCAAGAACAACGTCTGAAGGAAAAGTATTTGCGGGAAGAGTCAATTTCGGTGGCCACTTGCCCCGGCTGTGGTCATGGGATCCTGCGAGGGCTTATTTTGCGGGTAATTTCCGACCTCGAGTTGGATGAGGGCAACAACCTATTAATGGTGGGCGGGATCGGTTGCGCCGCTTCCTATGTAAGCACCATATTTAAGGTGGATACTTTGCACACTCTGCATGGTCGAGCGATTGCCTTTGCGACCGGGGCCAAGGTGTTTAATCCCCGGTTAACGGTGATGGTCATTGGCGGGGACGGAGATATTGGCGACATCGGGGGAAACCATCTCATCCNNCGCCCGTAGGAATATGGATCTGACCATCATTTTAGCCAACAACGGGCTTTATGGGATGACCGGTGGGCAGGTGGCATGCAGCACTCCCTTCGGCCTGAAGACAACCACGACCGCTCAAGGAAACCCCTATCGTCCTTTTAACTTCCCCAAACTAGTGAAAGTGGCTGGTGCAGCCTACGCTGCAAGGTTTTCGATCACCCAGCCCTTTGAACTTATGGAGGGAATCAAGAATGCCCTGCAGATCCAGGGTTTCTCCTTTATTGAGGTTCTGACCACCTGCCCGACCCAATATGGAAGGCGCAATGATTTGGGAACTCCTCCGGAAATGTTCGAATTCTTGATGAATAGATGCATTTCCAAGGAAGATGCGCGGGGCCTAAAAGCAGAAGAACTGAAGGATATGTTCATCATGGGAGAAGTGGATAATGACTAAGCAGGTTAGATTTTGTGGTTTTGGAGGTCAGGGGGTCATCTTATCGGGCCTGATCCTTGGTCACGCCGGCATCTTAGACGGGAAATGGGTGGCAAGTTCGGGAACATACGGTCCTTCCGCTCGCGGGGGGGCCTGCCGATCTGACGTGGTTATATCCGACCAGTCCGTCGTTTTCCCCCAGGTGATCAAGATCGATATCCTGGTTTCGCTGTCTCAGGAAGGATATGATCGATTCATAGGACAGGTGAAGGATTCCAGCGGCGTAGTTATTTATGATGCGGGAATCGTCCCTAAAGAAATCAAGGATTTGAAACAAATACCAATTCCTGCCACTAAGGCGGCGGCAGAAGACCTGGGAAATGAGATCGTCGCCAACATGATCATTTTAGGCTCCATGGTAGGAATGACGGGGGTGGTTGGGAAAAAGGCGCTATTGGAAGCAACCAGAGAAAGGGTTCCCGAGCGATTTCGGGATCTAAATCTGCGGGCCATCGAAATCGGTTTTAAAGTGGGGGCCGAGAAAATACGAGAAACTGAATTATGAGAGGATTTTGAAATGGGAAATGCCGTAAAGACATTCAAACCGATTATTGATAACAAAAGTTGCAGCATTTGTGCAGTTTGTATCCGCGGCTGCCCCGCAGAAATCATTCCTGCCCAAAGAAAAGAAACGGAGAGCCTGCGCGGGCGCCTCTACCAAAAATATTACCCCGGCGTCAAAGCCACGCCTCAGTTGAATACGGAAAAGTCTTTTGGCATCCCCCCCTGTCAAAGCGCATGTCCGCTGCAGCAAGATATAAGAGAATATGTGTATCTCCTGGCCCATCGGAAATACGGGGAGGCATTGGAAACGATAAGGAAAACCAATGCCCTTCCTTGGGTGACTGGGTACGTATGTACTCACCCATGTGAAATGGAGTGCTTAAAATGCGGGGTTGACGAGCCTATTTCGATAAAGGCGATGAAGCGATTCGTCGCTGAGCGGGGATATGAGGGAACTGTTCCCGATGAACTGGCAGGAAGAGAAGGAAAAAAAGTCGCCATCATCGGTTCAGGGCCAGCAGGTTTGGCAGCGGCCTATGATTTGGTGCGCGAAGGTCATCACCCGGAGATCATCGAAGCCCTTCCAGAGCCTGGGGGACTGCTAGCCTGGGCGATTCCGCCATTCCGGTTGCCCAGAGAAATACTGAAACGGGATATCAACTACAGC
>PMCE01000451.1:0-2165 GCA_003154025.1 Syntrophaceae bacterium
GCCCGGGTGATGATCTTCAGGCCGTCGCGGAGCCATTGGATCACGGCCCCGGCGATGAATACGCTTCCTTCCAAGGCGTACTCCACCTTCTTCTCGGTCCCCCAGGCAACGGTGGTAAGAAGATTGGTCTTGGAGGTAACCGGCTTTTCTCCCGTGTTCATCAGGAGGAAACAACCCGTGCCGTAGGTGTTTTTGGCCTGGCCTTTATGGAAGCACGTCTGGCCGAAGAGGGCTCCCTGCTGATCGCCGATGATCCCGGAGATGGGAACTTCGGCCCCGAAGAAGACCGCCGGGGAGGTATGGCCGTAAAATTGACTGGACGGTTTGACCGCCGGCAGCATTTTTTCGGGAATGTCCAAGAACCGGAGAATCTCGGGGTCCCAGGAGAGATCGTGGATGTTGAAGAGAAGGGTTCGCGAGGCATTGGAATAGTCGGTGATATGGAGCTTTTTCCCGGTCAGCTGGTAGGCCAGCCAGCTGTCGATGGTCCCGAAAGCGAGGTCGCCCCTCTCCGCCGCCTTGCGGATCTTCTTATCATGCTCCAGGATCCACTGGATCTTGGTTCCCGAAAAATAGGCGTCGACAACCAGCCCCGTTTTCTTACGAAGTTTTTCGGCGAACTTTGTTTTCTGAATCCGGGAGCAGGCCGGTGCGGTGCGGCGGCATTGCCAGACAATGGCGTTATACACCGGTTTGCCGGTCTGCCGGTCCCAGACCACCGTGGTCTCTCGCTGGTTGGTGATTCCGATGGCCGCGATGCTCTGGGGCGGGACGTTCGCCGAGTCCAGGACCCGCCGGGCCGCCTCCATCTGGGAATCCCAAATCTCCATCGGGTCGTGCTCCACCCAGCCGGGTTTGGGGTAGATCTGCTGGAATTCTTTGGAAGCGATGCTGATGATCTTCCCCCGCCGTTCGAAGAGAACCGCGCGGGAGCTCGTAGTGCCCTGGTCGAGGGCCAGAATGTANNCAGGAGTCAGAATAAAGGCCTTTCTTCTGGATTCTGAATTCTGACTCCTGAATTCACGGTTTTTTCAATCCGCAATACGCAATGCGCAATTCGCAATTGCTAGAGCCATTTTTTCCGTCGAAACAAAGTCAACATGACGATGGCGATAAATGCCATGAGGATGAGAATGAGGGGATACCCCCACCGCCACTCCAGCTCGGGCATGTGCTTGAAATTCATCCCGTAGACCCCGGCAAGGAAGGTCAGGGGCATGAAGACGGTGGCGATGATGGTGAGGACCTTCATCACCGCGTTCAGCCGGTTGTTGATGGAGGAAAGGTAAATGTCGAGCATACCCGAAAGCATGTCCCGGAAGATTTCGACCGTATCCATGACCTGGATGGCGTGGTCGTAGACATCCCGCAGGTAGATCCGGGTGGATTCCTGGATGCCGGGGAATTCTCCCCGCTGCAGGCTGCTGATGACTTCCCGGAGGGGCCAGACCCATTTCCGCAGGAGAAGCATCTCCCTCTTCAGACTTTGGATCTTCTGCAGGGTGGGGGTGGTGGGATCGGTGAGCAGCGTTCCTTCCAGGACTTCGATCCGCTCTCCCAGTTTTTCCAGGACCCCGAAGTACCGGTCGACCACGATATCCAGCAGGGCGTAGGCCAGGTAATCGGCCCCCATCTTCCGGAGGCGCCCCTTTCCGGTTCGGAGCCGTTCCTTCACGGCGACAAAATCATCCCCCTCCTTCTCCTGGAAGGAAAGGAGGGCGTTAGGACGTAGGATCAGGCTGATCTGCTCGGCTTCGATCTCGTCCTTCTCCTCGACATAGGAGAGCATCTTCACGACGATGAAAAGGTCTTCCCCGTAGTCTTCGATCTTAGGGCGCTGCTCCGTATTCAGGATATCTTCCAGGGCAAGGGGATGGACTCCGAAACAGTTGCCCAGCTTCTCCAGGACTTCCACCTGATGGACCCCGTCCACGTTGATCCAGGTAACGGTGGGGGCCGGCGGAAACACGTAGCAGGGGGCGGTCGTGACCCCGTTCCGCTCCTGGAAGGTCTGGGCGTCGTATTCCACGACCGTGACGCGGGTCTTTTCCGTCTTCTCTTCCCCGATATGGACCAGCGTCCCGGGGGGCAGCCCTGCTTTCTTGGATCTTTTCTCGAGCAGTTTGGCCATGAGAAAAAATGGGTACAAGGCTCAAGGTTCAAGG